>DATJPX010000001.1:0-5732 GCA_035506155.1 Anaerolineales bacterium
CTTAAAAGCCGATTCAGTTCCGCATTAAAGTCCGCGATCCGGATATTCGCCGCCAGAAGAGATTGCTTGTTTTGCAGGACGGCGGTGCGGCTTTCGGTTATGCTCACCTCGAGCAGGTTCCTGGCACGAACTGCGTTCTCCGCCTCGCGCTGGCTTTCCAGGGCCGACGAAAGCCCGGCCTCCGCTGCCTCCTTTTGTTTTTTGGCCACAAGAAGGCCGTAGTAGAGTTGGTGCACGGCAAGAATGACATCATCTTCCGCGTTTTTTTTGTCCGCCTCCGCCACCTTCTTGTCGGATCGTGCAATTCCGGTGGCTTCGTGGATTTTTATGAGCTGCGTCAACGGTTGGGCGAGGATCGTACTGTTGACGAAAAAAGAGGAAGAACCCTGATTTAATGCGGACTCTGAGACGGGGAATACAAGACCCGGCACAGGCGACGGGATATTCACCAATTGTGACTCGGAGGTGCCCATGTACCAGGAATAGTTGGACAGGTGCGGATAGTAGTCCGCAGAGGTGGAATCGACCTTCTTTACCTTCTCATCGACTTTGGCACGAGCGATCTTGATCCCTGAGTTCCCCTTGAGGGCGAGGTCGACAGCCTCGGGCAGGGTCAGCTGCATTGTTTCCGCACGTACCGGGCTCGCTGCAAGAACGAGCGCCGCGATGAGCGCCGCCACGGCAGCCGCTGTAGGCTTTATCATGCGGGACTTGACTATTACAAACAGCACCGGGACCACAAGCAGGGTGATAAACATTGACCAGACCAGGCCAATCGCGATAACGCTTGCCAGGGGGCTCCACAAGCTTGACTTGGAAAGGATCATTGGCAGTACTCCTGCGGCTGCAGCCATTGTGGTCAGAAAGATCGGCCGAAGCCGGCGCTCGCCTGCCTCGGTTGCGGCTTGCTCAAGCGGGTGTCCCTCTCGTATCCTCTCATTAATGTAGTCGACGAGAATTATTGCGTTTCGCACAACAATCCCGCACAGGCTGATCAGTCCCATGAAAGCGGTAAACCCGAACGGGTTGCGCGTAATGATCAGTCCCAGGACGGCGCCGGGCATTGCGAGAGGAATCGACGACATCACGATCATTACCTCCGATACTTGTCTGAACTGTATAAGCAGGGTGAGGAAGATGGCGACGAGACTGATGCCAAGTGCTGTCACCATCTCGGGAAGGGTCTCCTCACTGTTGAGCTTATCCCCTCCGTATTCAATTCTGTACCCCGGCGGGAGCGGCAGCTTTTCGATGGCTGGCCGGACCGCATTGAGAAGTTCCGATGCATAATGGCCGCCGTCCACGAAGGCTTGAACAGTCAGGGTCCTCACTCCGTTGCGGCGCACGATCCTGCTGGTCTGCCATTCCGGCTCCAGCGTGGAGACGGCGCGAAGAGGCACTCTCGCTTTTGTCACCTGTGAACTTACGTAGGCATCGCGCACGTTCCCGAAAGAGGAGCGGGCGGCCTGTGTGAGACGGAGCAGAATGGTCACGGACCGGTCGCCTTCCCAGAACGTGCTCACGGGAACACCGTCAAATGCTCCATCCACGATCTTCGATATAAAAGAACTGGTTATTCCGAGCCTGTTTGCCAGTTCCTCGTTGACGTTTACGTCGAGCATGCAGGATTCGTTGAAATAATCACGGTGGACGAAAACCGAGAAGGGGACCTGAACGAGCATTTCCTCCACCTGGGCGCCGATCCGCTTCAATTCCTGGAGGTCGTCACCTACGATTCGCACCTCGACAGGGGCCTGCAATGACATTCCCTGCTGCAGTTCCTTGACTATTACAAGGGCTTCGGGGGCCAGCGCTGCAAGTGATTTCCGGAGATCTTCCACCAATGCAGGTGTTTCCTTCGCTGAGCGGGTGTTTACGATGAATTCCCCGTATGCGGCATCCGGCTGTTGAGGATCGACATTGTAATAAAACCTCGGTGCGCTCTGGCCGACAAAAGTTGCAAAGTGCTCAATTTCCTTCCTCCCTTTCATGTACGCTTCTATCCGGCGCATCACCGCGTCCGTGGCCTCTATGCGGGCGCCCTGGCCCATCCACACGTCGATCACGAACTGGTTGCGTTCCGCCGACGGAAAAAACTGCTGCGGCACGAATCTGAACAAAAGGAGCCCGACCGCCAATGCTCCCACCCCCAGCGTCATGGCCGGGACCTTATGGCGCATGAAAAAGACGATTACTACCCTGTATACGTTCTGGATTACATTCAGGATGCTGAATTTCTTTTTACCTCCTGTGTCCTTGTCGCCGCTTTCGTCGTGGAGGCCTTTCTTGATAAAGAACCGGCAGAAAATCGGTGTTATGAAGACGGCCACAATGAACGACACGGTAAGGGCTAAGGCGACAGTTATTGGAAGCGCGCTGATAAACTCGCCGGCCGATCCCGTAATTATCAGCAGAGGCAGGAAAGAGAAGATGATTGTCGCCGTTGCGGCAAGGACCGGAACGATGACTTCTTCAACGCAGCGCCAGGCGGCCTCGGCCCTGGGGACCTTGCGGTCGAGAAGATCCACGTAATTATCGGCAATGACGATGGCATCGTCCACGACGATCCCGAGGACCACAATGAGCGCAGCGATAGAGACCTGATGCAGTGTGACCCCGATGGCGTTCATTGCCCCCAGGGTTGTGCAGAGCGTTATTGGAATGGCGAGTGCCGCGATCACCGCCACCCGGAACGGCAGCAGCATTATCGTGACGAACACCACGGATGCGATGGCTATCATGAATTCATGGCTGAGATGCGTTATTCGTTCCTTAACGACCTCAGGCTGATTGGCGATGAGATCGATCCGGATATCAGGCGGCAGCAGGGAGCTGAGGCGGATAAATATATCCCGTATACTTTCGCCGAGTTCGACTATATTCTTCCCCTTCTGCATTTCAACGGACAACATCAGGCAGGGATCGCCGTCATAGCGCACCATGAATGTCGGGTCCTGGTATCGCCGCTCTACCTCGGCAAAGTCGCGGATATATACAGGCTCTCCTGTCCGGGAGTAGTCCACGAGCACATTCCTGATCTCTTCCTCCGTGTTGAAAAGGCCTGTTGTGCGCAGGGGAATTTTTGTGCGATCGGCTTCAAAATGGCCGGAACTCTCGATAATATTTCGCTGTTTAAGAGCCTGGATCACCTTATCGGGGTCCGCGAAATACTGCGAAACGCGCTCAAGTTCGCTCGTTATCCAGATCTGTTCGCTCTGCTGGCCATACATGGCCAGTTTGCCCACCTCGCGAATCGTGCGCAGCTCATCTTGAATTGTATCCACGTAGTCACGCAGTTCGCGGTAGCCATAGCGCTTGCCGTGTATAGCCAAAAGCATTGCTATAGTGTCGCCGAAATCCGAGTTTACAATTGGTCCCCGGACACCATCGGGCAGCTCCGTTTCGCGGACCTCGTTCATCTCGTGGCGTATTTTGGCCCATACGATGTCTGAGTTTTTCACGTTGTCTTCGAGTTCCACGTTTATGATGACCAGGCCCGGGCGGCTGGTTGAATAGGTTTTCTCCTTGCGGATTTCCGGAAATTTGAAGATGTGTTTTTCCAGGGTTTTTGTTACCTGCTTTTCGACCTGCTCGGAAGTTGCGCCCGGATAAAGTGCGATCACCAGGCCGGTGCGAATAGTGATGGTGGGATCTTCCGTGCGCGGCATGTAGAGAAAGGCATAAAGCCCGACCGAGACGGCCATGGCGGCAAGGATCAAAGCA
The DNA here is from genome assembly GCA_035506155.1 of Anaerolineales bacterium. GTDB lineage: Bacteria > Chloroflexota > Anaerolineae > Anaerolineales > Villigracilaceae > UBA877. The sequence continues at coordinate 3,724 of DATJPX010000001.1, forward strand.
ACTGTCGGGTAGCGCAGAGATGCATTTGCCGGGTTCATTGCCGCACCTCTCTTTCCCCCGGCTTGTTCAGCGTCCCATCGGAGGTGCTTTCCCGCACTAACGAAACGGCGGTCCCGTCCCGGAGCCTCTCCTGTCCTGCAAAAACGATTGCCTCATCGCCCGAAAGGCCGTTTCTGATCGCGATTTCCCGGCCGTAAACGACTCCCGTTTCGACCCGCCTCGCATAGACGCGTTGCTGTTCAGGGTAGTATAGAAAAACAATGGTCGCCCCCTGCGGGTCCCTCAAGATGGTCTCGGCCGGAAGGGTCATCAGGTCCAGGACCCTGTCTCCCTGGATCCTGGCCTCGGCGACCATTCCGACCCGGAGGATATGGGCGGGATTGGGCACCACAATCCGCGTCATGTACGTTCGGGTATTGGGATCGGCCGAGACGTTGATGACCAGCACTTTTCCTTCGAACAATTCCGTCGGCAAAGCAGGGATCGCGACGGCAGCCGCCTGCCCGACCCTGACGAGATGAATGTCGGTCTCCGGCACGCCCACGTTGATCTCCACCGGATCGAGCTTCACGATTTCGAAAACAGGGTTCCCGGAACTTGCAGTCTGGCCCGGTTCGATTGCCCGCTTCGAAATAAAACCGGCGGCGGGGGCATAAAGCGACGCATCGCTCAAGTGCTTTCGGGCCAGCTTTTCGTTTGCGATTGCCTGATACACCTGCTCTTTGGCGCTCAGATAGGCCGCCTTGTATTTTTCAAAATCATTCTCCGCAAGGCTCCTGGACTCATACAAGAATTTCATCCGGGCGTATTCGTCTTGACTGCGATTTAGGGCGACCTTTGCCTGTCCGACCTGCGCGGATGCGGCCTGAAGCGACAGCTCATAGTCAATCGGGTCGATAACCGCCAGAAGTTGTCCCTTTTCGATGTAATCGCCCTCCCGAGGCACCACCTGGATCACCTTCCCCGAGACCAGAAAAGAAACCGGCACCGCAGCGTCAGGCGAGGTCACCGTACCGCTTACCGATACGGTTTCGTACTTTTGCACGTGTCGCACCTGTCCCGTTTTTATCGGTATCGCATTGGTGGCGGGCTGCTCCCCACTCTTCCCCTGGGAACAGGAAGTCAGCACAAAAAAGATCAAAACGAAACCTATAGCTGATAAAAATCTCATTGCACCGGCTCCTCCTGGTCGGCTCTTTCGCCCGTTGGATCAATAAGCTTCTGCAGGGCAGCTTCTCCCTCTTTGCTAACCGTGTTCACAAGCACCTTGCCGCCAAAGCCGCGGAACGCTTCTCCCACGTGCTCGAGGTCGGCCTTGCGCACCAAAGTGAACAAGGCGGAGCATCCAGGTTTAAACTTTTGAGACAAATCTCTCATGAACTGGTCTTCGATACCCACATCATATAGAGAAGCGGAGATGGCCCCGGTAACCGCGCCCAAAACAGCCCCGATCACCGGACTGAGGAGAATACTGCCAACTATAAGGCCCGTAATGCTTCCCGCAATCACCCCCTTCCTTGCCAGTCTGTGCAGCGGGTGATATCTAGCCGTGCCGTCCTGCTCCTTCACCACGACCACTACGTCCTCCAGATCAATAAAGCCCTCGCGCCGCAGCTCCAGGAGCTTCAGTCGCGCTTCCTCAGCCTTGTGCTCATTATCAAAGACAATAACGGTAAGGTTACTGGTATACTTGTCTTTGAGTGTTGCCCTCAGAAGCTCTGGAGTGATCCACTCTTCGAAATTGGCAGCGATCTTTCTTGTTGCACCAAGAGAATCAACCGCCGCAACGCTCCCATCTCGGGTGTCCAACATGAGGTATTCCTCTATCTCCTCGTATACCTTATCGACTATGATGGTCTTAATACCGACATAGCCAATCACCACATGCTCCTTGCGGAAATGCGGCAACTCTGAACGAAGGGCCAGCGTGGTCCCAATTGCAAAATCATAGGACCCCAGTCCGCCAACCCAACTTTCCTTGCTGACTGGATCTTCCGGCAGCCTGTTCC
>DATJPX010000002.1:0-13561 GCA_035506155.1 Anaerolineales bacterium
CCGCAGGCCGGCCTGGCCGCGGCGGTGACGGACCTGCTGACCGCGATCCAGAAATCCCTGCTCGAGAAGGCCACCGCCTTCCGGGACAGCCACATCTTCGATCCCAAAGATTACGCCGAGCTGACCGAAGTCGTCCAGAACGGCTGGGCGTATTCCTGGTGGTGCGAATCGGCCGAGTGCGAGGCCAAGGTCAAGGAAGACACCAAAGCAACCACCCGCTGCATCCCGCTCGACCAGCCCGAGGGTCATGGCAAGTGCATCGTCTGCGGCAAGGACGCCAAGCACAAGGTCTATTTCGCCAAGGCATATTAATCTACGGTACGGGCGAGGCATACCTCGCCCGTACAAATAAGCGAGCGTTCCCATGAAAATGTCAGCCATCTTCGGCCAGACCCTCCGCGACGCCCCCAGCGAGGCGGACGTCGCCAGCCACCAGTTGCTCCTGCGGGCCGGTTTCATCCGTCCCCTCGGGGCCGGGATCTTCTCGAGCCTGCACCTCGGCAAGCGGGTCGCCCAAAAGATCGAGGCCATCCTGCGCGAGGAGATGGACGCCATCGGCGGGCAGGAGATCTCCATGCCGGTCGTCCAGCCGGCCGACCTGTGGAAGGAGACCGGGCGGTGGTACCAGATCGGTTCGGAGATGGGCCGCTTCAAGGACAAGAACGACCACGATATGGTCCTGGCGATGACCCACGAGGAAGCCGTCGCCGACCTCGTCCGCCGGGAAATCCAATCCTACAAGCAGCTGCCTCGGCTGGTCTATCACATCCAGACGAAATGGCGCGACGATCCACGGCCGCGCGCCGGGCTCATTCGCGTCAGGGAATTTACCATGAAGGACAGCTACAGCCTGGATGCGGATTGGGCCGGACTGGAGAAGCAGTACCGCGCCCACTACCAGGCCTATTTCAACATCTACCGTCGCTGCGGCCTGGACGTGATCGCGGTCCGCTCCGACACCGGCATGATGGGCGGGAAGCTGGCCCACGAGTACATGTACCTCAGCCCGATCGGCGAGGACAGCCTCTTGATCTGCAAGAAGTGCGGGTACACTGCCAACCGCCAGGTGGCCCGTTTCCGCAAGCCGGCCGCCGCATCAGAGGAACCCAGGGCGATCGATAAAGTGAAAACGCCCGAGTGCAAGTCTATCGAGGACCTGGCGAACTTCCTGGGCGTGCCGAAGGCTAGGACCGCCAAGGCGGTCTTCTTCATGGCGACCGTCCCGGATGGTGAGGAGACGACCGAGCAATTCGTCTTCGCGGTCGTGCGCGGCGACATGGAACTGAACGAGACCAAGCTTGCCAATGCCGTGCATGCCCGCGACTTACGCCCGGCCACCGAAGAGGAGATCCGGGCAATTGGGGCGGTGCCGGGATTTGCCTCGCCCGTCGGGCTGAAAAATGTCCTGACGGTGGTCGACGACATCCTCCCCGCCTCCCCCAACCTGGTGGCGGGCGCCAACGAGACCGACTATCACCTGCTGAATATCAACTACGGGCGCGATTACAGCGCCGCGCTGGTCACCGACCTGGCCGCTGCCGACGAGGGGTCCGCCTGTCCCGAGTGCGGCGCTCCCATGGGAATGTCGCGGGGCGTGGAGGTGGGCAACATCTTCCAGCTCGGCACGCGCTATTCCGATGCCCTTGGATGCACGTATCTCGACCACGACGGCCAGCCCAAACCGGTCGTCATGGGCTCGTACGGCATCGGGGTCGGCCGCCTTCTGGCCTGCGCCGCCGAGGCCCATCACGACGAAGGCGGGCTGGTCTGGCCGGTCACCATCGCGCCCTACCAGGTCCACCTGGTGTTGCTGCGCGGCAAGGGCGACACGAAAAACGAGTCGATCGCCGATAAACTGTACTCCGACCTGCTCACGGCCGGATTCGAGGTCCTCTACGACGACCGGGACGAGAGCCCAGGGGTCAAGTTCAACGATGCCGACCTGATCGGCCTGCCGCTGCGGGTCACCGTCAGCGAGCGCGCCCTCGGGCAGGGCGGCCTGGAGCTGAAGCTGCGCACACAGCCCGACAAGACCATCGTCCCGCTCGCCGACCTGCTCCCGCGCCTGCGCGGTGAGTTGGAGAGGCTACAAGCGGAACTGGCCGCCACGATTGTTCCGGTCGAGTACAATGGGTGAAACCAGCCTCCTCATTCCACATTTCGCCTTCTGACTTCTGCATTCACCGTTCCAATGCCCGCAATTGACCTCGCCCGCCTCAAGATCCAGGCTGCCCGGCTGGCCGAAAAATTCGACCGGCCGGAGGCCTTCCTCGTCGACCTGGACGAGCTGCTCGACTATTACACCAACCGCACCATCCGCGCCACCCAGATCGTCAAGCGCCTTTCCCTGCCGACCTACCGCACACCCCGGCCGGTCCTGCGCCAGATCGAGAGCGAGCTGGCCGCCCAAGCCGAGCTCCACCCGATCGAAGCCGTGACGCTGACCAAGGCCCTCTGGGACGCCGGGACGCTCGAGTCGCGCCTGCTGGCCGCCAAGCTGCTCGGCAGCACTCCCTCCGCCCCGGCCATCCCCGCCCTGACACGGCTGCCGGACTGGCTCAACCAGTCCACGGACAAGGAAGTCCGGGCCGCCCTGCTGACGGATGCCCTGGCGCGCGTCCGCCGGGAGAACCCGGACGTCTACTTCATCCTGCTCGAAGGCTGGCTGGCTTCGCCGCGCGCCTCCCTGCAGGTCTGGGGGCTGCAGGCGCTCATCCCGGTCCTGCAGGACTCGCGCTTCGAGAACCTGCCGGCGGTCTTCCGCATCCTGCGCCCGGCCGTCCTCGCAGCTGGACCATCCACCCAGCTGGACCTGCAGGCCTGCCTGGCCGCCCTCGAGCGCGTCTCCATGACCGAGACGACCTCATTCCTGCGCGATGTGCTGCGCGACAAACCCCGCCCGATGATGCTGCGCACCTTCCGGCGCATGCTGCCCGGGCTCTCGCAGGAGTTGCAAGCTGCCACGCGCGAATTCTTCCGCGAACAGCCGGCCTGAGCAGGCCCAGATCCTTTCCAGATGCGAAACCGTCTGCCAATCCTCTTGGTTGCCATGATCCTCCTGGCCGGCTGCGGGACCGCTCCCGGCCCCCATCCGTCCGCAACGCCAAGCTTTAATCCCTCCCCAACTCCATCCCCCACTTCTCGACCGACCGCGGTATTCATCCCCACGGCCACCTCCACGCCCAAGCCGCTGACCCTGCTCTTCTACGGGGACAGCGTGCTGAAAGTCGGGGACGTCAGCCACGAGGGGGAGGTTGGTTTTTCGATCGTGGACGATCTGAGGCAGAAGCTCGATCCGGCTGATACCGTGATCGTCCAGAACCACGGCGGACGGAGCGCGCAGTGGGGTTTTGAGAACCTGCAGAAGAACGTCCTGGATCTCCACCCCGACCTAGTCACGCTCTGGTGGGGCGTCAACGACCTGGGCGGCTGCCCAGGCATCTTCGACCCGACCACGGATCGCCTGGTCCAGTACAAGCTGACTGCCTACGTCGACCAGCACATCAAGTACATGCGGGCGCAGATCGACGCGCTCCTCGCCGCGAAAGTTCCGGTCATCGTCATCACGTCCATCCCAGTCGACGGGACGTTTCCCTGGAGCCATATGACCTCCGACAACCAGCTCGTCTGGGAGCTCGACCGCCGCTGCGACTTCAACCTCGGGTTGGGACAACTGGCGGAGGCCCAACGGAAGATGGTGACGGATTATTCCGCCAGCGGGAAACCCGTTTCCCTGGTGGATGCCTGGCAGATCTACCACGACCATGCCGGTACGGATAAAATGTACATGGACATCGTCCATCCCGCCAGCCAGGGCGCGCAATTGATCGCCGAAGGCTGGCTGAAAGTGTTCCAATCCATTGAAAGGTAACCTCGATATGTCACTCACCCACCGTGAACGCCTGCAAGCCTGCCTGAAAAACGATCCCGCCCTGGACCGCCCGCCGGTGGCCCTGTGGCGGCATTTTCCCGTCGACGATCAGGTCCCCGAATCGCTGGCTGCCGCCGTGATCGACTTCCAGGGGCACTACGATTTCGACCTGGTCAAGGTCACCCCGGCCTCCTCTTTCTGCCTGAAGGATTGGGGCGTGGAGGACGTCTGGGAAGGACACACCGAAGGGACGCGCCGCTACACCAAAAGCGTCGTCCACTCGCCTAAGGACTGGGAGCGTCTCAAGGTCCTCGACCCGCGCAAGGCCGGGAATCTTGCCGCCCAGGTCGACTGCCTGCGCCGGATCTGCGCCGGACTGGGCCCCGACGTGCCGGTCCTGCAGACGGTCTTCAGCCCGCTCGCCCAGGCCAAACACCTAGTCGAGGCCGACACCCTGGCCGTCCACCTGCGCCTGTATCCCGAGGCGGTCCTGAAAGGCCTGGCGACCATCGCCGAGACGACCCGCCGCTTCGTGGAAGCCTGCCTGGAGACCGACATCGATGGGATCTTCTACGCCGTCCAGCACGCCCAGGCGGGCGTGCTCTCCCTGGAGGAATACAAGACCTTCGGCCTGCCCGCCGACCGGACCGTCATGAAGGCCGCCAAGCCGTTGTGGTGCAACCTGCTCCACCTGCACGGCTCGGACGTTTATTTCGACCTGCTCCTCGAGTACCCGGTCCAGATCGTCAACTGGCATGACCGGGAAACGCCCCCCTCGCTGGCCGAAGCCCAGAAGCGTTTCGCCGGCATCGTCTGCGGCGGGATCAGCCAGGAAACCATCGTCTTCGGGGACGGCTCCCAGGTCCGCAAGGAAGCCGCCGACGCCATCCGCCAGACCAGGGGCCGCCGGCTATTGCTCGGCACCGGCTGCGTCGTCCCGGTGATCGCCCCGCAGGGGAATATCCTGGCAGCCCGGCAGAGCGTGGGGGTCGCCCGATGAGCACCTTGCGCGTGGTCTCCGGCTCGGCCAAGGGCCGCAAGCTGAAGGACGTCCCCGGCGACACCACCCGCCCGGTAACCGACATGGTCAAGCAGGCCCTCTTCAACATCCTGGCCAGCGACGTGCAGGAGTCCAACTGGTGGGACCTGTTCGGCGGGACCGGCGCGATCGGCATCGAAGCCCTCAGCCGGGGCGCCAGCTTCGTCCGTTTCAGTGAGCTGAACCGCCTGCCGATCGAAACCATCCAGTGGAACCTGGAGCACTGCTGCTTCTCCGCCCAGGCCGAGGTCAAGCGCGGCGACGCCTTCGCCATGCTGGCGGCATCCCCGACCCGGGATTTCGACTATGTCTACATCGCTCCGCCTCAGTACAAGGAAATGTGGTCCCGGGCCCTGCTGGCGCTGGACGCCAATCCCGGCTGGTTGAGCGAGGGCGCCTGGGTGATCGCCCAGATCCACCCGCGCGAATACCAGGACCAGGAGCTGAAGAACCTGGAGAAGTTCGACGAGCGCCGTTACGGCAGCACCCTGCTGGTATTCTACGAAAAGAAGGAAACCGGATCGGGGTAGAATTTGGAACCGCCTCGGCGACCTCTGGGTGAACCACAAATGAAAAGACGAACACGGATTCGTCGACAAAAACTATCTTTTCAGATATTCAAGCATCTCCCTTTCGTCGCTTTTATCTGTGACGAAATTGATGTAGTGGTCTGTACATAACCTCCTGGGACCGACCGGCAAAATTCCAGGAGACAAAATCCGGATTTCAGTAGGATTTAGATGGATTTTTAATTCCAAGAAGGAGGCTGCCATGAAAGCCTGTCCATACTGCGCAGAACAGATCCAGGACGACGCCGTCAAATGCCGCTACTGCGGCGAATGGCTGGACGGGCGCACCCGCCCGGCCGGGGCCGCGGCGCCGATGTTCGTCCCGGCCGCTTATTACGGCTACGAGTACAAATCCGAGACGCAGCTCTTCGGCCTGCCTTTGATCCATATTGCCAGCGGCTACGACCCACAGACCATGCGGCCGCGGGTTGCCAGGGGCATCATCGCCATCGGCAACATGGCCATCGGCGTCTTCGCTCTGGGCGGACTTGCCGCGGGCGGCGTCTGCCTCGGCGGTATGAGCCTGGGCATTCTCGCCTTCGGCGGGCTGGCCATCGGCGGACTCGCCGTCGGCGGCGGCGCGCTGGGCGTCTTCCTGGCCCTGGGCGGGCTGGCGATCTCACCCTTCTATGCCCTGGGCGGGTTGGCCCTGGCGCCCCACTTCCTCGGCGGGAACGGCGCGGACCCGGCCTTCCTGGCCCTGCTGCAAAGGCTCTTCCCGGGTTTCCCCGCCCCGTAATGCGCCTCTGGTCGCTCCACCCGAAGGTTCTCGACCGGCAGGGATTGCTGGCCTGCTGGCGGGAGTCCCTGCTGGCCCAAAAGGTGTTGAGAGGGGAGACGCGCGGCTACCGGAACCATCCCCAGCTCCTTCGTTTTCGCGCCGCGCCCGATCCCCTGGCGGCCATCGCCGGCTACCTGTCGGCCCTGGCGGACGAGGCGGAAAGGCGCGGCTATTCCTTCGACCGGGCGAAGATCGGACCGGGCCGCCCCCAGCGGCAAATCCCCCTCCACCGCGGACAACTCGCCTACGAATGGGAGCATTTGAAGCGGAAACTAGCCCGCCGGGACCCTGAACGCCTGGACGAGCTCGAACGGATCGCATTTCCCGATCCGCATCCATTGTTTGAGATCGTCGATGGGGGCATCGCAGACTGGGAAAGACCCTCCGGCAATTAGGAAAAATTTTGAACGCCGAAAAGCGCAGAGGCGGGCGGAATTTTGGACGATTCCTCCGCTCTGCGCCGATCCGGACCCGTCCGCGTCCTCTTTTACTTCCAGGGGGCCGCAATCAGGGCGTTGTTTGCATCCGCGGCGTGACCCAGGTACGGCAGGCCCCAGGCCGCCTCGATCGTCTTCAGCAGGGAATAATGGGTGTACGGCGTGGGGTCCTGGAAGCCGGCCTTCGCCTGCGGGGAGATCAGCAGCGTGGCGACCCGCCCGCCGGCGTCCTTTGGCAGGCCGCAGCAGGAATGGTTCCCCTGGCCCTCGTCCCAGGTGACGGCGATCAGGTAGGATTCGCCGGTCGGGTCCAGGTCGGTCTGCAGCTCATAGACCATGTTCCCGAGCCATTCGTCGGCCGTCTTCACCGAACAGGCCGGGTTGATGTACTCATCGTGGGCCGAATTGCAGATGTTCGGCATGATGAAGGCAAAATCCGGGAAGGCGCCGGAGGCCAGGTCCCCGGAAAGCTGGGTCAGCGGGACCACCGAGCGCCCGCAGCGGGCCGCGTCCAGGCGGATCGGGTCGAAATAAATGAATGGATCGTGCTTCTGGACGTAGGTGGCTGTGTCGCCGATGTAGCAGGGCGAGGGCATGTCCTCCAGGTAGGCTTTCCAGGTCTTCCCGGTCGCTTCGAGCTGGTCGGGCAGGCTGGGGGCGTTGACGAAACACTTGGAGCAATCGCTGGTGATCCCGAACGTGTCCCCGCCAAACAGGGCGATGTAGTTCGGCAAGCTGGGATGGGTGACGGCGTAATACTGGGTCAGCAGGGAATAGCGCTCGGCCAGCCCGTTGTAATTCGGCATCTGGTGGTTGTCGATCACCACGTCGAACTCATGGTTCTCGAACAGGATCACGATGATATGGGCGAAGTCCGGCACCGGCGGGACCGCGGTCGGCGGAGGGACTTCCGTGGAGGTCGGGGCCGTCGTCGCGGACGGGAGGGCCGTCGCCGGCAGCGGCGAGACGCCCGCCGTCGGGACCGGTCCGGCCGGTGCGGCGCACGCCGCGAGGAGAGCCAGGAGAATACAGCCAAGGGAAATACCGATATTTGGTTTGTTCATTCGACACCTTCCGACAAAATGGGGATATCCGGATTCGCATCCCTGTTGTATGATAAACCATCCGTATTATATAATCATCAGGTGTGGAGGTCGGTATGGATATTCAGACTGTCAGGATCGAAAAACCGGAGAACGTCAATTTCATCCTCGGGCAATCGCACTTCATCAAGACGGTCGAGGATGTCCACGAAGCCCTGGTGAACGCCGTCCCAGGGATCAAGTTCGGGCTGGCCTTCTGTGAAGCCTCCGGCAAATGCCTGGTGCGCTGGTCCGGGACGGACGAGGCGATGACCGAACTAGCAAAGAAGAACGCCCTGGCCATCGGGGCGGGCCATTCATTCATCCTGTTCCTGGCAGACGGCTTCTATCCCGTCAACGTCCTGAACGCCGTCAAAAACGTGACCGAGGTCTGCCGGATCTTCTGCGCCACCGCCAACCCGACCGAGGTGCTGGTCGCCCGGACGGAGCAGGGCGGCGGCATCCTGGGCGTGGTAGACGGCTCCTCACCCCTGGGCGTGGAAGGCGAGGAAGACATCACCTGGCGCAAAGGCTTCCTGCGCATGATCGGCTATAAGGCCGGATGAGCGGGAGAGACAAGGGAAATCCAAGACGATGAATATCACCGGTGTCCTTTCCATTACTGCGGATGCATTGCTCTGTCTGGCCTACCTGGTCGGGATCGCCGCCGGCGTGATCGCCCTGGTGCGCAGGCAGACCCGCCTGGGCAGCCTGGCGACGGCGGCCTTCTTCCTGCTCGGCCTGGCGGTGGTGGCGCGCGATGTCCTGGCGTTGGTCGTCCTGCCGGCCCTGCTCAAGGCCGGCGGCACCTACATCACATATAGCTGGCTCAGCTTTTGCATCGAGACCCCGCTCTTCATGATCGGCGTCATCCTGCTGGTCGTGCTGATCTTTACCTCCATCCAGAAACAGGCCGTCCAGGCCGCTCCGGAAGAAGAGAAAGTCCATCCCGCCCAATAATCCCGAGGGTTCCCCATGACCAGCAGCCGTTCTCCCGCCAAGATCATCCCACGGGCCTTCCCCGGCATCACCGCCGGGGAGGTGACCGAGCTCATCAGCAACAGCAAGCTGGCCAACTACCCGGCCGGCCAGGTGCTCTGCCACGAGAATGCCGTGGAAACCACCTTCTACCTGATCCTGGAAGGCAAGGTGGAGGTCACCAAGGTGATCAACAACGTGGAGACGCGCCTGCTGAAGACCCTCGGCGAAGGCGACTTCTTCGGGGAGATGGCCCTCATCCACGACGCACCCCGCGCCGCCACCGTCAAGACCACCACCCCGCTGATCGCCCTGGAGATCAACAAGGACGCCTTCGACCGGGTCCTGAAGAAGAGCAGCAGCATCTCGGTGGCGATGGTCCGGGAGATCAGCCGACGGCTGCGCGAGAACGACGAGCTGGCCATCGACGACCTGCGCATGCGCGCCGCCGAACTGGCCGAAGCCTACCAGAAGCTGGCCGAGCAGGAGGTCGCCCGCCGGGACTTCCTGACCAACATTTCGCACCAACTGCGCACGCCCCTGATGGCGGCCGGCGGGTACCTGCAGATGCTCCAGAAGGGCGCCATCCCGCCCGACAAGACCAGGGATGCCCTGGATACGGTCAACCGCAACGTCCAGCAGATCGCCACCCTGGTCAACGACATCCTGTTCGTCCAGGAGATGGAGCTGATCCTCGACCAGTTCGCGGCGGTCAACATGGCCGACCTGGCCCGCCAGATCACCAACCGCTATACCGAGAAAGCCAAAGGCCAGGGCGTGGACCTGTCGGTCAAGTCCGAGATGTTCCTGCCGGCGGTGCTGGGCGACCCCAAGAGCCTGGAGCGGGCCCTGACCGCCCTGGTGGACAACGCCGTCAAGTTCAGCCCGCAGGGCGGGAAGGTGGAGATCCGCCTGCGCCACAAGAACGACCAGATCGCCATCGAAGTGAGCGATCACGGCATCGGCATCTCTCCCGAAGCCCTGCCGCACATCTTCGACCGCTTCTACCACATGGACAAGAGCGGCGACCAGCTCTTCGAAGGGCTGGGCCTGGGGCTGGCGATCACCAAGCAGGTCATCGAGCAGCACAAGGGCAAGCTGGACGTGGCCAGCGTGCCCGGCCAGGGCAGCACCTTCACGATGTGGCTGCGGGCGGCCAGGGGGAACGCGGAAGCCCCCAAGGAAAGCTCCACCGTGGTATGAAAAACATCCGGCCGCCAGGTTTCTGGCGGCCGGTTCCTTATTCGGCAAACTGCAGGACCGGTTTCCCGGTCTCAGTGTAAGTCAGGCGGGCGAAAAAGGGCGGATCGTCTCGTTTCATCCGGCGCAGGCGCTCGATCAATATCGGCAGGTCTTCCACAGCCGGGAGCCCGGCGACCGCGTCCAGCGGGACCCACTCCAGCGTCCCCTCCGGGGAAGCCTTCGGCTCCCCATCCGGGCACTCACCCGTGAAGACGAACACCCCAACGCCGGGATTTTGACCGGTCTCCACCACGAACGATCCACACAGCCGGAGGTCCGCGGAAAGCCCGGTCTCCTCCAGGAGCTCCCGCCGGGCGGCGGAGAGCAGGTCCTCGCCGCGCTCGACGTGCCCACCTACCCCGTTGTATTTGTCCGCCCACAGGCGTTTGGTCGGGGCGCCCTTGATCAATAGAACCGAAATCCCGCGCGTGAGGAAGATCAACACGCGCGGGATGAGCATGTACCGGTCGAGCGTCACACCCTGGTCGGAGGCAGGCATATTAGACAGTACGGGCACGGCGGCGCCGTGCCCGTACGATGATTATTTGACCAGCTTGCGGACGCTCTCGAGCTGTCCGGCTGAGCCCAGTTTTTCGTTCTTCTGGGCGATGAACTTGGCGTATTCGCTCATGAAGATCTTGCCGGGGTCGCGCAGGTCGAATTTCTCGGGGAAGTCCCGGAAGAACTCACGGTGGACGCGGGTCCAGACCAGGCGACCGTCGGTGTCGATGTTGATCTTGGTCACGCCCAGCTCGGCGGCGTGCTTGAACTCGTCGGCATTGACGCCCTTGGCGCCTTTCAGGTTGCCGCCGGCCTTGTTGATGCGCTCGACTTCATCCTGCGGGACCGAGCTGGAGCCATGCATGACCAGCGGGAAGCCGGGCAGGCGCTTCTGGATCTGCTCCAACACCTCGAAGTGCAGGCCCTGCGAGCCGGAGAACTTGAAGGCCCCGTGGCTGGTGCCGATGGCGCAGGCCAGCGAATCGCAGCCGGTCAGCTCGACGAACTTCTTCGCCTGTTCCGGATCGGTCAGCTTGGCATTCGCCTCGTCGACCTTGACGTGCTCCTCGACGCCGCCCAGCTGGCCGAGCTCAGCCTCGACGACGATGCCCTTGGCGTGGGCGGCTTCCACGACGCGCTTGGTCGTGGCGACGTTGCCGTCGAACGGCTCGCTGCTGGCGTCGATCATGACGGAGGAATAGAAACCGCTGTTGATGCAGTCGTAGCAGGTGGCCTCGTCACCGTGGTCCAGGTGGACGGCGAAGATCGCGTCCGGGAAGACCTGGTCGGCGGCGCGGATCAAGCCTTCCAGCATGGTCTTGTGGGTAAAGGACCGGGCGCCCTTGCTGATCTGGATGATGAAGGGGGCCTGGCTGTCCATGTTGCCGCGGAACAGGCCCATGGTCTGCTCGAGGTTGTTGATGTTGTAGGCCCCGATGGCGTACTTGCCGTACGCCGCTTGAAACAGTTGCTTGGTGGTGACGATCATAGTATTCTCCTTGGAAGTTTTGTAGCGCCCCGCCTGAGGCGGGGCCAAAACCAGAGAGTCACGAAGCCGAAAAAAAGAGGCCCCAGCCGGGATCTCGTGCCTTGGCGACTCGCTGGTAAGGTTCCTTGATGAGTTGAAGACGGAAGAGACCCTATCCAGACAATCGCCCCATTATACCAAGTCCCGGGGATTGTAGGGCGAGGCCGCATGTCACCCTACAACTTTCCTCCCGGAAAGGCGTATTTCTATTTGTACAAGCGAACCTCAAACCAATTGGCAGTATAATCGAAACAAGTAATCAACTGCCGTCATATCTCCCTGGAGGAACTATGAGCGACCTTTTCGAAACAGTCAAAGGCGGACAGGACATCTTCAAGAAACTCCTGTCCTACATCCCCGGCTTCAACGGCTATGTCGAGCGGACCAACCGCCGCGCCGCCGACAAGCTGCTGCGCGACCAGGTAGCCCTCAAGTACACCGACCTGGCTTCACGCGCCTCCCGCCTCGAAAAAGACCTGGCCGACGCCGGCCAGATGGACTTCATCGACGACCTCGAATCGGTCGGGCTGAAACTGCGCACCTTCGCCGACCGGATCAAGAACGCCTCCTACGGCTACTCCGGCTTCTTCGATACGGTCAAGATCAACGAGAACGAGCTCGCCAAGATCTACACCTTCGACACCGCCTTCTTCGTCCTGGGCGACCAGATCAGCGGCGCCCTGGATAACATCGCCGCGGCCGTCGGCAGCGACGGGGTCAAAGCCACCATCCGGGCCGCCAACGACCTGGCCCTGCAGGCCGGCCAGAACTACGACCAGCGCTACCAGGCCATCACCGGCAGCGGCGCGCCTCAGGCCTAAATTCGTGACATTCGACAAAGTCGCGCAATAGCATCTTGCGCGACTTTGTGGTTTAATACAGGCTATGTGGAACGAATACTTTACTCCTGCCACCCTCGATGAAACCCTCCACCTCCTGGCCGAACAGCGCGAGAAGACCCGCCTGATCGCCGGGGCGACCGACCTGATGCTCGAGCTCGAACGGGGCGTCCGCAAAGGCATCCACAGCGTGATCGACGTGACCCGCCTTCCCGACCTGGACCGCATCACCCTGGATCAAGACGGGACCATCCACATCGGGCCTCTGGTGACCCACAACGCGGTGGCGGCCTCCAAGCTGATGCGCGAGCACGCCTTCCCGCTGGTCAGCGCGGCCTGGCAGGTGGGCGCCCCGCAGATTCGCAACCGCGCCACGGTGGCGGGCAACCTGGTCACGGCCAGCCCCGCCAACGACACGATCACTCCCCTGATGGCCCTCGGCGCCCGCCTGACCCTGGCCTCTCTGCGCGGAAAACGCAGCCTGTCGCTGGAGGAATTCTATACCGGCGTGCGCCGGACCGTCCTCGAGCCCGACGAGATGCTCGTCGACATCAGCTTCCCGTCCCTGCGAGCCAACCAGCACGGCACCTTCCTGAAGCTGGGACTGCGCCGGGCCCAGGCGATCTCCCTGGTCAACGTGGCCGTTGTCCTGACCGGCGACCTGCCGAAGGTCAGGACGGCCGTCCTGACCCTGGGGGCGGTCGCCCCCACCATCCTCCACGCCAGCGAAGCCGAAGCCTACCTGGCCGGCAAGGCCCTCACCGATGAGGTGGTCAACCGGGCGGCCGAGTTGTCCGCCGGGGCGGCCCGCCCGATCGACGACCTGCGCTCCTCCGCCGCCTACCGCAAGGCGATGGTCCGCGTCCTGGTGACGCGCGCCCTGCGCTCCCTGCGCGACGGCCGCGAACAGGCCGAGGTGCCGGAAGCCCCGGTCCTGCTGTGGGGAGGCGAAGCTGTCGCCAGTAGGACGGCCCATCCGGGCGGGAAATACGCCGAAGGGTCGCCCATCCACACGAAGATCAATGGAAAGGCCTTCACCTTCACCAGCGGGCATGAGAAGTCCCTCCTGCGCCTGCTGCGCGAGGAAGGCGGCCTGACCGGCACGAAGGAAGGCTGCGCCGAAGGCGAGTGCGGCGCCTGCACCGTCTTCCTCGATGGAAAGGCCGTCATGGCCTGCCTGGTCCCGGCGCCGCGC
>DATJPX010000003.1:0-2747 GCA_035506155.1 Anaerolineales bacterium
GGGTCTTTCATGGCCGGCACCGAACGGGTATAGACGCCCGGTTCGGTCTTCTGCGGGGTGGGCTGGGCGCCCGCCGGGGCGGGTTCGATCAGCATTTCCTTCGGGTAGATCGCCTGCTTTCGGTCAGTGAAGGACAACTCGTACTGGTCGCCCAGGACGATCGCCTCGGTCGGGCAGGCATCCTCGCAGAACCCGCAGTAGATGCAGCGCAGCATGTTGATCTCATACGTGCTGGCGTAGCGGTCGCCGGGCGAGAAGCGCTTCTCGTCGGTGTTCTCGGACGATTCGACGAAGATGGCATCCGCCGGGCAGGCCGCCGCGCACAGGGCGCAGCCGATGCATTTTTCCAGTCCGTTCTCATAGCGCTTGAGGACATGGCGCCCGCGGAAGCGCGGCTTGACCGGTTTCTTCTGTTCCGGGTACTGGGTCGTCACCTTCTTTTCGAACAGGTAATTCAGCGTGGTCCACAGACCGCGCGCCATTTCAACGAACGGCTCAACGACGCGCATAATCTTTCCTCCTGAGCATGCGGTCGATGCTGGCGACCGCGAGACCTGCTACCAGTAAAGAGCCGACGGGGATGACCAGCAGGAACCAATGATTCACCTGGTCATGCAGCACGATCCCGACGGCAGTGATGAAAACGATCGCCAGGGAAAGCGGCAGGAGCACCTTCCAGCCGAAGGCCATCAGGCGGTCGTAGCGGATGCGCGGGAAGGTGGCCCGCACCCAGATCATCCCGAACAGCAGGACGAAGATCTTGGCGAACATCCAGACCGGTCCCAGCCAGGGGAACCGGGACACGAAGGGGCCGTTATAGCCGCCGAAGAACAGGGTCGCCCCGATGGCGCTGATGGCGATCATCTTGGTGTATTCGGCCATGAACAGCAGGGCGAACTTCATCCCGGAGTATTCGGTGTGGTACCCGGCGGTCAGCTCCTGCTCGGCTTCGGGCATGTCGAACGGGGCCCGGTTGACCTCCGCCAGGGTGGCGATCAGGAAGATGGCCGTCCCGACCGGCTGGAGCAGCACAGACCATTTCGGGATGAAGCCGAACCAGGTCTGGCTCTGGGCCGCCACGATGTCGAGCATGCGCATCGAGCCGGCCAGCAGGATGGCGGAGACGAAGGACAGCCCCAGGGCGATCTCGTAGCTGATCATCTGGGCTGTCGAGCGCAGCCCGCCCAACATGGCATATTTGTTGTTCGACGACCAGCCCGCCAGGACGATCCCATAGACGGCGATCGAGGCGACCGACATGATGTAGAGCACACCGACGTTCAGGTCGGCGATGTACAGGTTGAGATGGTAGCCGAAGATGTCGAAGCTGGGTCCCCACGGAATGACCGCGGTGATGACCACCGCCGGGACGACCGTGATGACCGGGGCCAGCAGGAAGATCAGCTTGTCGGCGTTGGCCGGGGTAAGCTCCTCTTTAAAGATGAGCTTGACGGCGTCGGCGATGGGCTGCAGGACGCCCCACGGCCCGGCCCGGTTCGGCCCGATGCGGGACTGCATCCAGGCCAGCACCTTGCGCTCGTAGAGCGTCAGGTAGGCGAAACCGCCCAGCAGGATCAGCGCCAGGACAAAGCCTTTGATCAACCACTCGATTACGTGTCCCAGTGTCATCGGGCACCTTCCTGTTTCGCAGCCTTGACCGTCACAACCGCCGGCTCGGAGACCGGGAACCCCATGCTGCGCGGCAGCAGCGCCACGGAGGCCGGGACGCTCTCATCCAGGACCACCTTGGCCTTGACGGAGGCCCCGTTGACTTTGACGTCGGCCAGATCGCCTGCAGCGAGTTTCCGGGCGGTCGCCGGGTGCAGCCAGACGGTCGCTTCGCCGATATGCGCCTGCAGCAATGCCGAAGTAGCCACGGTCACGCCCTGGTCGTACAGGCGCGCCACCGGCACTCCCAGCCAGTGTTCCTCATCCGGGCGCAGTCCCCCTCGCCCTGCGGGAGAGGGGATAGGGGTGAGGGCAGCGGACAAGGCCAGCTGCACGCCCAGGCCCTGCTTGTTCTCGTAGGTGGTGCCGCCGTAATACAGGTCGCCACGGCCGACGATCGGCCACTGCTCGGCCGTCTCAGCCAGCTTGAGGTAGGAAAGACCGGCAAATGTCTTGACCGCCGCGGCCAGTTGATCCGTCACCAGGGAGGCCGAGCGGCCTTCCATTTCGATCCCGGCTTCCAGGGCGATCGCGGACGTGATCGTAAAATCTGCGCCCGTGTCGCCGCGCGGCGGGACGGCCGGGTAGAAACGCTGGACGCGCCGTTCGGCGGAGGTGAACGTCCCTTCCCGCTCGGTGTACGCCTGGGCCGGCAGGACCACGTCGGCCAGTTGGGCGGTCGCCGTCAAGAAGAGTTCCTGGACGATGACGGCCCTGGCGCCCTTGAGCGCTTCGGCCAGCTTGATGTCGTCGCCGGCCGGATCGGCCGCGGCGATATAAACGGTCTTGCCCTTGAGGGATTTGGCCAGGTCGGCGGCCGGTTCGAAGCCCAACTCCCAGGCGCCCTGGTCGTTGGCATGCGGCCAGACGCCGATCAGGCCATTGTTGGCTTTTCCAATATGCTTCGTTTCGGCGAGCAGGTTCGCGCAGGCAGCCGCCAGGGCCGAGGAACCTTCCAGCCCCAGTCCTTCGCTGCCGTAGAGCACGACCAGGTTTTCCGCCCCAGCAAGCGCCTCGGCGGCAGACTTGGCGGACTTCGACTTCAGCAGCCCGCTGATCGTTTCCGCTTCGTCCCCGTA
>DATJPX010000004.1:0-8054 GCA_035506155.1 Anaerolineales bacterium
GCCCAAGCCATACATGGTGATCCAGCCATTGACCTTCTTGGCTTTGATCCGAGCATAAGCCTGGGCCGAGACGAACGCCAGCCCGAAGCCGATCAGGACGCCCTGGAGGATGGCATTCCGCAAAAGCATGTTCTGTGGGAAGAGGGCGGTGCGGACGATGAAATAGACACAGACCGCCCCGATCAGGATCGCATAGTAGGAGTAGAATTTGCTCATAATGATTATTCTATCACTTATGATTCGACGGGGTTATCCGGGTCAACATGGATGGTGAACCGCCTCACAACTTTGAATTTTCCCCAAATTCAGGCATAGAAAATCCGCCGCTTCGGCGGATTTTCTGTTCCTTCTGTGCCATGCCTCTCCTGGGAAAACCCCGGTCACATCCGGCTGGAGGCGTACGCCATCTCCAGGGCAAAGAAACATTGGATGAGCGCCATCATCGGAATCTGTAACGGGAGCGGTAGGGCGTAGATGACCAGGGTGCCGGGAATCCAGGTAATCCAGCAGGCCACCAGCATCGGCAGGACGACGCCGACGATCCAGTCCGTACGGATGGCGGCCCAAAGCGCCCGAACATCGTACTCCAGGTCACGGAAGCGGCTGCCAAGTGCGGGAATTTGCAGGCCGATCAGGGGCGTGAAAAGGAACTGGTCGAGCGCCATTTTCCCCAGCAGGATCGGCAAGGTGACCGCCGCTCCCCACAACCAGGCCTGGAAAGCATAAAACCGGTCGATCACGGCGGCCGTCATCGCCCATACCAAGCAGGTAAAGAGCAAATCCGGCAGGGCGCGCCGGCCGCGCCGGGACCGGCCGGCCAACAGCAGGTACAGCCCCGGGATCAACCCCGCTCCCAAAGCGGAGGCTGCCATCGAAAATCCCACCCCCCAGCGTTGGCGCACCTCCACGAGGCCGGCCAGCGTGTTGCGCGCCGCCGGGAAACGATCGTACGCCGCGACGATCAGACCCGCCAGGAAGACGATCACCAGGCCGGGGAATACATTGGCCCTGGCGCTCTGCCAGCCTTTTTCGACGGCCGCCAGCAGCCTGGACCGGAGGGGCGGAGCCGCCTCTGCGGGCTCGGATGGATGGGTCGATTTCATTGGGAATATTCCTGTTTCCAGAAAATATTACCGGTCAACGTTCTTTGGAAAATTCCTGCCCGGCAATCGCCCTATTCTACAGGAGAAACAGACTGGATACAAGTATGGCCTGCTGAGTTCCGCTTCCGAAGGTTGGCTATTCTTCGATGGATGGTCCAGTCCACTCCCGGTCGGATATGCCGCCGAAAGCTCATCGAATACCATCTTCGCGTTTCGGTTCAGACGGATTCCGTATATGCTTGACGGGAACATCGCCGCAAGTCCGGATGCACTCGCATGGATTCCATTCGCTGCTAGCGTTGTTCGCCTGTTTGCGGCGCACCTGGGCAGTGGGGCGGGAACGACGCCGGCTGGCTGAACGGCACGGCCTACCCCACATCGAACGGCAACTCGGTCCTGGCCGGCCACGTCTGGAACGCCGACAACACCCCCGGGCCGTTCCGATATCTCAATACCTTGTGGTATGGCGACCTGATCGTCGTCCACGCCGGAGCGACGCGCTACGTCTACGCCGTGCGCAGCGTGATCCAGGTGGGACCCGGGAACACCGCCGCTATGCTCAAACACGAGACGCTGCCCTGGCTGACCCTGGTCACCTGCCGCGGCTACGACGCGGCGACGGGTACCTACCGCTACCGCCTGCTGGTGCGGGCGGTGCTGGTGGAAGTGAAGTAGGAGAAAACAGTAGGCCGGACATTTCGTCCGGCCCATCGTTGTTTTAGTTAATACAACTTCTTCTTACTGGCTGCCGCAGACCGCGCCGATCGCTGAGCATCCCGTAAGGAAGGCGGTCAGGTAGAGCCGGTGTTGGGCCGCTATACTAAAGCTATTCTAGATTTTCCAGGTCGGCCAAATCTTGCAACCTGCCTGTAGCTTTCTTGTTCTTCCGTAGGTTGTCCAAATCGATGAAATCTACCTTTACGCCATCGACCTCTACAGACAATCGTTTGTCGTAGCACTCGGCGAATGTGACCCCAGGCAAGGTAGTAAGCATGTCAATCCGGTTGGGTGCATAACCCAATTGGATGATCTGATCTTCCACGAGGAAATCGCTTTCTTTTAGCCCCAATGAAGCGAAACCAAATTGCTCCAGCGCTCTTACAATGTGTGCCGCATTTTTCTGCGCCAGTTCGATCCAGATATCAATATCCTTGGTATATCTCGGATAACCGTGAAGCGCGACGGCATATCCACCGACAACCAAGTAACGAACCTGATTATCGTTTAGTAATTGAATAAACTCTTTGAAGTCTTGGTTGAGCATTCCCTCTCCAGCGATGATATTCAGCTCGAATTTCTTCCAAGGTAGAAAGTCGATAATCAAAGGATTGAGATTGCCAATAGGTAAAATCAGTTTTCGGATCGCTTAGTCGGGCGATTTTTACAACAGGCTGAATACTTCTCGTTTTCTTGACCATGTCTGTATTATATCCGTATTGGAATGAAGAATAGTTCTTTCAAGTGGCCAATTAGTATTTATATTGCCAATCTACTCGTTTGTAACCCTCTGCCTTGCATTCAATACGGCGAAATGAGTTCAGGACCATCGGCCCTATCCTGAAATCAATCACCACTATACAAAAAAACACTCCCCATGATTCGATCCCGGTGGGGGATATCCTGTTCCGCCCGATGGGAAACCATCGGGCTCATCGCGGAACGGCGCTAAAGCGTCTTTCGTAAAAGCCCCGCCGGGGCTTGGGCGCTGAGCCTGGACATTCATGTCCAGGCGGCGCGGATTGCCCTTAACTCATATCCGCCTCGGTGCTTGGGTCTGGTGTCGACGCGAATAAATCCCCCCTCTCATCCGTTAATGGATAGCAGCACTCCCGCCCAGGGTTCGATGGGCCTGATCCAAATCGTGCAAAAAGGAGAAAAAATGAATTCGATCAATAAGACCGCAAGAATGGCTGGATTCTGGTATCTCATTTTCATTGCATTCAGCATCTTCATCGCACCCATCCAATCCAGGTTGGTCACGACGGACGCCGCCTCGACAGCCGCCAATATCCTCGCTTCCGAGGGACTCTACCGCCTCGGTTTCGTCCTGGATATCTTGTCGGCGGTGTTCTTTTTCCTGGCGGCATGGAGTCTGTTCGTGCTATTGAAACCGGTGAACAAAAACCTGGCTTTGCTTTTCATGCTGTTGAACCTGGGCGGCGTCGCCGTACAATGCCTGAATGATCTTTTTTTGTTTGCCCCCGTCCTGCTATTGAACGGTTCGGGATACCTGAAAGCCTTCCAGGCCGACCAACTGCAGGCCCTGGTCATGTTCTTTCTCGATATGCACAAAAATGGGTTCATGGTCGCCCAGATATTCTATGGCGCCTGGCTCTTCCCACTCGGGTACCTTGTCTATAAATCGGGCTTTCTTCCCAAATTCCTAGGCATCCTGGTGCTGGCGGATTTCGTTTGCTGGCTGGCTTATTTCTTTCAGTTCTTCTTATTCCCAACCTTCACGGTCATCACCTATTTGAGCTTCCCGGTCGGATTTCTTGCGGAATTCGGTCTGACCCTGTGGCTTCTGATCAAGGGCGTCAAGGAGCCGAAATAGCGTAGCGGCCAAGCTATCCCGCCCCGGTTGGCTTCGGCAAGGCAGTCGGGTCGCCGAAAAGGGCTGAACCGGTCCCGGGGAAGAAAGATCCGCCGGAAGGCGGATCTTTCGATTCTAGCCAGCCCGCCGCTGCCGGCGCTTATAGCGAATCCACAGGATCAGTCCCGCCACCGGCAGGGCCAGGTTGATCAGCAGACCGTCCCGGAGATAGCTGTTCCAGTAGGGGTGGACGATCACGCCGGCCCGCATCAGCAGCAGGATCGTCCAGATGCCCCACGGGACGTGCACCAGCCAGGCTGTCAGCATGCCCGGGTTGAAGAAGCGCTTCCCGACGATCCCGATGACGAGATGAACGACCGCTTGGAAGATGACGAAGTAGGGCAAAAAAGCCGCCTGGGTCAGGTCCGTGATGGCCTGGAAGCCGGAAAGCGGCAGGAAGAACCAGACCAGCATATTGATCCACAGGATGGCGGCCGGGTCGACCAGGCCGTTCTGCGGGTCGGTCTTGTAGATGTCCCGGTTGACGAATTGGGCAAAGCCGCCCGGGAAGATGTACTCGTCCGCCTCATGCAGGATGTAGAGCGGGAAATACATCATCAAGACGAACAGGAGCAGGTTCTGCGGCAGGACGATCACGACCAGGTAGACCGCCACGAAGATGCCCAGGACCACACCGGCCTTGGCCCAGTTCTCCTGGAACCACTGGTAATACGCTTTGAGAGTCATGCTTTGCCTCTTTTCAATGCTTCGACGGAATTGGCGTAGAACTTGTCGAAGACCCGGTTGACCGTGGCGATCTCGTCCGGGGAGACGCCGACGGTGATGATCCCGACCCACTCCCGCAGGGTCTCGTTGACCCGCCCGGCGATCTCCCGGCCGGAGGCGGTCAGCGAGACGCGGTAGGCGCGCTTGTCGCTTTCGTCCCGGACCTTGTTCACATATCCCAGGGCGGATAGTTTTTCCACCGCCCGTGTGGCGGAGGCGTTGTCCACCCCCACGGCCGCGCTCAGGTCGGACATATTCATCCATTCCACCTGGCTCAATTCGACGACGAAGAAAACCAGGCCGCTGCTGATGTCGAGGTCCCGGAGCTGCCGGGCGGCGTAGGCCATGCCCATGCGGAAGGATTGGATCAATTTGAAATTGGGTTTGAACATTCGCGTTCTCCCTGGAGAAGGTTCCGACGCCTCCAGCATCATAGCCCAATTTATTTGACTTGTCAAATAAATTGGGGGGTCCCTTTCTCTCGCAATGGGATCAACTTACTTAACACTCGGTAGGTAAGTTTGGTATAATAGCCTCCATGAGCGAACCCACGACCTCCAAACGCACCCAGGCCGAACGCACCCGCCTGCGCAAGGAACAGGTCATCCAGGCCGCCATCCGCTTCTTCGGGCAGAACGGCTATCATGGCGCCCGCCTGGCCGACATCGCCAAGGCGGCTGGGGTCAGCGAGCCGGGCCTGCTGCACCACTATCCCAGCAAGGTCCGGCTGCTGATGGACGTGCTGGCCGAGCGCGACCGCATCGACGGGGAACGCTTCGACCCGTCCCGGCGCGCCGAGGCGGGCGGACTGCTGGCTTCGCTCCAGGCCCTGGTGGATTACAACCGGACCGTCCCGGGGCTGGTCCAGCTCTTCACCGTCCTGGTGGCCGAGAGCATCGACGAGCAGCACCCCGGGCATGCCTTCTTCATGCAGCGCTACCGGAAGGTCCGCCAGGAGAGCCTGGACGCACTGAGGAAGGCGCAGCAGCAAGGCGAGATCCGGGACGACATTTCTACGGAGGACCTGGTGGTGCTGATCTACGCCATGATGGACGGTCTGCAGATCCAATGGCTGTACGCGCCGGACGAAGTGGACCTGGCGCAGTCCTTTACACAATTTTGCAGGCTGCTCCAGGCCCCATCGGCGGGCACGCCTGAAATTTCCTCTGGAACGAAAGCAACCAAAAAGTAGAGCGACCATCCACCGGCAGGACCAACAGGAGAACCCATGGACAAGAAAACCAAAAAGACTACCAAAGCCGCCCCTTCGGAAAAAGAGATCGCCAAGCGGGTCGATGCGCTTCTGAAAAAGATGAGCATCGAAGCCAAGATCGGGCAGCTCTCCCAGCTCGCCGGGGCAGACTTTTTGCCCGGCCCCAAGGTCGAGGAGACCATCCGGAAATACGGCGCAGGCTCGGTGCTCTGGCTGAACGACACCAAACGCTTCAACGAGTTACAGAAGATCGCCGTCGAGGAAAGCCCGGCCGGCATCCCGATCCTGTACGGCCTGGACGTCATCCACGGCTACCGGACGATCTTCCCGCAGCCGCTCGCCATGGCCTCTTCCTGGGATCCGGCCGTGCCGGAAAAGGCCCAGAGCGTGGCGGCCCGCGAAGCGCGCGCTGCCGGCCTGCACTGGACCTTCGGCCCGATGCTGGACATCGCCCGGGATGCCCGTTGGGGTCGCATCGTCGAAGGCGCCGGCGAGGATCCCTGCCTGGGAGCGGCCATGGCGGCCGCCCAGGTGCGCGGCTTCCAGGGCAACGACCTGTCGGACCCGGAGCGCGTCCTGGCCTGCGCCAAACACTTCGCCGGCTACGGCTTCGCCGACGGCGGGCGGGATTACGATCCGGTTTTCCTGTCTGAATCCCAGCTGCGCAACGTGGTCTTCCCGCCCTTCCAGGCGGCTGTCAAGGCCGGCGTGGGCAGCTTCATGAGCGCCTACATGGACCTGAACAACGTCCCGGCCAGCGGCAACCGCTGGCTGCTGTGGGACGTACTGCGCAAGGAATGGGGCTTCGCCGGCTTCGTGGTCAGCGACGCCATGGCGGTCGGCAACCTGATCGTCCAAGGCTTTGCGCGCGATGGCCGGGACGCGGCGGTGCGGGGCCTGGACGCCGGCGTGAACATGGACATGGCCTCCAGCACGTACCTGGAGAACATCGTCGCCCTGGTCAAGGACGGCTCGCTGGCGATGTCCCGGATCGACGAGCTGGTCCGGCCGATCCTGGCCCTCAAGATGCGCATGGGCCTGTTCGAGCATCCGTACACGGACGAGACGCTGCTGGCCAAGGTGCTGGCGCGGCCGGAACACCGCCAGGCCTCCCGCTGGGCGGCGCAGCGCTCGATGGTGCTGCTGCGCAACGAAGGCGGGCTCCTGCCGCTTTCGAAGGAACAAAAGAAGGTCGCCGTGATCGGTCCGCTCGGAGATTCGATGGATGCCATCGAGGGCTCGTGGATGGTCTTCGGCCACCAGCCGGCAGCGGTGACCGTCCTGCAGGGCCTGCGCGCCAGGCTGCCAGGTGCGCAGGTCGAGTTCGCCCCAGGCCCCGAGATCCGGCGCGACATCCCGTCGTTCTTCGAAGATATGACCCCGGGCGAGAAGAAGCCCGCCCAGACGCCCGAACAGGCGCAAGCCGCTTTCGATGAAGCCGTGGCTACGGCTCGTCGCGCTGACCTGGTCGTCGCCGTGATGGGCGAGACGGCCGAGATGGCCGGCGAGGCGGCCTCACGCGCCTCCTTCGACCTGCCCGGCCGGCAGGAGGAACTGCTCCAGGCGGTCGCCGCCCTGGGCAAGCCGGTCGTCCTGGTGCTGCTGAACGGCCGTCCGCTCAGCATCAATTGGGCCGCCGAACATATCCCGGCCATCCTGGAAGCCTGGGAACCCGGCACGGAAGGCGGCAACGCCGTGGCCGACCTCCTGTTCGGGGACGCCAATCCCGGCGGCAAGCTGCCGGTCACCTTCCCGCGCAAGGCCAGCCATGCCCCGCTCTACTACGCCCGGACGCTTTCCCACCAGCCCGAGGATGCCTTCATGTACCGCTCACGCTACTGGGACGGCCCGACGACCCCGCTCTATCCCTTCGGCTTCGGCCTGAGCTACACGGCCTTCTCATATGCGGACCTGAAGGTTTCCGCGCCGCAAGTCAAGCTGGGCGGCGCGCTGAGCGTGACCGTCGAGGTCAGCAATACGGGCAAGGCGGCGGGGGACGAAGTGGTCCAGTTGTATATCCACCAGAAATGGGGCCGCGACTCGCGCCCGCTGCGCGAGCTGAAGGGCTTCCAGCGCATTGGCCTCCAGCCCGGCGAGAAGAAAACAGTCACCTTCCAGCTCGGCCCGGACGAGCTGAGCTACTGGAGCACGAACGCCCGCGGCCGGGTCCAGGATGCAGCCGACTTCGACGTCTGGGTCGGCGGGGATTCCCGGGCGACGCTGCACGCCGGGTTCTCGGTCGTCGAGAAGCTCGGGAAAGCCGGCAAATCTTTGCCAGCCGGACCCGCCCAAACGGGCAAATACAACGACGATACCAAGCTTGGGACGATCCTCGAAGACGAGCGGGCCAGGGCATTGTTGCATCAATATGCCCCGGAGATGGAGTCGAACCCGATGCTGAAGATGGCGAAGGGCATGC
>DATJPX010000005.1:0-53018 GCA_035506155.1 Anaerolineales bacterium
GACCACCGGCGGGGCAGCCCAGGTCGTCCCGTTCGCCGAGTGGATCCATATCGGCACGCTGAACATTCCCTGGGCCTTCCGGGTGGATACTCTTTCGGTGCTGATGATGCTGGTCGTCTCGGGCGTCGGCACCCTGATCCATATCTACGCCATCGGCTACATGCACGAGGACGTGCGCTTCAAGAACGATCCGGGCCGCTTCCAGCGCTTCTTCGTCTACCTGAACCTGTTCATCGCCATGATGATGATCCTGGTCAGCGGCGACAGCTACCTGATGCTCTTCGTCGGCTGGGAAGGTGTGGGCCTGTGCTCGTTCCTGCTGATCGGCTTCTGGTATGAGATGGACACGCTCGGGCGGCCGTCCTGGGCCAACTCGAATGCGGCCAAGAAGGCCATGATCGCCAACCGCGTTGGCGACTTCGGCTTCCTGATGGCGGCCTTCACCATCTTCTGGTATTTCAAGAGCCTGTCCTTCGACGCCGTATTCGCCCAGGCCGGGCAGGTGGCGGCGGTTTCCCCCAATGTCATCCTTTTCATTACCTTGTTCCTGTTGATCGGCGTGACCGGCAAGTCTGCCCAGCTGCCGCTGTTCGTCTGGCTGCCGGACGCCATGGCCGGCCCGACCCCGGTCTCGGCCCTGATCCATGCCGCGACCATGGTCACCGCCGGCGTCTACCTGGTGGCCCGCTCGGCTCCGCTCTATACGCTGGTCCCGGTCGCCCAACAGACCGTCGCCCTGGTGGGTGGGATCACCGCCCTGTTCGCCGCGACGATCGCGGTCGGGCAGTACGACATCAAGAAAGTCCTGGCCTACTCGACCATCAGCCAGCTTGGCTTCATGGTGGCGGCAGTCGGGATGGGCGCCTTCACGGCCGGCATGTTCCACCTGGTCACGCATGCCTTCTTCAAGGCGCTCCTGTTCCTCTCGGCCGGTTCGGTCATCCTGGGAATGGAGCGCGGACATCATCACCTGCCCCACGGGGAGCATGGCGAACATCATGAAGAAGTCTTCGACCCGGGCGACATGCGCAACATGGGCGGCCTGCGCAAGCAGATGCCGGTCACCTTCTGGGTCTATCTGGCCGGCACACTGGCCCTGGCGGGCATCGTCCCGTTCGCCGGCTTCTGGTCCAAGGACGAGATCCTGTTGGATGCGGCCAGGAACTTCCCGGTCGTCTACTGGCTGCTGACCGTGGCGGCTTTCTTGACGGCTTTCTACATGGGCCGCCAGGTCTGGATGGTCTTCTTTGGGAAGCCGCGCCACGCCGCCGCCGAACACGCCGAGGAAAGTCCCAAGGTCATCACCGTCCCGCTGATGGTGCTGGCCGGGCTGTCGGTCCTGGGCGGGGCGCTCAACCTGCCTTACCTGAATTCCCTCAGCGCCTGGCTTGGCCACACGATCGAAGCGGCCGAGCGCGAAATCGCCGTGGCCCCCTGGCTGCAGGTCTCCTGGGGCGGGCTGAATCCCTGGGTGGCGCTCCTCTCCACGGTCCTGGCCCTGGCGGCAATCTACTTCTCCTGGTTGATCTACGGGCGCAAGCCGCTCGAAACCGGCCAGGTCGACCCGCTCAAGAAAGCCCTCGGCCCGGTCTTTACCATTTTCGAGCGCAAGTACTGGGTGGACGAAGTCTACGGCGCCCTGGTCGTCAACCGCTTCGTCGACCTCTCCCGCTTCCTGGCGGACGTGATCGACTGGCGCTTCTGGCACGACTGGTTCCATGAGAAGGTCATCGCCGGGACGTACCAGTTCCTTTCGAAGACCGTCCTGAACCTGCGCGTCGACCAGCAGTTCATCGATGCCATCGCCAACGGCTTGGCCAGGTTGACCGGCTGGGTATCGTCCCAGTTGCGCCGCCTGCAAAACGGTTTCGTGCGCAGCTACGCCCTGGCGGTGTTGTTCGGCGTCGTCATCATCCTGGGTTATCTTTTGTTGAAATAACGTCAAAAGTCGAACGTCCGACGTCTGCCTTCGACGTTTGACGTGACTGAGGAGTAGACATGAACTTTATTACCAATCCTCTCATTCTCGTGACCTTCTTCCCCCTGGTGGGCGTGCTGGCCCTGCTTTTCATCCCATCGGAGAAGAAGAACGCCCTGCGCTGGACGGCCCTGCTGGCCTCGCTGGTCACCTTCGGCCTGACCATCTGGATGCTGGTCCTCTTCCGGCAGGCGGAAGTCGGGGCGCCCGGCGACTTGCACCTGGGCTTTGCCCTGCCCTGGATCCAGGTGGCCGACTGGAACATCTCCTTCGCCATGGGCGTGGATGGGTTATCCGTCCTGCTCGTCCTGCTGACCGGTTTCCTGGCCCCCATCTCGATCCTCTCCACCTGGACGGCGGTCGAGGATCGGGTCAAGGACTTCATGCTCTTCTTCCTGCTCCTCGAAGTGGGCATGATGGGTGTCTTCCTGGCCCAGGATTTGTTCCTGTTCTACATCTTCTGGGAATTCACCCTGGTGCCGATGTACTTCCTGATCGGCATCTGGGGCGGCCCGCGGCGCATTTATGCCGCCATCAAGTTCTTCCTCTACACCATGGCGGGATCCATCCTGATGCTGCTCGCCATCCTGTGGCTGGGCATCCATCAGGCTACCTTCTCGGTCCCGGACCTGATTGCCAAGGGCGGCATCGATCCGCACACCCAGCTCTGGCTGTTCCTGGCCTTCGCCGCCGCCTTTGCCATCAAGGTGCCGATGTGGCCGCTGCATTCCTGGCTGCCGGATGCGCACGTGGAAGCGCCCACGGCCGGTTCGATCATCCTGGCGGGCGTATTGCTGAAAATGGGCACCTACGGTTTCCTGCGCTTCAACCTGGCGATGTTCCCGCAGGCAGCCATCCAGGCGGCTCCCTGGATGGCCTTGCTGGCGGTAATCGGCATCCTCTACGGCGCGGCGGTCTCTTATGCCCAGAAGGACATCAAGAAGCTGGTGGCCTACTCCTCGGTCAGCCACTTGGGCTTCGTGATGCTCGGCCTGTTCGCCCTCAATCAGCAGGGCATCGAAGGTGGCATCCTGCAAATGATCAACCATGGTCTCAGCACGGGAGCGCTGTTCCTCCTGGTCGGGATGGTCTACGAGCAGACCCACACCCGTGAGTTCAGCGTGTATGGCGGCCTGTGGAAGCTCATGCCGGTCTTCGGGACCTTCATGCTGATCGTCTCGTTGTCCTCGATGGGCCTGCCCGGGTTGAACGGTTTCGTCGGCGAGTTCACCATCCTGCTGGGCGCCTACGGCTCCACGGCGATCGGCTCGGCCTGGTTTGCCGGCCTGGCTGCCCTGGGCGTCATCATGTCCGCCGTCTACATCCTGTACATGTTCCAGAAGATCTTCCTCGGCCCGGAAGGCTCGATCGTCGAGGAAGTCAAGAAGCACGGGCATGCCCTGCGCGACCTGAACTGGCGCGAGATCGTCACGGTCGTCCCGCTGCTGGTCTTCATCTTCTGGATCGGCCTCTATCCCAGGCCCTTCTTCGAGTTGATGGCCCCGGCCGTCACGAAATTATTGTCGGTGGTTCACTAGCGATTAGCCATTAGCTTTTAGCTGTTGGCGGTCTGCTAAGGGCTAACCGCTAAGCGCTAATAGCTAGAGAGAGACCTTATGACGCGATCCGATCTCTACACAATTCTGCCGCTGCTCATCCTGATCGGCTGGGCCTGCGTGCTCCTGCTGGTGGATTTGTTCATTCCGAAGGGCCGCAAGGGCTGGACGGCCCTGCTTGCCTGCGTCGGCCTGGCTGCCTCACTGGGCGTGGCGCTGGCGCAATCCGGACGGGAGCTGACCGGCTTTTGTAACCCGACTGTCATCGGTCAATGTATGATCGTCCTGGATGGTTTCTCGTCCTTCCTGAGCGCCCTGTTCCTGGCGAGCGGCCTGTTCGGCATCGCCATCGCCTATGGCTACCTCAAGCGGTTGGACATCGAGCGCGGCGAGTACTATTCCCTGATCCTGTTCAGCATCTCCGGCATGATGTTGATGGCCCAGGCAGCCGACCTGATTGTGGTTTTCCTGGCGCTCGAACTCCTTTCCATCCCGCTTTATGTGCTGGCAGCCTGGGCGCGGCCGCGGACCGAGTCCGAGGAGGCCGGCATCAAATACTTCCTGCTGGGCGCCTTTGCCACCGGGTTCGTCGTCTACGGCATCGCCCTCGTCTACGGCGCCACCGGTGCGACCTCCCTGAGCGGGATCGTCAGCGCCATCACGGCCGGGAGCTTCACCCGTTACCTGCTCCTGATCGGCGCCGCCCTCATCCTGGTCGGCTTCAGCTTCAAGGTCGCGGCGGTTCCCTTCCATATGTGGACGCCGGACGTCTACCAGGGCGCCCCGACCTCCGTGACCGGCTTCATGGCGGTGGGCGCCAAGGCGGCCGGGTTTGCCGCCCTGCTGCGCATCTTCGTCACCGCCCTGCCGTCCCTGGATGTCGACCTGGTGCCTGTCCTGTGGGGCCTGGCCGCGATCACCATGTTCGGCGGGAACATCCTGGCCATTTCGCAGACCAACATCAAGCGCATGCTGGCTTATTCGAGCATTGCCCATGCCGGCTATATCCTGATGGCCCTGGTCGCCTATGGCAACCCGACCGTGGCCGGGAACGCGGTCGCTTCGGCGCTGTTCTACCTGGTCACGTACGCGGTCACATCCTTCGGCGCCTGGTCGGTCGTGATCGCCCTGGAGAAACCGGACGGCAAGGGCCTGGAGATCAACGATTTTGCCGGGCTGGGCAAACGCAAACCTGCCCTGGCGGCGGCCATGACGATCTTCATGCTCTCGCTGACCGGCATGCCGCCCACGCTGGGGCTGGTTGGCAAGTTCTACCTGTTCCGCACCGCCATCCAGGGCGGCTTCATCGGCCTGGCGGTCATCGGCGTGCTGACCTCGCTGATCTCGGCATACTACTACCTGCGGGTGATCGTGGTCATGTACATGAAAGAGGGCGAGCCTGAGACGACCTCCGAGCCCTGGCTGGACCTGACCACGGCGGTCACCGCCCTCGGCACGGTGGCGTTGAGTTTCCTGCCGGCGGCGCTCTTTGCCATGGCCAGCGGCGCCATGCTGAAATTGTTCTAGGAAAGGTCGAATGACAGACGACAAGGACGGCGATTTTCCGCCGTCCTTTTTTTACTCCACAAGATCGGAATATCCTCCCGGCTTTCTTTTTCATCGTCCGCCCGCGAGCCGGCGCGGCTGCCCAATCCGTTGGCCATGGACGGATTCCTTGCAATTTAAAGACAATTTTTGCGGTTATTCCGCCTCCAGGAAAGCCATTTTTCGAATTATGCTATACTATATTTTGTGAATATCTGATGGTATAGACGATTAACTGCGCCGAGGGACACCTGCATGAAAAAACGCCTCTCTTCACTCTTCAATCGCTCTTTCGGGTGGGCAAAGATCATCACCTGGCCGCGCCTGGCGGTGGGTTTTGGGGTCGTGCTTTTGCTGGCGGTGCTGGGGCAGGTGGTGCTGTCCACCAAGTTGGGCTTTGCCTTGGGGATAAGCTTGTATGTCGTTGCCGTTCTTTTGTTCATGGGGATCCTGAGCGCTGCTGCCAAGTGCCCTCCGGCCACCGACGAGGATCGCGCTCGCATCCGGGCCCTGGTCCTGCCGTTTGCTTCTTTCCTGGCCAGTCTGATGCTGCTCGCCTATTCTTTGGCGCACATCGACAGCCCTCCCTCGGCCGGAAGGCAGAATTACCTCATCACACTTGCCTGGGTGATGAGCATGGTTTTCTTTGCCATCGCCGTCCTTCTGGCAACTCGCTGGCGCTTTCCGGGGTTTCGCTCCCTCGGACAATCTTTGCGCCAAAATAAATGGGAACTGATTGCGGTCTGCTTCCTGGTCGGGGCGGCGTTTTTTGTGCGCGTCTACAAACTGGATCAGATACCCTATCCGTTCCTCAAAGACGAAGCTTATGTCGGCATCGAGGCGCATCGCATCGTCGATCAGGAATACACCAATTTATTGCAGGTGGGCTGGCAGATGGATTCGCTTTTGAATTCAGTGCCGGAGGCGGCCAGCATCGGCATATTTGGCAGCACGATTTTCGGAGTTCGCCTGGCCCCCGTTCTCTTCGGAACGTTTACCGTCCTCTTCCTTTATTTCCTGGCCCGCGCCATGTTCGACAAGCTGACCGCCTTCCTGGCCGCGCTGTGTCTGCTGGGAATCCCTCCCCATATCCATTTCAGCCGCATGGGGGTGAGCAACATCACGGTCGGTTTCTGGGCCGTCCTCGTTTTTTGGTTGACCTACCGGGCGATCAAAAGTGGCCGGACGAGCGATTACTTGTGGGCCGGGCTGGTGACTGGCCTGCCGCTTTACTCGTATGCGGGCGCCCGGTTGATTTCCGCCCTGGGGGCGCTCATGATCGGTTTTTGCATCCTGGCGCAACGCGGTTACCTGCGCAAACAGTGGCGCAACATGGCTGTTTATGCCGCCATTCTCATCATTGTGGCGGCGCCCTCTTTATACCTTGCCCACCTCCACCCCGAAACGTT
Organism: Anaerolineales bacterium; assembly: GCA_035506155.1. Lineage (GTDB taxonomy): Bacteria > Chloroflexota > Anaerolineae > Anaerolineales > Villigracilaceae > UBA877. The sequence continues at coordinate 6,489 of DATJPX010000005.1, forward strand.
CATGTCCCGCTTCCGCGGGGACAATATCTTCAGCAATCATTGGTTGATCTCCGAACCGGTCAACAGCAAGCGGAGCATTCCGGTCGTTCTGCTCGACCAGCTCAAACGATCGACGCTGGTATTCTTCACCCAACCGGCCTGGGGCGGTTTCTACAACTCGCCCTTCCCGTATCTGCTTTCGGTGGCGGCCGTCCTGTTCGTCTTTGGCTGGGGATATTCCGTCTTCCACCTGCGGGACCCGCGCCAGTTGCTGCTCCAGGTCTGGCTTTGGGCATTCGTCATCCTGGGCAGCGCCATCTATGCGCCCGCTCCGAGCACGGAAAGAATGATCGGCAGCTTCCCGGTGGCGGCGCTCTTCTGCGCCGTCGGCCTGGTGCAGCTCGTCAACCTGCTCAAGGGCATGCAGCTGGCTTCCCCGCGCGTGCTGAACGGGATAGCGGTGGGCGTGATGGCCATTGCCTGCCTTCAAGGGACCTGGTATTACCTGGTCACATACCAGCAGACCCGGGTCTTCGCCCACCCCGACGAAGAGTTCGAGGTGGGGGTATCCCTGGACGCCCTCAAGTTGGGCCCCGGCTACCGCATGGAGATGTTGATCCATCTGCCTTTGCAGACAGGCGTTTTTCCGATCCACGATTACCTGATCCCGAACATTCAAGACGAACAACTGGACACGATTTCAACCGACGTGCTGCAGGCCCTGCCGCGTGATAAGGGCATGATCTTCTTTGCACTGCCGGACAAGATGGATCAGCTTACCCAAGTGGCCCAATTCTTCCCGGACGGCAAATGGCGGGAAGTGGACGCCCAGCCAATCCCCGGCAAACCCAAGATGGTATTGTATTATTCCTACCAGGTCCCGCCGGGGACGAATCCGTAGAATTCGACAGGAAAACGATGATCCCGGTCAATGAACCCCGCTTGAGCGGAAAAGAACTGGAGTACGTCACCGAGTGCCTGCAGACAGGCTGGATCTCCTCGGAGGGCCGGTTCATCGAAGCCTTCGAGCGAGGCTGGGCGGAATACTGCGGGATGCCGCACGGCGTGGCGGTTTGCAACGGGACGGCCGCCTTGGAAGTGGCTGTGGCCTGCCTGGGCCTGCAGCCCGGCGACGAAGTGATCCTGCCCTCGTTTACGATCATCTCGTGCGTGCTGGCGGTGCTCTACAGCGGCGCCACGCCGGTCTTGGTGGACTCTGATCCGCGCACATGGTGCATGGACGTTTCCCAGGTCGAGGCGAAGATCACCCCCCGGACGCGGGCGCTCATGCCGGTCCATATCTACGGCCATCCGGCCGATATGGATCCGCTCATCGCCCTGGCGGAAAAACATCACCTGACCATCATCGAAGATGCAGCCGAGGCGCATGGAGCCGAATACAGGGGTCGGCGCTGCGGAGGCCTGGGTGAGTTGAGCTGCTTCAGCTTTTATGCCAACAAGATCGTCACGACCGGGGAGGGCGGCATGGTCCTGGCCCGCGACGCTTCCCACGCTGACCGCCTGCGCTCCCTGCGGAATTTGTGCTTCCGGAAGGAGCGCCGCTTCTATCACACCGAGCTGGGACACAACTTCCGGCTGACCAATATCCAGGCGGCCCTCGGGCTGGCGCAACTCGAAGGGATCGAGGCGGCCCTCGAGCAAAAGCGCTGGATGGGGACGGCCTATACCAGCCGGCTGGCCGCGCTCGACGGGCTGCAGCTGCCGGTGGAGGAATCCTGGGCGAAGAACGTCTACTGGATGTATGGGCTGGTGCTGGACGAGCGCTTGGGCGTGGATGCGGCCGAGTTCGCCCGCCGCCTTTCGGCTCGCGGCATCATGACGCGGCCCTTCTTCCTCGGGATGCACGAACAGCCGGTGCTCCACGAACGCGGTCTCTTCAAGGACGAAAAGTATCCGGTTGCCGAAAAACTGGCCCGCCAGGGGCTGTACCTGCCCAGCGGCCTGACTCTGACGAAAGCACAGTTGGACGAGGTCTGCACAGGGGTGGAGGCAGAGTGGCAGAATCTGAACAGGTAGCCCGGCCTCCATTTTCTGTTCGACCTCTTAAGGCCGCAGATCTGGATGCGGTCGTCAAGCTTCACCGGGCGGCCTTGGGCTACTCCATCAACTGCCGCCTGGGTTCCGCCCACCTTTCCTACCTTTATTCCATACTCCGGCAGGACGAAACCTGCCTGGCCACGGTTGCGGTCTCGGCCGGCGAAGTGCTCGGCGTGGTCAGCGCGGCCCTGGATCCGGAGGAATTCAAGCGCCGGCTCTTTGCCGGGCTGTCCTTCCGGCGCTGGGCCGGGCTTGCCGGGCGCCTGGCCCTCCATCCGGGCGCCTGGCTGGAATGGTACCGCAGCCGGCCTCTCGAGCGCCCGGTGCTCTTCGCCGGGGCGGAGGTCAGACCCTGCCTGACGGCGATCGCCGTATCGCCGGCGGCGCGGCGGACCGGCGTCGGCCGGGCCTTGGTCGAGGCGGTCGACGATTTCGTGCGCCGGCACGCCCTTTGCCTCTACCATCTGGATACCCGGGCCAATAATTCGACCTCGCGGGCCTTCTACACCCGGCTGGGCTTCCTCGAGTTGGAGCAGCGCGGCCGGGACGTGATTTTCGTGAGGAAGCTTTGATCTCCATGGCCGAGAAGATCCAGGGCGTCTCCATCATCATGCCCACTTTGAACGAGGCCGGGAACATCGCCGACCTCATCCGGTCGGCGGTTGCTGCCGTCGCCTCGGCAGGCATCCCTTGCATCGAGATTCTGGTGGTCGACGACGATTCACCCGACCGGACCTGGGAGGTGGCGGGGACGGTCAAGTGCCCCGGCGCAACCGTACGGGTGATCCGCCGCCTGTCCGGGCACGGCCTGACCAACTCCCTGCGCGACGGGATCACCGCCGCCAGCCAGGAGGTGGTCGTCTGGATGGACTGCGATTTCTCCCATCCGCCGGAACGGATCCCCCAGATGCTCTTCATGCTGGAGCAGGGCTATGACATCGCCGTCAATTCGCGCTACACGATCGGAGGCGGCGAGGTGCGGGAAGGCAAGGGCGGCCTCCTGCAGCTGGGCTTGAGCCGCCTGCTTAACTGGACCGTGCGATTCTTGCTCTATCCCTCCTTCTCCGATTACACCAGCGGATTCGTGGCCGCGCGTTGCCCGGTGCTGGCAGCCGTTCCGCTGCGCGGCGACTACGGTGAATATTTCGCCGATTTCATCTTCCGCGCCTTGCGGGCCCGCTACCGTGTCTGCGAGTTGCCCTACTGGGCCGATCCCCGGCGCAGCGGCGAATCCAAGACCGGCTCGACGTTCGGCCAATATTGGAGGCGCGGCAGGAAATACTTGTGGACGGTCGTCCGGCTCCGGCTGGAGGCCCTCCGAGGAGCGATCTAAATGAGCGACGATATCGAGTTGGTCGAAGCGGAAGGGCGGATCCTGTGCTACATCATCCGGCGGACCTTTCGCCCGTCCCATACCACATTCATTACGCCTCCGGATGCAAAGCAGCAGGTCGGTTTCATCGTCTACCCGAAGGACGGCGCCATTGCCCGGCATACCCATCGCGCCCTCGAACGGCACCTGGTGGGGATGTCGGAAGTGCTGGTCGTGCGGACCGGTCATTGCCAGATCGATGTCTACGACAGCCAGCATCAATCGGTCGCCACTCGCGACCTCTTCGAAAATGACGTGGTCATCATGGTCGGCGGCGGGCACGGCTTCAAAATCCTGGAGGATACGGTCCTCCTGGAGATCAAGCAGGGTCCCTACCTGGGAGTGAACGACAAAGAGCTTTTCTGAAGCCATTCCGGATTCGGAGGATGCAAAAAGACGGCAGCCCGGGCTGCCGTCTTCGATTTCATGGGGTCGGGGTTGGCGCCGGATTCGTATCCCAGCGCGGCAGGCCCCAGATCTCGATGCTGCTGCCGGCGGATGCCGAGGCCAGCCACCACCCATCCGGGGAAAAAGCCACCCCGGCGACCGAATCCTTCCCTGTCAAGATTTGCAGAAGCGTCCCGTCGCTCACCTTCCAGAGCTGGACGGTCTTATCGGACGATCCCATTACCAGGATGGAACCGTCCGGAGAGAAGGAGATCGACCAGGCCCGTTTATCCGGGGCCTTTGCGGAGGGACATTTGGCTTCGGGGCACCTGAAAGTTTGCAACAGGCTGCCGTCACCAGGTTTGTACAGGTCGATTGCTCCATCGCCGCCTGCCCGCGCCAGGAGGGTCCCATCGGGCGAGTATGCCAGGCTGGCGGGATAGGAACTGCCGGCCTTGAATTTGTTCACCATCTTCCAGTCCGAGGTCTGCCAGATGCGGATATAACCGTCGCTGCAGGCGGAGGCCAGGTGTGTCCCGTCCGGAGAGAAGGTCACTGCCCTGACCCAGTCCTTGTGGTCCTTCAACGTGGTCACGAGGGACCAGTCCGAGACCTGCCAGATACGGACGGTCGCGTCAGCGGATGCCGTTGCCAGGTACTTGCCATCGGGGGAGAACGCAACGCCGAAAACTGCATCCGTATGTCCCACCAGGATGTGCTGAATATCCCCGCTGTGGGCATCCCAGATGTATGTGGTCGTGTCATCGGCGCCCGCTGCCAGGAGTTTGCTGTCCGGTGAAAAAGCCAGGCTTTCCACTGGAGCGTAATGACCGGTGAGGAGCAATAACGGTTCGAAACTGCCGGCCTGCCAGGTTCGAACGGTCGTGTCCACACTTCCGGACGCCAGGAGGGTGCCATCCGGCGAAAAAGCCAGCGCCGTCACCGTTTCGGTGTGGCCACCCGGCAGCTCGTGGAGCGCCCGGCTGGTCGACTGCCAGAGCATGACGGTCTTGTCGTCGGAGCCGGAGGCGAGCGTCAGTCCGTCAGGCGAAAAGGCCAGCGTTCGGACGGTATCCGAATGGACAGTCATCGCACGTAGTTCCTCCCAATCCTGTGTCTGCCAAAGATGGATGGTCTTGTCCTCCCCGGCGGATGCCAGCCTCTGTCCGTCCGGCGAAAAGACGACGCTACGGACCCCAGCCTCATGACTAGTCAACGTCTTGACAGGCTTTCCATCCTGAACATTCCATATGCGGACCGATTCATCCGCCGAACCGGACGCCAGCAGGCGACTGTCAGGCGAGAAGGATATACTCCAGACCGCGCCCTGATGGCCGGACAGCGTCTTCGCCAGATTCCAGTCATCGACTCTCCATATTCCGATCTTGCCGTCCCCGCTCCCTACAGCGAGCAGCGTTCCATCCGGCGAGAATTGTACGGAGTTGGCATCCCCGGCAGAGCCCGTCAACGTGGTGACCAGGTCCCAGTTGGATACACTCCAGACCCGGATCGAGCCGCCGGCGAATCCGGCCGCCAGCAATTGGCCGTCCGGCGAGAACTGGACGCTGATGGCCGCGCTGTCGAAATCGGCCAGATTTTGCTTCTGCGAACCGTCCGCGACCGACCAGATGCGCACGGTCTGGTCTTCGGAAGCCGTGGCGATGAGGGTGCTGGCAGGGGAGAATGCCACACTGTTTACGCCGGCAGTGTGACCGTCCAACGAGCGCGCCAGCGACAGATCGCTCATCTTCCACAGCCGGACCGAATTGCCCAAGGCCGTGGCGAAATATTTCTTGTCCTGGGAGAAGGCCACCGAAGCGATGGGATCTTTCTGGGGAATAGGGATGACGGTGGGAGACCAGTTCTTTGCATCCATCAAGCGGATGGTTCCGTCATATCTTCGCATGGCGAGAACGCTCCCGTCGGGAGAGAGCAGGATATTGGCGGCCGTGCTATCCAGAGGAAGAATTTGCTGGAGCTGCCAGTCACTTGTCCGCCAGAAGCGCAGGCGTGGGATGGTTTCGCCTGGGGCATCGGTGATCAGCGTCTGGCCGTCGGGCGTGAATTGCAGGCTGTCGATGGCCCCGGGGGTCTGGATCGTGTCGATCGCCAGCCAGTCTTTCGTTCGTAGAATCGTCAGGGTATTATCCGAGGAGCCAGCCGCCAGTAGCGAACCGTCGGGGGAAAACGAAATGGAATCAATTGCCTTCGTGTGACCGCCGATGGACTGCAATATTTTCCCGTCGCTGATCTGCCAGACGCGAATGGCGCCGTCAGCCGATCCCATTGCCAGCAGGGAGCCGTCCGGAGAAATATCGGCGCTCATTTGCATTTCTGTGGTTTGCAATGGTATTTTGGTCTTTACCTGGCCATCGCTGATTTGTAATGAAAACAGGGAATAGGAACTGCCATCGGATTCCACTGAGTAGATGTAATTTCCGTCAGTGGAAAATCGTTTTAACACTTCAGATTCTCCAGGAAGTGCTATTTTCTTGGCCAATTCCCCGGTACCGATGCTATAAAATTCAATATTTTTTTCGTGTGCAACTGCCAGGGATTGGCCATCGGGGGAGAACGCCAGATAAGAATAAATACATTGGGTGCATGGCCATTGCTGGATACGCCTACCATCGCTTACCCGCCAGACCTCGATGCCAGTTGGATAGGCCATCGTTGCCATCAGGGTACCATCCGCGGAGAAAACCATATCCGAGAAGCTATGAGAAGGGTTATACCGGTCCCAACTTGGCCCCGTGAGGGGGCCCAGCCCGTTCACGGTTTTTACAAGGGAAATGCCAGAGATCGATGCACCTCCTAGCACCGGCGGCGTCGGGGTGGATGTGATCGTTGGGGTCAGTGTGATGGTCGGCGTGAAAGTATCCGCGGCGGTGGCAGTAACGGACGGAATGACCGGTGTAACCGGCGTCGGGGCTTTCGATTCAGTTGTACATCCTGCCAGCAGGAAAACGGTAATGACGAATAAAAGAATAGCTGCATTCAATTTCGACTGTCTCATATTCCCTCCGCAATGGACCAATGACGATGAAATGATGCCACCACTATACAACAGAGTATTCAACCAGACAAGCAATTTTTCCCGATGTTCACAACGCCTTCGCATAAATCGAGTTCGAGGGTGGGCCGCCCCGGCTTATTTCCGGCGTACCTCCAACACGGCGATCTTGGTCGAATGGTTGAAGGGCGCCGGGTCCGTGATCGGGGCGCCGAGGCGGGTCGCCGGATAGCCGGTGAAGTCTTCCGACACCGGGATCAGCTCGGCGACCCTCAGGTAGCCGTCTACACAAAGGGTTTCCAGGCTGTTCATATATTCCCTGCCGCTCACATACAGGGCGTTATTGATCGCAACCAGCCGCCCGCCGTCCTCGATCAGCGGCCGGACCTTGTTGATCAGCCGGGCGCTGTTGCTCAAGTCGACGGTCCCTTTGGGCGTTGCCGAGAAGAAGGGCGGATCGACGAAGACGCAGTCGAAGCGCTCCCTGGCCCGCTTGAGGCGCGCGACCAGGTCGAAAAAATCCCCGGTCAGGAAATCGGCCTTGCGGATCGGGAAACCGTTCAGGGTATAGGATGTCTTGGCGAGGTCGAGGAAACGACGGTTGAGGTCGGCCTGGGCAACGCGGGCAGCCCCACCGGCCTGGGCCGCCACTCCCAGGCTGCCGGTGTAGGCAAAGGTGTTCAGGACGGCCTTCCCGGCCAGGTTCCGGAGGGCCCAGCTGCGCAGCCCGCGCGTATCCAGGTACAGGCTGGCATCCCGGTTCATGGTCAGGTCGAGGGCGTACCAAACGCCGTTTTCGAGGATGCGATCGTCAGGGCTGTCGCCGAAGAGCAGCCGGCCGCGCTTTTCCCCGGCGGAGGGGCCGTTGCGGGTTTTCAGGATCCCTGCCTTCAGCCAGGGCAGTTCCGCCTGCAGCAGGGCCTGGGCCTCCCGGACCAACTGCGTGCCCTGCTCCGGGATTTCGGCGTAATTGTGGATGACGAGCGTCGAAGCATATAAGTCGACGACCAGGTCCGGGCAGCCCTCGGTGAAGCCGTTGAACAGGCGGAAAGCGCTCCGGCGCCCGGGGTCGAATAACCCGGCACGGGCGGCAAGGGCTTTTTCCAGGATGATGGGAAAGTCGGACATGGGAATGGGCTTACCACGAAGCCGCAAGTTCGATCATTTTTATGTCCTTGTGCCTTTGCGGTTGAAATACCTTCAGGCTGGTTCCACTGCCTGTGCGCCGGGATTGCTCCGCCCTTCATAAAGGCGCAGCAGGATTACCGCACCCAGGATTAGCAGGCTGCCGAGGATCTGGACCCAATCCAGCCGCTCGCCCAGGAAGAGATAGGCGATTGCCACGGTGAAGACCGGCTCGGTGGTGACGATCAGGTTGGCGACGCTCGACGGCAGGTAGCTCAGGCTGATGTTGTAGAGCCCGAAGCCCGCCAGGGTGGGACCGGCTGCCAGCAGGAAGAGGACGCCCCAGCCGGCCCAGGCGCGGCCCAGCCAGAACATGTCCGCAGGCTGAGGCGCCGAACCGGGCAGGCGCCCGCCGGAGAGCAGGTTGTAGCCGAGCAGGAAGAGGGCTGCGAAGCAGAACGTATAGAGCACGGTCGTCCAGGGATTCAAGCCGCGCTGGGCGGCCGAACGCCCCATCAGGCTGTAGATGGCGTAGAACAGGCCGGAGAGCACGCCGGTCAGGATGCCCAGCAGGTTGGTCCGCCAGGCGGACGGGTCGAGGGCGCCCGAGACCAGGGCGCAGCCGGCCAGGCTGATGGCCACTGCCAGCAGCTTGGCCCAACCCAGGCCCTCCTTGAGCAGCCACCAGCCCAGCAGGGCGGTAAAACCGGCCGAGCAGTAAGCCAGGACGGTCGAGACGGACGCCCCGTTCAGGGCGACCGACAGGGTCCACATGGAGTTGAAAAGCGACAGGACCAGCCCGTACAGGATCAGGTAGCGGAAGTGTTCCCGGCTGACTCTCAGGAGCGCCGGCCGGAAGATCGCCAGGATGATCAGGATGGTCACGGTGACGAACAAGTCCCGCCAGAAGGCCAGCACCAGGGCGGGCAGTTGGTAGGTCTGGGTCAGGTGGCGGATGAAGATGGCGGTGGTGGAGAGCACGGCTGCGCTGGTGAAGGCAACGGTGTAGCCGCGCGTCAGGCTGGATGTGGGTTTCGACATGGCTCGATTGTATGGAGGAATGGGGCGGTTGGGTAGGGCCAATTTGAAGGAAATAGCCGCCAAAGCCTGCCTGGGAGGCTTTTTCCCCGGGGCAACATTGGCATTCTTTAGGTGAGATGGTCAGATCAATCCTAGCTTCTCGTTCTTTTCCAGTTTCGCAATGGCGGTCTGCAGGCGCCGCTGGCGGGTTTCTTCCTTCTTCGCATCCGAGATCCAGCCGATGTAATTGCGCTGGTGGGACGGGGCCAGCTTCTGGAAGTTCTCCCAGGCGGTTGGACTGGTCATCAAGCCGGCCCTCAGCCAATCCGGCAGGGGCAGGGCCGGACGCTTCGGACGCTCGGCCTTGGCTTCCTCGAGAGGAAATTCCACCTTGTCAAGGCCGGCCGCGGTCATGCGGCCCTCCTTGACCAGCTTCGCGACCAGGTGCTTATTCAGCTCGGACCATTTGCTGCCAAGTTTGCGCGGGGTGAACTTGCGGGCGTACTTCTCCTCGTCGATCTTCTGGATGAGACTGTCCACCCAGCCGAAGCACAGAGCTTCTTCGAGCGAATCTTCGTAGGAAATGGTCGGCTTGCCGGCAGCAGCCTTGAAGTAGACCAGCCAGACTTCGCTTTCCGTGGCGCCGTGTTCCGCCAGCCAGTCGTGCCAGCTTGGACGATCCGGGGCGGTGAAGGTTTGGGTGATCTTCATGCGCCGAGTATATATCAAATCTCAAGAATGCGGACTCCGTTCTGATAAAAAAGGAGGGCGGTCCTTTCGACCGCCCTCGGATTTCTAAAAACCGCTTGTTGGCTGCTGCTTCTGCAACCTCTGGACCGAGTTTCCTCATTACCTTCTGTATCGACCGCACGGTTCGCCTCAGCTGCCAGATGCGTTAGCGTTTCTCAATATAACAAACTCTCCGATATACGTTGATTCTCTCGATACACTGGCGTTTCGAGAGAAAATCATGCACTGCTTTCGAGCTGCCCTCCCAGGCGTAATAGTCGTCGATGATTATCGCGCCACCTTTATTTACAAAATTGAAGAGGTTGTCGAGTATTTCCATGGTCGGGTCGTACCAGTCCGCATCCATGCGCAGTATGGCTATGCCTTCGGGAAATTCCGCCTTGGGGAGCGTATCCTGAAACCAGCCTTTCACAATCCTGGAGTCGGGGACCGCGGCAAGCTCCATCGCATTTTTTGCATCTTGTTCCGAAGCCGTGCAATTATCATAATAGGATGGCGATGATTTATCCATCTGCCAACGATGGGCCGCCTCTCCGTCGATCTCCTTGGCTGGCGGCAGCCCTGCGAAACTATCAAACAGCCAATAGGTTCTATTATTCCCCAAAAGGCTGGCGATTCCTGCGATCATCCCTCCCTTCCATGTGCCACATTCAACCACCGCGCCGGGGACCGAAGAATACCGACCTGCAAGTTCAAGATTGGCCGAATATAATTTTTCGGGAATCATGGTGAATTCTTCGAATTTGTGAAATATTCTGAGGCGCTTGCGTTCAGCGATCAGAAACCTGACCCTGTCGATGACCTTTCTGCTAATCTGCTTCATCGGGTTATTTTACCTTTCTTTCTGAGGAGTCTAACCTGCCAAAAAAGATAGAACAGGAAGGACGAAGCTCTCTCGCGGAGACGGTTTCCCTGGTATTTCGGCTGAATGGAGCGAAACCGGCGGGCTGCTTTCTACACCAGCGGACCTCCGGGCATGGAAGTCGTCTTGATAGGGCGTTTTTCCCGGCTATAATGAGCGAAAGTCGTTTCTTACTTACCATCTCCAGGAGCAGATTATGGACACTCCTTCTACCAAATCCCGTTACGAAGAACTCAAGCAGCAGATCAACCACCACAATTACCTCTACCATGTCGAAGATGCACCAGTCATCAGCGATGCCGAATACGACAAACTGCTGGTCGAGCTGCGCCAGATCGAGGCCGACCACCCGGACTGGGTGACGCCGGATTCGCCCACCCAGCGCGCCGGGGCGACGCTGTCCGAGAAGTTCGAGAAGGTCCGCCACCCGCGCCCGATCCTCAGCCTGGCGAACGCCTTCGGGGCCGAGGACGCCCGGGCCTGGTATGAACGGGTCTGCAAGCTGGACGACCGGGTCGAAAAGGCGAAATTCGTCGTCGAGCCGAAGATCGACGGCCTGAGCGTGGTCCTGCACTACCGGGACGGGCTGTTCGTCCAGGGCGCCACCCGCGGGGATGGGGAGGTCGGCGAGGACATCACCGCCAACCTGCGGACGGTCAAGGCGATCCCGCTCAAGATCCCGGTCGCGGCTGCCCCGGGCCTGAGCCTTCCCCCTTACCTGGTGGTGCGCGGCGAAGTGTTCATCCCGAATGCCGAATTCGACAAACTCAATGAAAAGCTGGAGGAGGCCGGCGAGAAGACCTACCTCAACCCGCGCAACACCGCCGCCGGGTCCCTGCGCCAGCTCGATCCGTCCATCACCGCCGCCCGCCCGCTGACCATCCTGGTCTACCAGATCGTTTATTCCGAGGGCGGGTCGGTCCCGGCCTCGCAGTGGGACCTGCTCGAGTACCTGAAGGCGCTCGGCTTCCCGGTCACGGATGTGGCCCGGCGCTTCGACGACATCGGGTCCGCCATCGATTACACGGTCACCTGGGACAAGCGGCGCGACGAGCTTCCTTACGAGGCCGACGGGATGGTCATCAAGATCGACGACCTGAACCTGGCGGCCGAGCTGGGCTTCGTCGGCAAGGACCCGCGCGGGGCGACTGCCTTCAAGTTCCCGGCCCGCGAAGTGACGACCAGGCTGCTCGGCATCGACGTCGAGGTCGGCCGGACCGGCGTCCTGACGCCGCGGGCATCCCTCGAGCCGGTCGAGATCAACGGGGTGATCGTCAAGAACGCCACCCTGCACAACTTCGACTACATTGCCGAAAAGGACATCCGGGTTGGGGACCGGGTGCTAGTCAAGCGCGCCGGGGAGGTCATCCCTTACGTGATCGGCCCGGTGGCGGACGTGCGCACTGGCGCAGAGCAGCCCTACCAGCCTCCGAGCGCCTGTCCTGCCTGCGGGCAGCCGGTGGAGCACTTCGAGGGCGAGGTGGCCTGGTACTGTGTCAACGCGGCCTGTCCGGCCCAGCTGGTCCGCAACGTCGAGCACTTCGTCTCCAAGGGCAGCCTGGACATCAATGGGCTGGGGATCAAGATCGTCGAGAAGCTGATCGAGACCGGCGCGGTCAAGGATGTGGCCGATATCTACTATCTTAAGCGGGCGGACATCCTGGAGGCGGTCACCAAGAAGGACCGCAAGACCGAGAAGGAGCCGCCTGGCAAGATCGCCGATAACCTGCTGGCGGCCATTGCCGAATCTCGCCGGCAGCCCTTGAGCCGCTTGCTGACTGCCCTGGGCGTGCGCGGCGTGGGCGAGGTCTCGGCCGGCGACCTGAGCCGGGCCTTCCCGTCCCTCGACCTCCTGGCAAAGGCCGGCGAGGAGCAACTGCAGACCATCTCCGGGATCGGCCCGAACATCGCTGCCGCCATCGTGGACTGGTTCAGCCGGGAGCGGAACCAGAAAGTGTTGGAGAAGCTAAAGGCTGCGGGGGTCTGGCCAGTGGGGGCGGCGAGCGCCGCACCCGCGGACGGCCCGTTGAGCGGCCTGACCTTCGTTGTCACCGGCACCCTGCCGACCTTGAGCCGCGACGGCGTTAAAGAATTCATCGAGTCCCACGGCGGCAAGGTGACCGATTCGGTCAGCAAGAACACCTCCTACCTGGTGTTGGGTGAAGCGCCAGGGTCCAAGCTGCAGAAGGCCCAGGCGCTGGGCGTGAAGATCATCGGGGAAGAGGAGTTAATGAAGCTGAGCGCAGGCTGATATATTTCCTCCACCTGTTCAGACCATTCCTCTTCCTTGACGCTTTCCCGCCCCTCTGATATAGTAGGGCCCAATATGTCCAAGCCGCGCACCCTGATCGTCGATGACACTAATCATCTGCGCACCGCTCCCAAGGCGGGGCATTGGCGTATGCAGCAGACACCAATCCCAACGACCTGGTAGAACCCAGCGCCCCGCCAACCCCGGGGCGACTTTTTTTGTAAGGAGAGGACCCATGGCCATTTCGAATGAAACCCCCGTTTTTGCTGTCCCGGACGAGAATCTGGTGCCGGTCGGCGATTTCCTGAAGCAGATGGCGGCCATTCCGCCCTCGCGCATGTTCCTGATCAACAAATCCCTCAAGGTCTACCAGGAAAAGAATCCCGGCGCCAAGGTCTTCGATGCCTCCCAGGGTGACGGCGGCGCCAGCCTGCCGGGCGTGCCCCGGCCGATCCTGGAGCGGGCCGCCCAGATGCAGATTGAGCACGGCTCGGCCTACGATATGCCCTTCGGCACGGATGCCTACCGTAAGGTGGTGGTCGAGAAGTACTGGAAGCTGGACGCCGCCTCCGGACTGGGCCCCGCCAACGTGCTGGGCACCGCCGGCGGACGGGACGCGCTGGTCAAGGCCTACCAGGCCATGCTGGCACTCGGCCACGGACGGGAAGGGGATGCCATCGTGGTCTCGCGCGTCCCGTGGATCTCCTACAACTGGGGTCCCTACGGGATCGGCGCCAACGTCCTGTGGGCGCCCGGGGACCCGGCCGCCGGCTGGGCCTATACCGAGGACGGCCTGCGCGCCACGGTCGAGTTCACCAAAAAATCCGGCCGCAAGGTGGCTGGACTGGTCATCACCAACCCCGACAACCCCACCGGCTTGACCACCTCGGTCGAGCGCCAGGTCGCCATGGCCAAGGTCGCCTTGGAAGCCGGCGTCGCCTTCGTCCTGTTCGACTGGATGTACCATTACGTCACCGACGAAGCCCCGATGGATCTGAACAGCTTCATCCAGAATTTCACCCCGGAGGAGCGCAAGCGGGTCATGTTCCTGGACGGGCTCACCAAGAGCCTGGGCGCCTCCAACATCCGCAACTGCCACCTGATCGCCTCCGACGAGGTCGTCAAGTTCATCACCGCCCGGGCCTCCCACACGGTCATGCCTTCGTTCTATTCCCTGGCGGTCGCCATGGCAGCCTACGAGATGGGCTACGCCGAGGCCAGCCGCACCATCGTCGAGCCAACCAACGCCAGCCGCGTCGTGCTCAAGAAGTACCTGGTCGACAACGGCTTCACCCATATCATGGGCAAGGGCTACTACGCCTTCATCGAGGTCGGCCAGTACCTGGACGCCAAGGGCTGGGCCGACAGCGAGCCGCTCGGACAGTATCTGGCCGAGGAGCATGGGGTTGCTATCGTGCCGGGTGCCTTCTTCTCACCCTTCGGCGGACGCTGGGTGCGCTTCTCCTACGCCACCCCCACCGACTGCACCCTGGGCGCCGCCGGTCGCCTGCTGGAAGGCTTGAACGCGCTGAAGCAATAAGGATTCGTGAATCTGGAGTGCGGACTTTAGTCCGCCGATTTTTTGCAGACTGAAATCTGCACTCCGTCTTTACCAATAACGAACAGCGAATAACGAATATCGAACTACAGGTGAGTCATGCAGAGTTTGCCTCAATTCGTGGAGAAATACCAGCTGGCGCTGGAAACCGCCCTGAAGGAAAAGCCCCAGTCGGGCCTGTGCGGCTTCGAGCTGGAATGGAATCTGCTGGACGAGCAGTTCCATCCGCTCCTGACCGTCGGCACCGGCCCCGACCGGCGCTCTTTCGTCGACTACCTGCGGGCGGACTGCCTCCCGGGTTGGGCCCACAAGTTCAACCAGCTGGAGGTCTTCCACTGGATGATCGAGTGGGTCACGCGCGCTTACTACTCCCCGCGCCTGGCAGTCTACGAAGGCCGTTTGATGGAAGCCCTGCTGCTCAACTCGCTCGACCAGGCCGGTCGGGCCTTCGGTGAGCACCTGTACGCCTGGCACGGCAACCTGCTCTATCCCGTCGATGTCGGCGGCGACGTCATCCCGGGCGGCTGGCACCTGGCCAAGCGCCGCTACCTGCAGCGCTGCGTGGAGTTGTACGGCCCGGCCCTGGCGACCGCCGGCATCCACACCAACCTGTCCCTGCCCGACCCGCTCTTCGCCTGGGATTTCGTCCACCTGCCCTCTTCGGACCGGGACGAGGCCCACCTGGACTCCTACAAGTCCGAGTTCTATGTGACCGCCACCCGGCTCAGCCGGGCCTTTGCGGCCCTGTTCATCGCCACGGCCGCATCGACGCCTTTGCGAGCCGACAGCGGTCCCAAAGGTCCGCGCACGGTCCTGACCGAGAATGATTCGGTCCGCAACCTGACCTTCCCGAACCCGGCCGAGATCGACCGCCCGGACCTGTACCGCTCCTACGCCGATTACCTGCGCATCTCCTACGACCTGGTCCGGCGCGGCGTGCGCTTCGGCAACAATAACTGGACCCCGGTGCGGGCGCGCTCCTTCGCCGAGCCGGTCGAGCGCCTGATCGCCGTCACCAGCGAACAGCTCCACGAGATCTACAACCGCGGCCTGTACTCCATCGACGAAAGCCAGACTGCCGACGAGACCGCCCACCAGATCGAGATGCAGAACCTGCGCGCCCGTATCGACTTGCCAATGGCGCGCATCGAGATCCGCACCGACGACGGCGGCCAGCCCCTCGAGATCGACGTTGCCAACCTGACCCTCAAGCACCTGCTCCTGCTGCGCTTCTACGCCGACCCGAAGTTTGCCCGCTCCTTCCGCTACGACAAGGAGGACGTGGGCCGGGCCCGCAACAATGAGCAGCAGGCCGCCGGCCTGGGCCTGCGGGCCGAGATCGAGAACCCGTTCAGCGGCAAGCCGGTTGGGATGCGCGAGTTCCTCGGCTGGACGCTCGAGCAGGTCCGCCCGCTGGCCGAACCGCTCGGCATGTGGGATGACCTGCAGCCGCTGGCAGCCATGGCCGCCGGCGAGCCGAACACCTCCGAGCGCCTGCGCGCCCGCATCCGGGCGGAGCTGGGTAAAAAGGCCGCCGAGGTGCCGGTCGAGTTCCTGCGCACCCTGGCAGAGGAACGCCAGTCCCAGGTCAGGCATGACCTGGAGCAGGTCCTCCAGGACCTTCCACGCTTCGGGAGCGATTCCATCCGCCTGGGCGAGGCCCTGCAGCACGCCCGCGAGGACGCCCGGCGGGACCCGTCCCTGCCGATCGCCTTCCGCCCGGGCGTGGAGATCCACCAGACCTACGCCGACAAGACGGCCGAGGTGGTCGACCTGGCCCAGCAGCTCATCCGCATCCCCTCGGTGACGACCGGACCGGACGAGCGGCTCGAGGAAGTCCGCCGGGCGGCTGCCCTGGTCTTCGATACCCTGCGCGAGCACGGTTTCGAGGCGCGTTATTTCGAGGGCAAGTACCCGTCCGTGCTGGCGACCTTCCCGCACGAGAAAAAACCAGACGGCGGGGCGCTGCTCTCCGGCCACTTCGACGTGGTCCCGCCCGAGCCGGATGACAGCCAGTTCGAGCCGCGCATCGAGGGCGACTACCTGTGGGGCCGCGGCGCGGCCGACATGAAGACCGTCGTCGCCACGTACATGGTCTGGATGAAGGACCGCCTGCACCAGGGACCGCCCTACCCGCCCGTGTCGCTGCTGCTGGTCGGGAACGAGGAGAACGGCGAGACCGAGCCGATGGGCACGCCCCAGGTCCTCAAGATCCTTGCGGACGAAGGCTACGTCCCCGGCCTGCTGGCGGCCGGCGAACGGACCGGCGAAGCCGGCACCGAGCTGACCGGGGAGGTCTGCCCCCAGAACCGCGGCATCCTGCGCTTCGAGGTGATCGGACGGGGCGTGCGCGCTCATTCGGGCGTTGCCGGCGCCGGTCCCGGCCTGACCGCCCGCCTGCTGGCGGCGCGTACCGACGTCGAGGCCATCCTGAACAAGCGCCTGACCCTCGCCAGCCCGGACGGCTGGAAATCCCAGGTGACCTTCCCTTATATCCAGGTGGGGACGCCGGGCATCTACAACGTCACCGCCGACCTTGGCCGCTTCGGCGTGGAAGTCCGCCCGATCCCGCAGGACGACGTATCCGCCCTGCAGGCAGAACTGGCCGGGTACTGCGCCGCCCATGAGCTCGAGCTCAGCCTGCCGGTCAAGGAGAACGGGATCGCCTGCGATCCGGCCAACCCCTATTTGACGGCCCTGCTGAAAGCAGTGGGACAGGTCTCCTGTGGGGAGCCGCGGGTCGGCCGCAAGCTCCCGGCCACCAGCGCCCGCTTCGCGCCGGGCGGACAGGGTGTGGTCTGGGGCCAGACCGGCATCGGCCCGCACTCGAAGGACGAGCGCCATTTCCTGCCGAGCATCCTGCCGTATTACAATATCCTGCAAGCCTGGGGGGAGGAATTGCTGGAGTAGGACAAATTGCCAATTTGTCCTACGCGGCTAACGAGACGGCGCCCGTGAATTGTTTCCCGCGGCGCTGTTTGTTGGCATCCACAGCGTGTTCATTAGGCGCAATTCAGCTTGCAGACTAAACCATTTCTAATATTATTCTTGCATCTATATGCTATCATGCGGAAATCCTTAACCCTTTATCGGTGCTTATTCAGGAGGTAAATATGTCACCCACCATCAAACAAACTGTCATTTTCAAGGTCCCCCCGCACGAGGTCTACGAGGCCTTGATGGATTCGAAGAAACACGCTGCTTTTTCCGGCGGCAAAGCCAGGATGAGCCGGGAAGTCGGCGGGGACTTCACTGCCTACGATGGCTATATCGACGGGAAGAACATCGAGCTGGTCCCCGACAAGAAGATCGTCCAGGATTGGCGCGCCTCGGACTGGCCGGCGGGCTACTATTCGCGGGTCACGTTCAACTTGATCCCGGTCCACGAAGGCACCCGCCTCGACTTCACCCACGCCAACGTCCCGGAAGGGCGGGAGGACGAGTACAAGCAGGGCTGGATCGACAACTATTGGGAGCCGATGAAGAAATTCCTGGAAAAGTGATTGGGAGCGGGTATGAATAAATTCTTTCTTAAGCTTTTCATGGCGGCGAACACCTTCGCCATTCGCGTCAGCCGCGGCCGGCTTGGCAGCCGGCTTGGCACCCAGACCATCCTGCTCCTGCATACCATCGGGCGAAAGTCCGGCCGGCGGTTCGTCACCCCGATCGCCTATTTCTTCACTGAGGGGATCTACTTCCTGATCGGGTCGAACTGGGGCAGGGACAACCACGCCGCCTGGTATTACAACCTGCTGGCCCGGCCCCGCACGACCATCGAGGTCAAGGGAAGGAGCATCCCGGTTGAGGCTGCCCCCGCTGAGGGCCCGGATTACGAGCGGCTGTGGAAATACGCCGTCGATCACCATCCGCCGTACGCGCACTACAAGGAGATGACGAAGCGGCGCATCCCGATCGTCGTCCTGAAACCTGTCTAAAGCCACCCCCGAGGGAAGCAAAACCTCGGGGTTTTTCTTTGATTTGACAGAACATCCCCTCTCGGCTACACTTACGCAGATTTTACGCTCAAGGAGTAGTCATGGACATCCACACCACCGATGATGCCGTCACCAAACGCATCCGCTTCTTCACCGATCGCGAGCAAATGCTGCGCAAGAACGATATGTATTTCTACAACCAGCCAGTCGAGGAGATCAAGGGTGGGGCGCGGGTCATCGTCAACGGACGCGAAATGGGGATGTACGCCTCGTACGGGTATCTGGGTCTGCTTGGCCACCCGCGCATCAACGCCGCCGCAAAGGCCGCCGTCGATAAGTTCGGCACAGGTACGAACGGGGTCCGCACCCTGGCCGGCTCGCTGACCATCCACACTGAGCTGGAGGAGACGATCGCGGAATTCAAGCATGCCGAAGCCGCCGTCACCTACACTTCCGGCTACGTTACCAACCTGACCGTCATCTCCACCCTGATGGGCCGCGGCGATTACGTCATCTCCGACAAGCTCAACCACGCTTCCATCGTGGACGGCTGCATCATGTCGGGGGCGGAGTTCCGCCGCTTCAAGCACAACGACATGGCTGAGCTGGAACGGCGCCTGCAGCAGGTCCCCGCGGAGGTGGCCAAGCTGGTCGTGGCGGACGCGGTCTTCAGCATGGACGGGGACGTGCTCGACATGCCCAGGACCGTCGAGCTGTGCAAGAAATACAACGCCTGGCTGATGATCGACGAGGCTCATTCGATCGGCGTGCTCGGCAAGACCGGGCGCGGCATCGAGGAGCACTTCGGCTTGGGCGACGTGATCGACATCAAGATGGGCACGCTCAGCAAGACCATCCCGTCGGTGGGCGGCTACGTGGCCGGTAAGAAGGAGTTGATCCAATACCTGCGCCATGCCAGTCGGGCTTACATCTTCTCGGCGGCCCTCCCGCCGGCCCAGGCCGCTGCGGCCAACGAAGCCTTCAAGGTCATCCTGGACGAGCCCTGGCGGATCGAGAAGGTCAACGCCAATGGCCGGCAATTCATCGACGGCCTCAAAGGCGCCGGATTCGATACCATGCTGACCACCACCGCGATCGTCCCGGTGCTGTGCGGCACCGACGAGCGGGCTTTCGCCCTGACCCAGGCCTGCCAGCACCAGGACCTGTTCGTCCTGCCGGTGGTCTCCCCGGCCGTCCCGGAGGGGCAGTCCCGCCTGCGGGCCACCGTCACGGCGGCCCACGAGCCGAAGGAGATCGATTACGCCCTGGGCGTGATCGAAAAAGCCGGCAAGAAGATCGGCATCATCCAATGAAACGGTACGGGCACGACGCGTCGTGCCCGTAAAATTTATGTCCTCCATTGTTCTCAAACCCGGCCGTGAGAAGTCCCTCCTGCGCCGTCACCCGTGGGTCTTTTCGGGGGCGGTGCAGCGCGTCGATGGGGACATCGCTCCCGGCGCGACGGTCGAGGTGCGCTCGGCCGAAGGTAAACTCCTCGGCCTGGCGGCCAGCAGCCCTGCCTCCCAGATTCGGGCGCGCCTCTGGACTTTCGATCCGGACGAGAAGGTGGACGAGGCGTTCTTCCGCCGGCGGATCCAGTCGGCCCTGGCCGCCCGGGCGGGCATGCAGTCTGCCCCTACAGAGGCTTGCCGCCTTGTTTACGCCGAATCCGATGGCCTGCCCGGCCTGATCGTCGACCGCTACGCCGATGTGCTGGTGGCCCAGTTCCTCTCGGCCGGGGCGGAGTTCTGGCGGGAGACCCTCGCCGACGCGTTGCTCGAGCTGACCGGCCTGACCTGTTTGTATGAACGCTCGGACGCCGACGTGCGCGAGCTCGAGGGCCTGCCGACCCGGGTCGGACCCCTGCGCGGCCGGCCCGCCGAAAAACTTGTGATCGCCGAGAACGGCCTGCAGTTCTCGGTCGATCTGGCGCAGGGCCACAAGACCGGCTTCTACCTCGACCAGCGCCTCAACCGCCAGCGCGTCCGGGAGCTCGCCGAGGGCCGGGACGTGCTGGACTGTTTCTGCTACACTGGCGGGTTCAGCCTCAACGCCTTGGCAGGTGAGGCCAGGTCCGTCCTGTCGGTCGACGCTTCGGCGGACGCCCTGGCTCTGTGCCGGGAAAATGTCGCCCTGAACGCCCTCCCCGCGGACCGGCACCAGACCCTCGAGGGGGACGTCTTCCAGCTCCTGCGCAAATTCCGGGACGAAGCCCGGTCCTTCGACCTGATCGTGCTCGACCCGCCCAAGTTCGCCCCGACCGCCGCCCAGGCCGAGAAGGCCGCTCGCGGCTACAAAGACATCAACCTGCTGGGCTTCAAGCTGCTGCGCCCGGGCGGTCTCCTGGTCACCTTCTCGTGCTCCGGCGGGGTGGATGCCGCCCTGTTCCAGAAGATCGTCGCCTCGGCCGCCTTGGATGCAGGCGCCGACGCCCAGATCCTCCAGCACCTGGAGCAGGCCCCCGACCATCCCGTCAGCCTGCACTTCCCGGAGGGGACATATCTCAAGGGATTGGTTTGCCGGAAGGCGTGAAAAATAAGCTTTCATTCATTTTGGAGAAGTAGAATCTCCGAGTGTGATCCATACCAGGATCCCGAAGGAGGTTTGCAATGGAAGTATTCGATGCTGTCCGGACCGTCCTGGCCGTGCGCCAGTACCAGGATAAGCCTATCCCGGCGGAGACCGTCAGGCGGATCGTCGAGTCTGCCTGGCTGACCGCCAGCAGCCGCAACGGCCAACCCTGGCATTTCATCGTCGTGGAAGACCGGAAGATGCTGGAGAAGCTTGGCGCCTTGGCCCGCACCGGGCCGTACATCGCCCAGGCTCCCCTGGCGATCGTCGTTGGCATGGAAGAATCGGTCTACGCCGTTTCGGACGTCAGCCGCGCCATCCAGTCGATGGTCCTGACGGCCTGGTCCTACGGGATCGGTTCGAACTGGGTCGGTTTCGAGGGCCTGGAGGCGGTCAAACCGCTCCTGGGCATCCCGGAGGCGATCAAAGTGATGGCGATCCTCCCGTTCGGTTATCCGGCCAAAAAGGTCGGCAAGGGGAAGAAGAATCGCAAGCCGTTGGCGCAGGTCGCCCACCGCGAGCGTTTCGGACAGCCGTTCGCTTAAACAAAGTAGGGGCGACCAACAGGTCGCCCCTACTTGATTCGGCGAAATTCTAGAATTTAATCTTCCCCAAGGCTCAAAATCGACCGCAGCAGCCCGGCGATCATCACGCCCAGTTGCACTCCCTTGGCCGGTGTGACAGCCAGTTGCGTGCCCTTCTGCTCGGCGCGCTTGGTGAGCAGGAACGCCGCCCCGACCCCCACGAGCGCTCCCAGCACGCCGCCAACGACCAGCGTGCGGACCTTCCAGGAGTTGTCGGGCCCTTCTTCTTCCAGGGGGATAATTGCATTTTCTTCCATAAAGGTAATCCTTTCCTATTCGTAAGGGCGGATCTGCATGTCCGCCTGGTTCGGCACGCAGGCTGGCTCCTACAGTTTATCGAAAAAAGATTTGATCGCCGTGGTGATCTGTCGTACCCAGATGACCGGTTTGGTGATCCCATCGGCCAGCCTGTGCGTCCCAGCTGCCGCGGCAGCCGTGTAGAACTGGGCCTTGGCCGTGAAGCGCGGCGTCACCTCCAGCAGCTTTGCAACTGCGTGGATCGCATATCCCAGCAGGACTGCAAAGAGCAGGGCCATCACCAGCAGGGGGGCGATCAGCCAGATGATCGACACGTCAGCCCAGACGCGCGTCTGGGCTGTCCCGCCGGTCACGGTAAAGACGGCTGCAGCGGCGACCACGGCTGTCACGACCAGGACGGGCGCCAGGATCTGCCAGGCAAACTGGCGTTTGTGGGCTCGGACGGTCGGGCTGTCGCTGCGGGGTGTTTCGGGCATGGGGTGATTCTAGCATAAAAAAGACCTGACAGGTCGGGAAAGGGCCTGTCAGGTCCGGATCGATCGGGAAACCGGTTAGCGGTTCATCGCATCCATGGCGGCGACGGCGGCCACCTGGATGATCGATTCCACCTCGTCGCCGGTCTGCAGGACGTGGATCGGGGCGCCGGTGCCGAGCAGGATCGGGCCGATCGCCCGGGCGTTGCCCAGGCGGGCCAGTAGCTTGTAGGCGATGTTGGCCGACTCGAGGTCCGGGAAGACCAGCACATTGGCGTCCTTGACGGCGCTGAATGGGTAGCGCTGCTCGATGATCTCGGGCACCACGGCGGTATCCGCCTGCATCTCACCGTCCACCTTCAGGTCCGGGCGCTTCTTCTTCGTCAGTTCGACCGCCTTGCGGACCTTGTCGGTCTGCGGGTGCGGCGAGGAACCGAAGTTGGAGAAGGACAGGAAAGCCACCCGCGGCTCGAGCTCGAGCTTGCCGGCGAATTCGGCCGCCCGGATGGCGATCTCGGACAGGTCCTCGGAGGTCGGCTCGATGTTGACGGTCGCGTCGGTGAACAGGAAGACGCGTTCTTCGACGATCATGATGTACACGCCGGTGACCATGCCGGCGTCCTTGCCGGTGTGCAGGATCTGCAGGGCCGGGCGGATGACTTCCGGGTATTCGTAGGTCAGGCCGGAGACGCAGGCGTCCGCGTCGCCCATCTTGACCATCATCGGGCCCAACACTACGGGCTCGTGCATGCGCTTGGACGCCTTGGACATGACCATACCCTTGCGGGCGCGCAGCTGGTAGAAGGCCTTGACGTACTCGTCGAAGCGCTTGAAATTGTCGGGATCGACGATGTCGCAGGCAAGATCGAGCGCCATCTCCTTGAGCTTCTGCTGGATGACGGCCGGCCGGCCGATCAGGATGGGCGTGCCGATACCCTCGTCCTCGACCTGGACGGCGGCGCGGATGATCTTGGGCTCCTCGCCTTCGGAAAAGACGATGCGCTTCTTCGGCTTGGCCGACTTGGCTTTGTTGAGGAAGAAGTAGCGGATGCGGGCGCCCTTGCCCTGGCGGAAGGCCAGCTGTTCACGGTATTCATCGATGTCGATCGTCTTGCGGGCTACGCCGGTCTCCATGGCGGCCTTGGCGACTGCCACGGATTCCCACAGCATGACGCGCGGGTCGAGCGGTTTGGGGATGATGTACTCGGAGCCGAATTTCATGCTGTCCACGCCGTAGGCGCGCAGGACCGAATCCGGCACGTCCTCGCGGGTCAGGTTGTAGAGAGCCTGCGAAGCGGCGAACTTCATCTCTTCGTTGATCGCTTTTGCTCGCACGTCCAGGGCGCCGCGGAAGATGAAGGGGAAGCCCAGGACGTTGTTGACCTGGTTGGGGTAGTCCGAGCGGCCGGTGGCGACGAGCACGTCCGGGCGGGCTTCCTTGGCCAGCTCGTAGCGGATCTCAGGGTCCGGGTTGGCCATGGCGCAGATGAACGGCCGGTCGGCCATGGTCTTGACCATTTCAGGGGTCAGGACGTTGGCGACAGAGAGGCCGTAGAAGACGTCCGCCCCGCGGACGGCATCCGCCAGGGTGCGTTTGTCGGTATCCACGGCGAAGGCTTCCTTGTACTTGTTCATGCCCTCGGTGCGGCCCTTGTAGATGACGCCCTTGCTGTCGAGCATCAGGATGTTCTCGCGCTTAACGCCCCAGCGCATGGCCAGGTTGGCGCACGAAATGGCCGATGCGCCGGCCCCGGAGATGACCATCTTGATCTTGGCGTGCTTCTTGCCGACGACTTCCAGGGCATTGGCCAGGGCTGCCGAGGAGATGATAGCGGTGCCGTGCTGGTCATCGTGGAAGACCGGGATGTCGAGCATCTTCTTGAGTTCCTCTTCAATGTAGAAGCACTCGGGGGCTTTGATGTCCTCCAGGTTGATCCCGCCGAAGGTCGGGGCGATGGCCTTGGCCACCCGGATGACCTCATCGGGATCGTGGGTGTTCACTTCGATGTCGAACACGTCCACGTCGGCGAAGCGCTTGAAGAGCACGCCCTTGCCTTCCATGACGGGCTTGCTGGCCAGCGCGCCACGATCGCCCAGGCCCAGGATGGCGGTCCCGTTGGTCAGGACGGCAACCAGGTTGCCTTTCGAGGTGTATTCATAGGCGGCTTCGGGGTCCTTTTCGATATCCAGCACCGGGACGGCCACGCCGGGCGTGTAAGCCAGGCTCAGGTCGCGCTGGGTGTCCATCGGCTTGGTCGGGACGACGGAAATCTTGCCCGGTTTACCATTCAAATGATGGTATTCACGAGCGTCTTGGTCTGTTACTTTCGCCATATAACCTCCATAGGGAAATGAGAAAATTCCTCGGGGACGCGTTCATTATTGCACAGCTCAATTCCGGCTGATAGTTCCTTTTGTCACATTTATCGCCAGAGTATGACCCCCCAGTAATTGACAACACTTTCACGCAGGGTGAGTTTTGCAACATTCAGGCGCTTTCGTGTATAATAAATATACTTTCAGCCGCCTTTTCGTCGTTACCATCCCTGCAACAGCGGCCACGGCTTGAAAACGCAATTCCTGGAAAATTTTGGGCACGTCCCTGACCCCCAATCAGGGCATCTTTTTGGGAAGTCCGAACGTCTGAACTGAGAATGGCTTTGCGAACGAACAGGACAGGCATACTGAACGACGAGTGACATCCCATCCATCCCGCCAGCGGTAACGGATCCGTTGCCGGCTCCCGATCAATTCGACTGTGTCCCTGCCCGGGGCGGGTTGCAGACACAGGTGCATCTCCAGGTGTAGCTTTCACAGCCGCGGCCTCTCCAAGAAAGGTGGCCTGCGGTTGTGTGTTTTAACCCTCGTCCCTCGGGTAACGACCAAAGGGAGAGGCAGATAATATGAGAATCACGGCGATCGAACCCCAGCAGAAGAATCCCCAAAGGGTGAACGTATACCTGGAAGGGGAGTTCGCCTTCGGGCTGGCCCGCATCGTGGCAGTCTGGCTGAAAGTGGGCCAGGAGATCAGCGACGGGAAGATCGCCGAGCTGAAAGCGGAAGACGAGCGCGAACTGACTTATCAAAAGGCCCTGCACTTCATCAGTTTCCGGCCGCGCTCGTCGACGGAAGTACGTCAGAACCTGACCAAACGAGGCATTGCTGAACCTCTCGTCGAAGAGACCGTCAAGCGCCTGGGCGAGTCCGGGCTCCTGAACGACGAAGCCTTCGCCCGGGCCTGGGTGGAAAACCGCAACGAATTCCGCCCTCGCAGCAAATCTGCCCTGCGGCTGGAGCTGCGCCGCAAAGGTCTCAATGACGAAACCATCCAGTCCGTTCTGGATGACCAGGTGGACGAAGAAGCCCTGGCGCTCGAGGCTGCCCGCAAGTACGCCCGCCGGCTGGCCGGCCTGGACTGGCCCGCATTCCGCCAGAAGCTGGGCGGATTCCTCGCCCGCCGCGGCTTTTCGTACACCACCCTTGCCCCGGTCGTCTCTAAAGTCTGGAAGGAATCCCAGACGGCGGACGCCGGGAGTACATTGGATAATGAGGAATAACCATGGAAACCATCACGTACGTGATCGTCGGCGTGGCCATGTTGATCATCGGCCTGGCCGTCGGCTTTTTCATCAGCCGGGCGCAGTACGCACGTGTCCAGCGACAGAACCGGGATAAAGCCGAAAAAATCGTTCAGGATGCGCGCGAACAGGCGCGCACGATTGAACTTCAGGCGCGCGATAATGCCTTGAAGGTTTCCCAGGCCGCCGAGGCCGAGATCAACCGCCTGCGCTCCGAGTTGAATAAAGAAGAGGAGCGCCTGCAGCACCGCCGCACCGAACTGGATGGCCGGGTGGAACGCCTGGAACAGCGCGAACAGACGGTGAACAAGCGCCAGAGCGCGGCCGACCGGCGTTTCAACGAGGTCGAAAAACTCCACCAACAGCAGCTCGAAGAATTACAGCGCGTGGCCCAGATGAGCGCCGAGGAGGCCCGCGGCATTCTCCTGACCGAGGTCGAGAAGGACTCGCGGGCTGATATGGCCCGCATCATCCGCCAGATCGAGACCGAGGCCCGCGAAGAAGGCGAAAAGCGCGCCCGCAAGCTCATCGCCGATTCGATCCAGCGGGTCGCCACCGACAATGTGGCCGAATACACCACCTCGCTGGTCCCGTTGCCGAATGAAGAAATGA
Source organism: Anaerolineales bacterium (assembly GCA_035506155.1). GTDB lineage: Bacteria > Chloroflexota > Anaerolineae > Anaerolineales > Villigracilaceae > UBA877. The sequence continues at coordinate 32,875 of DATJPX010000005.1, forward strand.
AGGGCCGCATCGTCGGCCGCAACGGGCGCAACATCCGCTCCTTCGAGCAGGCAGCCGGCGTGGACGTGATCGTCGACGATACGCCCGAGGCGGTGACCATCTCCTGCTTCGACCCGGTCCGGCGTGAGGTCGCCCGGCGCGCCCTCTCCCGCCTGATCCTGGACGGGCGCATCCATCCCGCTCATATCGAGAAGGTCCTGGACGACGAGCAGAAGGCCGTAGATAAGACCATCCTCGAAGCCGGCGAACAGGCCGTCTTCGATGCGGGCGTGACCGGCCTGCACCCCGAGATCATCCGCATGATGGGCCGTCTGAAGTACCGCACCTCCTACGGCCAGAACCAGCTTTCCCATGCCGTCGAGGTGGCGAAGCTCTCCGGCATCTTGGCCTCCGAGCTGGGCGCCAAGGAAGATATCGCCCGCGCCTCCGGCTTCCTGCACGACCTGGGCAAGGCCATGGATCACAACCAGGAAGGCACGCACGCCCTGCTGGGGGCGGAATTCGCCAAACGCTATGGCGTCAACTCGCTGGTCGTGAATGCCATCGCCGCCCACCATCACGAGGTCGAGCAGGAGAGCGTGGAAGCCGTGATCGCCGAGTCGGCGGACGCCATCTCCGGCGCCCGCCCGGGCGCCCGCCGCGAGGACCTGGAAGCCTACATCAAGCGCATCCGCACCCTGGAAGACATGGCTACCACCTTCAAGGGCGTTTCGCAGGCTTATGCCATCCAGGCCGGACGCGAGGTCCGCATCATCGTCCGCCCGGAGGAGATCGACGACCTCGAGGCCACCCGCCTGGCCCGGGACATCGCCAAGAAGATCGAAGAGACGATGCAGTATCCCGGCCAGATCCGCGTGACGGTTATTCGTGAGACCCGCGCCGTTGATTACGCAAAGTAAAGAACGGGAAAGTTCAGGGCGGACCTGCGGGTCCGCCCTTCTGATTTAATCGGCGTTTGGCACGCATCCAACCCCCTTTTTACGGGTTATCGTATAAGACTATTTCAAACCGGACAAGGAGCGTCTCTTGAATAGCGCAATATCCATTAGCAGTATACGGAGTCTGCCAGGGCTGGCCTGGCAGGATGAAGGATCCGGGGTGCATTTTACGGAGGACGAGATCCGCAATGTCCTCCTGGACCTCGCCCGGCCCGTCTGGGCGGTCGAGGAACAGGGCAGGTTGGGATTCGCCTCGGGCGGAAAAGTCGCCACGGATGGACAGGGATTGGGCATCCTCGGGCTGGCCCCGGCTTTGCCGATCACGGGCCTCGGCGACCAGGCTTTTTGCAAAACCTACGGGACGCCGTATGCCTATTACACCGGCGCCATGGCCAGCGGGATCGCTTCGGAAGACCTGGTGATTGCCATGGGCAAGGCGGGTTTCCTGAGTTCCTTCGGCGCGGGCGGACTGTCGCCGGCGCGGGTCGAGGCGGCCATCCAGAAGATCAAGGCGGCCCTGCCGGACGGGCCCTACGCCTTCAACCTGCTCAATAGCCCGAACGAACCGGCCACCGAACAAAAGGCGGTCGACCTTTATCTCAAATACCAGATCCGCGCCGTCGAAGCCTCCGCTTACCTGGCCATGACGGCCCCGCTGGTGCAGTACCGGGTCGCCGGCCTCTCCCAGGGGCCGGACGGGCAGGTGGTGATCGGCAACCGGGTCATCGGCAAGCTCTCCCGGCTGGAGATGGCCCAGAAATTCCTCGAACCGGCCCCGGCCGACCTGTTGAAGACCCTGCTGGACGAAAAGAAGATCACCCCGCAGCAAGCCGAACTGGCCGGGCGCGTCCCGATGGCCGACGATATCACCGTCGAAGCCGACTCCGGCGGACATACCGACAACCGCCCGCTGGTGGGCATGCTCCCGGCCTTCCTGGCGTTGCGCAACCAACTGCAGGAGAAATATCATTTCGCCCAGCCGGTCCGGGTGGGCGCGGCCGGCGGGATCGGCACCCCGGATGCGGCCCTGGCGGCTTTCATGCTTGGAGCAGCCTACGTGGCGACCGGCTCGATCAACCAGGCCTGCGTCGAATCGGGCGCTTCCGAGCATACCCGCAACCTGCTGGCCCAGGCCGATATGCCCGACGTGGCCATGGCCCCGGCCGGGGACATGTTCGAAATGGGCGTGCGGGTGCAGGTGCTCAAGCGTGGCACGATGTTCGCCATGCGCGCCCAGAAGCTCTACGAGCTCTATACCCGCTACAATGCCTGGGAGGAAATCCCCCAGGCAGAACGCGAAAAACTCGAGAAGACGGTCTTCAAGCGGGATTTCGACTCGATCTGGGCCGACACGGTCAAATTCTTCATGGAACGCGACCCGCACCAGGTGGAACGCGGCAACGCCTATCCGAAGGACAAGATGGCGCTCGTCTTCCGCTGGTACCTGGGTCTGTCCTCGCGCTGGTCGGCCAGCGGCGAAAAGGGCCGCGAAATGGATTACCAGGTCTGGTGCGGACCATCGATGGGCGCATTCAATAACTGGGTCAAGGGCACCTACCTGGAAGCCCCCCAGAACCGCCACGTGGTGGATATCGCTCGGCAGATCCTGCAAGGCTGCGCCTACCTCTACCGGGTCCGTTCGCTCGAGATGCAGGGAGTGGCCTTCCCGGCCTGTTTGCGGGCGTACATCCCCCAGCAGGCCAATTCCTGACAGAAAAAAGCGACCGGGTTCCTCGAAGGAACCCGGTCTTTGTTATTCGGTGATTTCAGCCGGCCGGACTTTGATATTGACCCGTCGCGAGACGTTGATCACGATTACCGAGCCGATGATCACCAGGGCTGCCAGCAGGATGTGCAGGCTCAGGCTCTCCTGGGCGAACAGTCCGCCCAGCAGGATGGCTACCAGCGGATTGACGTAGGCATACGTGGCGACCAGCGAGACCGGGGCATTGCGCAGCAGCCAGGCGTAGGCCGTGAACCCGACCATCGACCCGAAGACGACCAGATAGGCCAGGCCCAGCCAGGAGCGCAGGGTGATGTTTGCCAGCACGAGCTGGTGCCATTCACCGGTCAGCGTACCGGCCAGGTAAAGGCCTAGGCCGCCTGCCAGCATTTCCATGCCAGTGGAGAGCAGGGAGGAGCGCGGCAGGTCCGCGCTGCGGCTATAGATCGAACCCAGGGACCAGAACAGGGCAGCGAAGAGCAGGGTGATGATCCCGGCGGGGCGGAAGTCGGCTTGGGTGGTGTTGACCAGCGATGGCCCGACCAACAGGACGATCCCGCCGAAACCGATCACCAGTCCCAGGATGCCCAGCCAGTTCGGCCGGGCGCCGGCGGGGCGCAGGGCTTCCATCAGCGTCATCCAGAGCGGTGCGGATCCGACGATCAGGGCGGCGATCCCGGAGGCGACGTTCTTCTCTGCCAGGGAGACCAGCCCGTTCCCGCCGAGCAGCAGGAGCAGCCCGACAACCGCCGTCCGCAGCCACTGGCCGCGGGTCGGCGCCGGGTCCCCGGCCGCGCGCCGCCAGACGTACAGGATGATCCCGGAGACCAGGAAGCGCGTACCGGCCATCAGGAAAGGCGGGATGGTTTCCACAGCGTAGCGGATCCCCAGGTAGGTGGCGCCCCAGACAATGTATACCAGTATCAAGGCAGTCCAGATCTTAATTTTCATCGACAATTACCTCTTTTCATTTCATTGCATGAGTGCCTATTATATTAATTTCCACGGGTTGCGCAACCCGTTTCTTGCGATTCTTATTTCACACCTTCCTGGCATGTCTGGAATGTCTGACAACCTTCCTTGTTCGGAGTTTCGCCTTGTGCTACAATGGCTTCGCAAGCCGGAATGGATCGTCTCGATCCGATGGCAATGCGGGGACCCACTCGACCACCTTCGAGATTTGTTCCACGGTTCGGGCATTAAATTTAGTAAAAGGAGTAAAAGAAATGTTCAGCCCAAAACGAAAAATGTTCCTTCTCAATCTTTTGATTGCCCTCTCGCTCGTTGCCGCAGGCACGGCCGTTCCCAGCATGCAGGCCGCGGCGGTTTCCACGTATCCCAACATGCAGGTGACGCTCTCGGCCAACAACGTCAACGCCTGGGCCGTCACCGTCTACGCCGGCAAGCCGTTGATCTTCCGGGCCAAGGTTAAGAACATCGGGAACACTCCCTTGCAGGTCACTGCCAACCTGACCATCCCCTATAACTGGGGCGTACCCCAGAACAAATACAGCGACTGCCCTGACAGCCTGGCAGTCCGCAGCAGCTGCACGATCAGCTGGTATTTCATCCCGCAAGGCAGCGGCCAGCTCACCCTGCGCGTTTACGTGCGCGGCAATTACAAGGATTCGGCCGGGAATGCTCAGCGCATCACCTCCTCACCGGCGATGATCTTCAATGTGAAACCGGCAAGGAATTAGTCGGAGACGGTTCGACCTCGAACGACAGACAGGGACACGGAAGGTGTCCCTGTCTGTTTTATAAAGTATTCTCATCCGGCTTCAGACGGATTTTTCGACCAGCCAGGCGGCCGGATTGTCCGCCGGGCCGGTGGCAAAGCTCGTCAGGGTCAGGATGAACGGGCCGCGGCGCTGCCACCAGGCCTGCCAGGAACGGCCTGGCCTTTCCTGGTCGGCGACCTGCAGCTTTTGCCACTGGTCCTGGGGGCCGTCTTCGGGGGGCGAACCGGCGATCTCGCGGACCTCGACCCGGCGCGTGTCCCAGCGCAGGCCAACGCCCAGGGCTTTCAGCATGGCTTCCTTGGCGCTCCAGATCAGGGTGACGACGGCCTGGCTCGTTCCGGCCTGGCCGGCATTGGCCAAAGCCTGTTCCGCCGGGGTGAAATAGTCTGCGACGAAGGCCGTGGAGCGCGGCTCGATCTTTTCCAGATCCACGCCGACGCGCAGGCCGGAACCCATCGTCAGGGCGCATAACGCCGACCGGTCGCGATGACTGATCGAGAGGCAATCCGGCGAAGCGGCTTCACCCGGCGGCCGGATGTAGGGCGCACCTTCCGGCGCATTGCGGATCTCGATCTCCTCCAGCGAGTAGTGCTGGTAGGTGGGCATGGAGTGCACCAGCGACTTGGCCGCCCAGCGGCCCAGCAGCCATTCGTCCCGCCGTTTGGGGAAGCGCAGCGTGGAAAACTTTTCCAACTCGGATTCGGAAAGGAATCCGCCCGAGCCTGCCAACGATTTTGCCGGCGCGTCGACCAGGGTCCAATAGATCTCTGCCATAGGCTTCAGCCTTGCGAGGGCGACCCTCGCCTGTGATTCATCGTTCCAAACCGCTCAGGCGTCCTTGACCAATTCCTGCAGGGGGGTGAGCAGGTCCTTTTCCATGGAACTGCCGAGCGGGACGGTGCGGTATTCCTTCAGTTCGAGGTACAGCCGGCCCTTGGCGTCCACCACACGGGCATCGAAATGCAGCCCGCCGGACTCGGTCTGGACCGGTTTGACTTCGGCGTAAATGGCCACGCCGTTGACATTCTGCCGGTAGAGGGTGAGGCTTTCGATGGAGCGCGGCAGGGCCAGCGTCCCGGTTTTGCCGATCTCCCAGATCCCGGCCGTCTGGAAACACAACTCTACCAGCGTGGGTGTGCTGACCAGTTCGTGCTCCTGGCTGGTAATGGAGGGCAGTTTCTTGTTGAGCTTGCCCAGGAGGCCGTCGGGCGAGCGCTGGACGCCTTCCAGGACCTGGAAAGCGGGTCCGTGGAAGTACAGTTTGTAGATGTCATCCGACTTGACGGTGTAGCTGCCATTCCACTTGGGCGCCTTCGAAAGGGTTTCTTTGACCTCCGCTTGCTGCGGTACCAGGAGGACTTTGCCGCTGAAGTGGCGCATGTGCTCGTCGGCGCGGGTCTTGAGGGCGCGGGTCGATTCGAGGGTCACGTAGACGACCAACCCGGCCTGTTCGCGCACCGCCCGGACGATCCAGGTGACCCGGCGGGGCTCGTTGCGATAGAACTTGAAGGCGGCCAGGAAGTGGATGTCTTCCAGCTTGCTGACCTCGAAACCGGCTTTGCCGGAGGCCAGCACCGAGCTGATGTGCTTGGCGGCGATCGAGAAGCCCTCGATGCCCATCACGCCCGGCAGGACCGGGATGCCGTTCAGGGAATGGTCGTACAGGAAGGGCTGCTCTTTGGGGTCCAGCTCGGCTTCCAGGTTCAAGCCGTTGTTCAGGTCGAAGTCGGCCACATGGCTGAGCATGGTATGGATGGGCTTGCCGGCCCGCAGGGCTTCGTCGGCCTTGGTCATGTCCAGGCCGCCGTGCGGACTGCGCGGCTCGAGCAGCGCGCCCAGGGACGCGGCCATGATGGCCTCGCCGCGCCCGGACTCCAGTTCGATGCGGACCATCGGGGCAGCCTGCTCGGGCGGGACCAGGTCGATGCCGGCCATCTTCATCAGGGCCGGGATGTTGCCGCGGGTGGCCATGCCGACGCCGCCCCAGGCGCTCCAGTCGATGGCGATCGCTTTCAGGCCGGGATACTGGCTGCGCAAGGCCGATGCGGTCTTGCAGAGCAGGTCGTTGGCGGAGGCGTAGTCGGTCTGGCCGGAATTGCCGAAGCGCCCGGCGACCGAGGAGAAGAAGACCATGCCGCGCGGCAGGATGCCCTTGGCTTCCATGGCCTTGAACAGGTTGAAGAAGCCATCCGCCTTGACGGACACGACCAGGCGGAACTCCTCGATGGGTTTCATTTCCAGCTTGCGGCTGCGCTCCATCCCGGCGGCGTGCAGGAAAGCATCGATGTGGCCTTCGGCATCCTTGATCTGCTGCATGCAGGCATCGATGGCGGCCAGGTCGGTCACGTCACAGGTCAGGTAATGGGACTTGCCGCCCAACTGCTCGATGATCTTGAGGGTCTGCAGGGTGGTGGCGGAGCGGTCGATGCCGAACAGGGCACCTTCCACCTGGACCGGGGTGGGCTTCTTGCCATCCTTGGTCAGGCGGGCGATCAGGTCGTTTTTCAGGCCTTCGCGGTTGGAGGCGAGACGGAGGATGTCGGGGTCGTCGGCGGCCGGCAGCGGAACCCGGTCGAGCAGGTAGAAGGTGCCATGAGTGGCCCGCACCAGGTCCTCGACGATGGGGCGGATGATCCCGCCCGAGCCGCCGCTGATCAGGAAGACGCTGCCGTTCTCCAGCTTGAAGTCCGGCTCCTTGGGCAGGGGCATCTCGACGGTGGCAATGCCGTAGCGCAGGTCGTTCTCCCAGCCGATCTCCAATGCACCCGGGTCCTGCAGGGTCTCGTCGATCAGGCGGGCCGCAATGGCGGCCGGGGTGGCTTCCAGCTGGAAGTCCACCACCTTGACGAAGGCGCTCTCGCGTTCGCGGGCCACCGACTTGGCGAAGCCGCTGACGGCGCCGCCCATCGGGGCGGTAGCTCCTTCGGCGGAGTAACCGTGCAGCCCACCCAGGCGGGTGGCGCAGACCAGGAAGGTATTCTCGGGCAGGGCTTTCATGATGGTGTACAGGCTGTACAGGCGTTCGTTCAGGCCGGCCTGCCAGTCTTTGGCGGTCATCTCGGCCAGCTTTGGTTCGACTTCCAGGGCCGGCAGGAAGTACACACCGGCGATCGGTCCTTCGGCCAACCAGGCGGCCAGCCGAGTGGAAATCTCCTCAGTTGCCAGCTTGGCGTTTAGACGCAGGGTCTGCACGCCGCGAGCGGTTAATTTTTTGGCGAGCGACTCCCCGGTCTTGGCCTTGCTCTCGACTACGAGCACCCGGCTGCCTTCGGCCAGCGTTACGCCGGTCGGGAGGCACAGGTCCAGGCGGGGCCGCAGGGCCGGGACCGGGACGCGCCGGACGATCATCGCCTGGCTTTCGCTGACGGCCAGGTCGGGGGCGGCGCTCGGGGCCGGGGCTGAGGCGGCCGGAACGGCCGTGGCGGCCTTCTTCTTTGCCCGCAAGGCGTCTTCGACGAAGGCGATCACCTTGGCGAGGGTGTTGTAATCCGAGAGGCGCAGGTCTTCGCGCCGGGGGATGCCGTACTGCTCCCGGATGGCGGCGAACAGCTCGGCTTGTTTGACGGTATCGATGCCCAAGTCGGCCTCCAGGTCGAGATTCAGGTCGAGCACTTCGATCGGATATCCGGTCTTCCCGCTGACCGAATTCAGCAGGTAGGTCTTGATCTCCTCCGTGCTTGCGTCCGCGAGTTCGACTGATACGGCCGCGGGTCCAGGTTTGGCTTCGCCGGCAACAGCCGGAGCCGGAACAGCGACATGAGCCGGAGTCGGCGCGGGCACAACCGGAGCCTGGGCTACTGCTGCAGGAGCAGGCGCGGCGGCGGGTGCAGCTAGGGCGTCGCGGACGAAGCCGATCACCTTGGCGAGAGTGTTGTAGTCCGATAGACGCAGGTCTTCGCGGCGGGGGATGCCGTAATTTTCACGGATGGCGGCGAAGAGTTCGGCCTGCTTGACAGTGTCGATGCCCAGGTCGGCTTCCAGGTCGAGGTCCAGGTCGAGCACCTCAGTCGGGTAACCGGTCTTCTCGCTGACTGCAGCCAGGAGGTAGGTTTTGATCTCCTCGTCGCTGGCTGAAACAGGCGCGGCTGGCCGACCAACAGGGATGGGCGCGCCCGCCGCGGCGACGGGGGCCGCAGGCATGGGAACCGGTTGTGAGACCACTGAAGGCACACCTGCCGCGGCGGCCGGATTCGCCAGAGAATCCCTGACGAAGCCGATCACTTTGGCGAGGGTGTTGTAGTCCGAGAGGCGCAGGTCCTCCCGTCGGGCGATGCCATACTGCTCCCGGATGGCGGCGAAGAGCTCGGCCTGCTTGACGGTGTCGATGCCCAGGTCGGCTTCCAGGTCGAGGTCCAGGTCGAGCACTTCGGCCGGGTAGCCGGTCTTTTCACTGACGATGGAAAGGACGAAGGTTTTGATCGTTTCTGTGTCAGCAGAAATGGCCGTTTTCGTCATCGGTGCAGGCGCGCGGACGACTGGCATGGTGGCAACGACCGGCTGTGGGATGGCGGCCGGTTGGGACGTGCCGGCCCACAGGGTGGGACCCTGGCCGTACTGCCAGCGGGAGGCCGCCGGCTTGTGGGCCGGGACGCCCTGGTCCTTGATATGCAGGGTGCGCTGGGCGATCTCGAGTTCGGTCGCCGGGTAGCCGGAGACGTCCGATAGCCAGCGATTGTAGATGGTTTTGTCCACCCGCTCGCCCTGCCCGGGGATCTTGCGCAGCAGGGTCATGGCGATCTGGGAGCCGAAGCCGGCGCCCAGGCGCAGCGAGTACTGGACGGGATACTTCCCGCCGTGCGACAGGTTCAGGTCGCCCAGTTCGGGATCGGGCTCGAAGCCATCCTTGATGTTGGCGATGGGCGGGACCAGGCCGTATTCCAGGGCCTTGACCGCCACGACGTCCTCCACGCCGACGCCCATGGTGTGGCCGGTAAAGCCCTTGGTGTTGGCGATGATGACCCGGTTGGCTTGCTCGCCGAAGGCCTGGCGCAGGGCATGGATCTCGGCCGCCGCGCTGCCGCCGCGGGCAGGGGTGTAGGTTTCGTGCGAGACGAACATGGTCTCGGGGGCGATCTGGGTGCGCGAGATGCCGAAGCGGCTCTCGGCGGTCTGGAGCAGGCGCTCCATCACCTGGCTGACGTGCCCGACGTTCAGGCGGGTGCCGTGGAAGGCGCTGTTGGCGATGTTGGTGGCCAGGACTTCAGCGATGGCCCGCATGCCGCGCTCGCGGACGGCGTCCTCGGATTCGACCACGATCCCGGCCGCGCCCATTCCGATGATCATGCCGTTGCGACGGCGGTCGAAGGGCAGGGCGGCCATGCGCAGGTCGCCTTCGGGGGTGGCGGCGCCGCTGGCCATCAGGGAGGTGCCGATCCACTGGGACAGACTGCCGCTGATGACGTCGTCGCCGGCGATCACGATGACCCGGCGGGCACGCCCGGAGCGGATCCAGTCCTCGGCGATGGCGACGGCGTGGGTGGTGGTGGCGCAGGCGGCGTTGACGTGCGTGTTCGGGCCGCGGGCCCCGATGTATTCGGCGAACTGCGAGTGGCCCATGGCCAGGACGCGGAAGATGTAGCGCCGGTCGAAGTGGTAATCGAGATCTTTGGCCTGTTCTTCCAGCTCGGCGATGCGCCTGGCAAAGGCCTCTTTCAGGTCGGCCTGCTGGGCCGGGACGAACGCCTGCATGCCGCGCAACTCTTCGATCTGCTTGACGACCATCTGGTACTGGTAATACTTGTCGGATTCGTCGGCCATGCGGTCCAGGCCGGGAAAGGCCGAGCCGAAGATGACGCCGGTCTCATCGGCCAGGGGCTCGGGCAGCTTCCAGCGGTCCGGCAGGTAGGAGCCGGTGCTGGTCTGCTTGTAGGCCATCACCAGCGGGATGCCGGCGTCGCGCAGGGCTTCGATCCCGGCGGCAATGGCCAGTTGGGTGGAAATGTCGATCGATTCCAGGCGGTCCTTGGGCATGCCGAACTCGCCGACGGGGTCGAATTCGCCGCGCTGCCCGCCCAGCTTGAGGGTCAGGGCCATGTCGTCGATGGTCTGCATGATCGCCCCGGCCTCGCTCTTGACCAGCCGGGTGGGACGTTTGTCGAGCATGCCCTGGCGGGTTTCGTCGGGCAGCGGTTCGATGCGCATATCGCCGTTCAGGATGTCGAGGATGTTGGCATCGTCGAAGACATGCCGGCCGCGGCCGGGCAGGCCGAGACCCGCGCCGCTGATGACGACCGAACCGGTCAGGGGAAGACGTCCGTCCATGGTTGGGGCTCCTTGAGGGTGAGGGGATACCAATTCTGCCGGGCGGACACCCAGGTCCGCCCCTACGGCGGCAGCCGGCTGTGGGGCCGAAACGATGATCGGTTTCTGGGCCGAGGCGGCTTGGTGGCCGTTCACACCGGCCGCGTACAGGCGGCCGAGGGCCTCGTTGAAACTGGGGATATCGCCCTTGCGGGGATGGTTGGTGGAGAGGACGGTGACGTCCTTGCGGTCCTTGAGGATGTCGGAGGCCAGCCCGCTCAGGACGCGCTTGGGGCCGACTTCGACGAAGATGCGGGCGCCTTCCTGGTACAGGGTGTCGATGCCCTGGACGAACTGGACCGGCGAGGCCACCTGGGCGGCCAGGATGTCGAGAATGCCATCGCGGGTGGTCGGGTAGAGCTTGCCGGTCACGTTGGCGATGATCGGGATGCGGGGGATCTGGACGTTCATCCGGTCGATCACCTTGCGGAGCGGCTGGCTGGCAGGGGCGACGATCCGGGTGTGGAAGGCGTGCGAGACCGGGATCTTGGTGGCCTGAAGGTTTTCGCTCAGGAAGGCGGCAATGGCTGCGTCCACCGCGGCGGTGTTCCCGCCGATGACGCATTGGACCGGGCTGTTGATATTGGCGATGACCACGTAGCCTTGGATGGTCTTCAGGATGCGCTCGACCTCGGCCAGCGGGGCGGAGACGGCCGCCATGCAGCCATTGTCGTCCGCGGCGACCTTGGCCATCTCCTGGCCGCGGGCGCTGACCACCTGCAGGGCTTCAGTCAGGTTGAGCACACCAGCCGCCACCAGGGCGCCGTACTCGCCCAGGCTGTGGCCGATGACCATGTCGGGCTTGTAGCCGAATTTCTCCAGGATGCGCAGCAGCGAGACGTGCGTGGCCAGCAGGGCCGGCTGGGTGATGTCGGTGCTGCGCAGCTTCAGTTCCGCCTGGGTCAGGGCATCGTCCTTGGCGTCGACGAAGACGTAGCTGGAGATGGGTCTGCCCAGGATTGGGGTCATGACCGCGTCCGCTTCCCGGAAGGTCTCGGCCACGAGCGGTTCGACGGCGCGCAGGTCGCGCAGCATGTTGACATACTGCGAGCCCTGGCCGGGGAAGAGGAAGGCCACCTTGCCGGGCTTGCCGCTGCCGCGGTAGATGCCCTGGACGCCCAAGGCCTGCCAACCGGCGGGTGCGTCGCTCTCGAGGGCCTTGAGGGCCTTGTCGGCGCGTGCTACCAGGTCCTTGCCGCTCTCGTAGTCGATCACCAGGCGCTCGGGCTGACCGAGTTGGGCCGGGCTGGGGCAGGCGTTCTCGGGCAGGTGACCGAGCTTGGCCTGGTATTCGATGTCTTTCAGTTGGTCACGCAGCTCCGCCGCGGACCCGGCGCCCAGGAAGAGCAGACCCCGGTAAGGCTGGGCCCCGGCTGCGGCCAGGCCGACCGGCAGGGCCGCTTCGGCCGGGACGGCGGAAGCCAGGCTGGCGCCCGGGAAGAAAGCCTGCCGCCTGGTCAGCAGCTCCGGGACGTATTCGTCCAGGACCACGTGGAAGTTTGTCCCGCCAAAGCCGAAGGCGCTCACGCCGACGCGGCGGATCTCGTTCGGCTGCACTTCCCAAGGCTGGGCCTGGGTGTTGACGAAGAAGGGCAGGCGGTTGAAGTCGATCTTGGCGTTGGGCCGGTCGAAGTTGACCGATGGCGGCAGGGTGCGCTCGGACAGTGCATAGGTGGCCTTGAGCAGGCCGGCCGCGCCGGCGGCGCTCTTGAGGTGGCCGAAATTGGACTTGACCGAGCCCAGGGCGACCGTATGCGGCTTGAGGCCGGTCTTTCCGAAGATGGCGTCCAGGCTGTTGACCTCCGCCAGGTCGCCGACGGGCGTGGAGGTGCCGTGGCCTTCGACCAGGCTGACGGTGGCTGGATTCACGCCGGCGTTCTTCCAGGCGCGCTCGAGGGCGCGCTGCTGGCCGAGCGGGTTGGGGGCGGTGATGCCCTTGCCCTTGCCGTCGCTGCTGCCGCCCACACCGCGCACGACCGCGTAGATCTTGTCGCCATCCCGCTCGGCGTCTTCCAGACGCTTGAGCAGGAAAACCGCCGCGCCTTCGCCCATCACGAAGCCGTTGGCGCCTTCGGAGTAGGGGCGGGAGCCGTCCGGGCTGAGTGCGCCGATCTTGCTGAACTTGACGAAGGCTTCCGGGCCCATGTTGCGGTCCACGCCGCCGGTCAGGACAGCGTCGAACTGGTGGTTGCGCAGTCCGTCCACGGCGGCTTGCAGGGCCGCCAGGGAGGATGCGCAGGCGGCGTCGGTGACGAAGTTCGGCCCGGTGAAGTTGAAGACGTTGGCCACCCGGCCGGCGATGATATTCGACAGCTCGCCCGGCATGGTGTCTTCGGTGATGGCAGGACTGGTCTTCCACAAGCCGTCCTTAAAGCCCTGCTTGAGCTGCTCCTGGACGGACTGATCCAGGCTCTGGAAGGCCGGCAGGTGGCTGAGAATGTCGAGATATTCCGGCAGGTGGATGCGGATGGTGGACAGGTAATGCTTCTCGCCGCCCAGGGCGCTGCCCAGGATCACCGCGATCCGGTCCGGGTCGATCGGCCGCTCGGGATAGCCGTAGTCCTTGAGGGCCTGGAAGCAGGCCGCGATGGCCCACTGCTGGCCGCTGTCGATGTGATCCAGGACGCGCGGCGGGATGGTGATGCCCATCGACTTGGTGTCGAAATGGAAATCCTTGATCCAACCGCCGATCTTGCTGTAGGTCTTGTCCGGCGCGGCGGGATCGGGGTCGTAATACAGGCTGGCTTTCCAGCGGTCTTCCGGGACCTCGGTGACGGAATACTTCCCGGCCCGAATGTTCTTCCAGAACGTCGGCGCGTCCGGGGCATCCGGCAGGATGGCGCCCAGGCCGACGATGGCGATTGCGGTGATTTCGTTCATGTTGCTCCTCTTGGCGAATTAAGCTCTTATCAATAAAAAAGAATTAAACACAAAGGACACTAAGTGTCACGAAGGAACAAATGTCTCTGGCTGTATGTTCCCTTTGTGTGCCTTCGTGCCCTTCGTGTTGCGTCTTTTACTCGAACTGGACCAGCAGGGCGCCCTTTTCCACCTGGCTTCCGGGCTGGACGGCCACCTTGGCCACCTTGCCGTCGCGCGGGGAACGCAGTTGCATTTGCATCTTCATCGATTCGAGCACCACCAGGGTCTGGCCTTTGGTGACCTCTTCGCCCGCGCGGGCAGGTACGTCCACCACCAGCCCGTGCATGGGGGCGTTCAAGGCGGAGGCTTCCCCTTCCGCCTCGCCGGCCTGGAGGTGCTTGCGGATCCGGCTGGTGATCTTGCTGACGATGCGCCGGCCGCCGAACATCAACATCTGGTAGGTATCGGCCTCCTGGTTGCTTAGGAAGACCTCGTAGGCCTGCTTCCCGCTGCGCAGGAGGTGCAGGCCGTTGTGGTTCAGGGGAACCATTTTGGTGTCCACCGCTTCCCCGTTTACGGTGACGTGATCCCCGCTGATGTTGACCCGGTAGACCCGGTTCTCGATCGTGACTGTGTAGAGAGACATGTTTTTTTCTCCTCTCGATCCCTTAGCTGTTGTTCATCTGTTCTTTCCAGGCGACCATCTGCCAGTAGCTGCTGCTGCCCTGGCGGGCATCCGGACCGGCGGCCTGGCTGCGCTGCTGGTGGGCGAACAGGGCCGCCGCCCAGGCCAGATCACGCTCGAGCCCCGGTTCGGTACTTTGGGGAACCGGCTCGAAGGTCTCCAGGTAGGTGGTGGTGACATCGCCGGCCAGGTACTGCGGGCTGTCGATGATCTGCAGGATGAAGTCGATGTCGGTGCTCAGGCCGCCGATCTGGTACTCGTGCAAGGCCCGGCGCAGGCGCTGGATGGCGACTGCCCGGTTCTCGCCCCAGACGATGACTTTGGAAAGGAGCGAGTCGTACTCGGTGCCGACGTTCATACCCTGGTATAGGGCCGAGTCAATCCGGACCCCCGGACCGCCCGGCTCTTTCAGGTAAAGGATCTGCCCAGTGGAGGGCAGGAAACCGGCCTGGGAATCCTCGGCCAGGATGCGGGCTTCGATGGCCGCCCCTCGCGGGAAGAGCTGTTCCGGGAATTTGCGCATTGATTCGCCCAGGGCGATCGTCAACTGTTCCTTGACAATATCCACGCCCGTGACCATCTCGGTGACCGGGTGCTCGACCTGGATGCGCGGGTTGACTTCGATGAAATAGAAGCGGTTCTTCTTGTCCAGCAGGAACTCGACTGTGCCGAGGCTGCGGTATTTCAGCGCCTTGCCCAGCTTGAGGGCGGCCTCGTGAACTTGGGCGCGCAGCTCTGGGGTCAACCCGCTTGCTGGGGCCTCCTCGATCAGCTTCTGGCGCCGACGCTGGATCGAGCACTCGCGCTCGCCCAGGCAAATGACGTTGCCTTCGCCGTCGCCCAGGATCTGGACCTCGATGTGGCGGGCCTGCTGGACCAGGGATTCGAGGAAGACCGTATCGTCGTTGAAGGATGCCTTGGCTTCCCGCCGGGCGGCTTCGATCACCCCGGGCAGCTCGCTGGGCGAGAGCGCCAGGCGAATGCCGCGCCCGCCGCCGCCGGCGGCAGCCTTGACCAGTACCGGGTACTGGACCTTTTCGGCCATGTCGAGCGGTAGCTCATCCGGCAGGGGCTCGTCGGTCCCGGCGATGACCGGCAGGCCGGCTTTGCGCGAGAACTTGCGCGCCGCCAGCTTGTCGCCCATCATGGCAACCGTTTCCGGACGCGGGCCGATGAAGGTGATTCCCTCGGCTTCGACCGCCGCGGCAAACTCGGCGTTCTCGGCCAGGAAGCCGTAGCCCGGGTGGATGGCGGTCGCGCCGCTCTGGCGGGCTGCCTCCAGGACAGCCTGGATGTTCAGGTACTGGCTCTTTTCGCCGATATGGACGGCTTCGTCGGCGTAGCGCACGTGCAGGGCGGATTCGTCCACGTCGGTGAAGATGGCCACGGACGGCAGATTCATCTCCCGGCAGGCGCGCAGGACGCGGACGGCGATTTCCCCTCGATTGGCAACCAGGATCTTTTGCTTTTTCATATTATCCCCAGAAAAGATTCAACACGAAGGTCACGAAGAAACACAAAGGTGCACAAAGAGGAATTAAAACCTTTGTGACACTTTGTGTCCTTCGTGTTTAGGGATTTCTTCTTCATAGCGGGATGTTCCCATGTTTGCGGGAGGGGGTGGTCTGACGTTTTTCGCGCAAGGCTTCCAGGGCGCGTACCACCCGCAGGCGGCTCTCGGACGGCTCGATCACGTCGTCCAGGTAACCGCGGCTGGCGGCGATCAAAGGATTGGCAAGCTCGGCCCGGTAGTTCTCGATCAAGCGGGCGCGCTCGGCGGCCGGGTCTTTGGCGGCCTGCAGGTCCTTGGAAAAGACGATGCTGACGGCCCCTTCAGGGCCCATGACGGCGATCTCGGCGCTGGCCCAGGCCAGGTTGACGTCGCCGCCCAGATGCTTGGAGCCCATGACGATGTATGCGCCGCCGTAAGCCTTGCGCAGGATTAGGGTTACCTTGGCCACGGTCGCCTCGGAATAGGCGTAGGCCAGCTTGGCGCCGTGGCGGATCACGCCGCCGTACTCCTGGTCGGTGCCGGGCAGGAATCCAGGGGTGTCGACCAGGGTGACCAGCGGGATGTGGAAGGCGTCGCAGAAGCGGATGAAGCGGGCACCCTTGTCGGACGAGTTGATGTCCAGCACGCCGGCCAGGTGCAGGGGCTGGTTGGCGACGATCCCGACCGGGTGGCCGTCCATGCGGGCGAAGCCAATCACCAGGTTGGGAGCATAGTCGGGCTGGACTTCCAGGAATTCCTTCTCGTCGACCAGCGCCTCGACGACCGTGCGGACGTCGTAGGGCTGCTGGGGATCGGTTGGGATGGCTTGAGCCAGTTCTGTCAGTGGGCGCTCAGGGTCGTCGTTGGACGGCTGGTAGGGGGGCGGCGTCAGGTTGTTGGATGGCAGGAAGGAAAGCAGCCAGCGCACGTTCGAAAGCAGAGTCTCCTCGTCCGGGGCGGTGAAATGGGCCACGCCGCTCTGCTCGCGGTGGACGGCTGCCCCGCCCAATTGGTCGAAGCTGACCTCCTGGTGGGTGACGGCCTTGACCACTTCCGGGCCGGTGATAAACATGTGGGCGGTCTTCTCTACCATGAAGACGAAGTCGGTGATAGCCGGGGAGTAGACCGCGCCGCCGGCGCAGGGTCCCAGGATGACCGAAAGTTGCGGGACCACGCCTGAGGATTGGACGTTGCGGTAGAAGATCTGGCCGTAACCGGCCAGGGAGTCCACGCCTTCCTGGATGCGCGCCCCGCCTGAGTCGTTCAAGCCGATGACCGGGGCGCCGTTCTGGCGGGCCATGTCGAGCAGGGCGGCGATCTTCATGCCGTGGGCCTCGCCGACCGAGCCGCCCATGATGGTGAAATCCTGGGCGAAGACGTAGACCAGCCGGCCGTCCACCTTGCCCCAGCCGGTCACGACGCCGTCGGTATAGGGATGAGACTTTTCCATCCCCAGGCCGGTGGCGCGGTGGGTGACGAATGTGCCGATCTCCTGGAACGTGCCCGGGTCGAGGAGCTGTTCGAGGCGTTCGCGCGCCGTCTGCTTGCTCTTGGCGTGCTGGGCCTCGATGCGGGTCTGTCCACCCCCCAGGATGGCCTCAGCCCGGATTTGCTCTAAGTTGCTGGTCGTCTTCGTCATAAATTCGTATTTGCCTCACCGTATCTGATTTTTGGTCGAAAAAACGAAAAAGAGGTACATGAAGCTACCAGCTGTAGCCAGTACAGCTGTTCAAAGAGTGGTGCGGCGAACTGAAAGGTCAGGGTATTTCGACTTGCACTTTTACATAGACTTGCCTACAAAATGACAGCTTGTCTATACATATTGTTTATTTACTTGTGAGGTACAACACCCTTTGATTGGGTCGGTTACGGGAATCCGTTACTTTACGAGCTTCCAGGCGGCCGGTAGCGCCAGGGCGGCTGCGACCAGTTTGAGGGCGTCCCCGACCAGGAAAGGCAGCAATCCGGCGGCGATCGCCCGTGGGAATCCCAGGAAGATGCTCAACCAGGCCAGGCCGAACAGGTAGATGACGACCTCCCCGGCGAGGAAGGCCAGGAGGGCACTCGGGACGCGTCGGTCCAGGCCGCGGGCGGCCAGCAGGCCGACCAGGTAAGCCGCGGCAACGAATCCGATCAGGTAGCCGCCGGTGGGGCCCAGCAGGGCGGCCAGGCCGCCGGCGCCGCCCGCAAAGAAGGGCAGGCCGGCAATTCCCTCGAGCAGGTAGAGCAACAGGCTGGCCGCTCCCCGGTTGGCTCCCAGGGCGGCGCCTACAAGCAGGACCGCGAAGGTCTGTCCGGTGATCGGGACGGGGGTGAAAGGCAGCGGGATGCGCACCTGGGCCATGCCGGCCACGAACAGGCTCCCGCCGACGATCAGCAGAATGTCACGGACGCGCGGGTCAAGGCGCGGCAGGGTCCGGTCGAGCAGGGTTGGAACAAGAGTGGTATCCATGATCGATTCTCCTCTTTGGCAAATAGCAAGTCCTTGTGACCTATAACCCTGCTGGGTGCGGATTCGTTACGGGTGATTGCGTGCCTTGGAGGTTTCTTGACGAGACCGGAGTCGACGCGAATCCTGTGAAAAGGTGGGTATTTTCGGGGTAAGTCGTGTGAGCCCAAATCGGATATTTATTTGCATAATTCCTCTTCGGGGACGCTCTTGCAGATACTCACTGTTTGCGTGGAATCTTTTCCTCACGTGTATAATAGAGCGAATTTTACAGACTTGTCGAGACAGTCATGCCGGAAAAAACACGGAAAAACGAATTCTGGAGCGGTGTGCGGGACGAAGCGCCCATTTTACTGGGCGTGGCTCCGTTCGGATTGCTCTTCGGGGCGCTGGCGATCAGTGCACACCTGTCCAGCCTGGCGGCCCAGGCCATGTCATCGATCATCTTCGCCGGTTCAGCCCAATTCATCGCCGCCCAGTTGGTCGGGACGGGCAGCTCCGGCCTGGTCGTCTTGATGGTCGTCTTTGTCGTCAATCTTCGGCACGCCTTGTACAGCGCCTCGGTCGCGCCGCACGTCAAGGATTTGAAAACCGGGTGGAAACTGCTGTTATCGTATCTGTTGACCGACGAAGCCTACGCCGTCACGATCACGCATTACAACAAAGAGGGCGATTCTGAAAACCGGCACTGGTATTTCCTGGGGGCTGGGCTGACCCTGTGGTCGGCCTGGCAGGTCAGCACAGCGGTCGGCATCTTCATCGGGGCCCGGATCCCGGCCAGCTGGCCGCTGGACTTCGTCCTGCCGCTGACGTTCATCGCCCTGGTCGTCCCGGCTCTCAAGGACCGGGCCGGCGTGGCGGCGGCCCTTGTCGCCGGGGTGATCGGGTTGCTGGCTTTCGGCTTCCCCTACAAGACCGGCCTTCTCCTGGCGGCTTTGATCGGGATCGTGACGGGCTTGGTCATCGAGGGGAAGCCAAAATGAACATCTGGCTGGTCATCCTCCTTGCCGGGCTGGCGACCTTTGCAACCCGCCTGTCTTTCATCCTCCTGCTCGACCGGATCAAGGTGCCGGACTGGTTCCGGCGGGGCCTGCGCTTCGTCCCGGTAGCGGTCCTTTCGGCGATCATTCTGCCTGAGCTGACCAGTCCCAACGGCAGCCTGTTCCTCTCCTGGCGCAACCCGCAGCTGCTGGCCGGGGCGGTGGCAATCCTGGTGGTTTGGAAGACGAAGAACGTGCTCCTGACCATCGCAGCTGGGATGGCGGCGCTGGTCCTTTTTCAGTTCCTGTTTGGACTATAAAAAACTCCCGCCGCCGGCGGGAGTTTTGGTTGTGCGCCCGGCATGGGCGTTGACTTGAGAGTGGAAGTCTCTTGCAGCGGAGATTGCACCGACTGCTAGCGGAAGGCAAGGGCGTCACCGCGAGGTGGGGTCTGGAGGAAGCCGGAAGCAAACCTGCGGCTTGAGGAACACGAACCCAATAGGAGGCCGTGAGGCTGGGCGAGTTGGCAACTGACAACGAAGCCCGAGCAATCAAGAGCCAAAGCGGTAAATTGGGCAAGCGTGCAGGGAAGGTCAACGTTCTTACCCGGGGAGACCTGTCGTCCGGCTATCAGAGTAACCCTGACAGTGATGTCAGGTTGAGGCGGCAGGGGTCAGCCGATGCCATAGTACCACTGGTGAGGTGGGAAGGGCTGAACATCAAGAGGATGAGTAAGCCGAGTAACTCGAAGGACGAGCGAAGAAGACTGAATACCTCAGGTAGAGGTGCTGGCGTACAAGCGAAGTGGGTGAAGCCCACGGGAAATGTACAGAGGGTCGAGCAGTCCTCGGTGTGAACCGGAAGAAAATCCAGTGCAAATGTATCTGTGCCATTCTTGATGAACCGCCGTATGCGGACCCGCATGTACGGTGGTGTGAGAGGGGGCGGTTAGCCGCCGCCCCCTACTCGATTA
>DATJPX010000006.1:0-4999 GCA_035506155.1 Anaerolineales bacterium
TGTCGGGGTCTTCATCTTCAATTCGAAAGGCGAGCTTTTGCTCCTTCAATCTCACAAATGGCCGGGTAAGTATGTCGTCCCGGGCGGACACGTGGAGCTTGGCGAAAGCGTCGAGCAGACGGCCATCCGGGAGGCGAAGGAGGAGACCGGGCTAGACGTTCGGGACCTGCGCTTCCTGTGCTGGCAGGAATTCGTCTACGATCCGGCCTTTTGGAAGCGCCGGCATTTCATCTTCTTCGATTATGCCTGCTATACCGATTCAGTGGATGTGCACTTGAACGATGAAGCCGAGGAGTATATCTGGATCGAACCCGAGAAAGCTCTCGACCTTCCTGTCGACGCCTATACCCGCCGGTCGGTGTTAGAATATTTGGGAAATAAACGAGGTGCGCCAGGAGCGTGACTTGTCTGAAAGTTCTATCGGTAAGGAGACTTTTATGGTTATGATGCCGATTCTCTTCGTTGGGCATGGCAGCCCGATGAACGCCATCGAGGATAATGAGTTCAGCCAGGCCTGGACCACAGCCGGCAAATCCCTCCCCAGGCCCGAGTCGATCCTGTGCATTTCTGCCCACTGGGAGACAGAAGGCACCCAGGTCACAGCGATGGAGAAGCCAAGGACCATCTATGATTTCTACGGTTTCCCGCCGGAGCTGTACGCTGTCACTTATCCGGCTCCGGGCTCGCCCAAATTAGCAGAACGGGTCCAGGAGCTGGTCCGCCCTCTCCCGCTCGGCTTGGATAAGGCATGGGGATTGGATCACGGCGCCTGGTCCGTATTGACCCGCCTGTTTCCAAAAGCGGACGTGCCGGTTGTCCAACTGAGCCTGGACATAAAGAAGAGTCCCCGGGAACATTATGAACTCGCTGGCGCCCTCAAAAAGCTGCGTGAAGAAAACGTTCTGATCGTTTGCAGCGGAAATATCGTCCACAACCTGCGTATGGTGGAATGGAGCGACACCGCCTATGACTGGGCGATCGAATTCGATGCGAAAGTCAGGCAGCTGATCCTCGACGATGTCCACCTGCCATTGATCCGCTACCACGACGCCGGGCGGGAAGCTGCCCTGGCGATCAATTCGGCCGAACATTACAAACCGCTGCTGTATGCCCTGGGAGCAAAGGAGCCCGGCGAGCAAGTCCAGTTCTTTGCTGAAAAGGTCACGATGGGTTCCTTGTCCATGCGTTCGCTGCGGATCGGATGACCGTGGCCGACGCCTACGAGCACGCATTCGTCGAAACGAATGGGATCCGCCTGCACGTCGTGACGGCCGGCGATTCGCACGGATGGCCGATCCTCCTGCTGCACGGTTTCCCTGAGTTCTGGTATGGCTGGCGGCACCAGATCCCGGCGCTGGTCTCGGCTGGATTTTGGGTCATCGTCCCCGACCAGCGCGGCTACAGCCTATCCGACAAACCCAAAGGCGTCCGGTCCTACGAGACGAAGCAACTGGCTCTGGATGTGATTGGACTTCTCGATTATTTTGGGATCGGGAAGACCGCCCTGGTGGGTCATGACTGGGGCGCGGCGGTGGCCTGGGAGGTTGCCCTCGCTTTTCCTGAGCGCGTCGGACGGCTGGCCATCTTGAACGTGCCTCACCCGGCTGTGATGATGAGAACACTGCGCTCGTCCCCCCGCCAGATGCTCAAAAGCTGGTACATCGGCTTCTTCCAGATCCCCGGCCTGGCGGACTGGGTGCTGCAAGCTCATCATTTCGCGGCCCTGGCACGCATGCTGCGCTCGAGCGGGAAGGCGAAGACTTTCAGCGACTCGGACTTGGCCGAATACCGGCAGGCCTGGGAACAGCCCGGCGCGCTGACGGCGATGATCAACTGGTATCGGGAGATCTTCCGGGAGCGCTCCTCCCGCCGTTCGCATGTGCGCGTCCGCGTCCCGACCCTGGTGCTGTGGGGAAAACATGACGTAGCCCTCAGCCCGGAAATGGCTCAACGCTCGGTCGAATTGTGCGACGATGGCCAACTGGTATACTTCGAAAATGCCACCCACTGGGTCCAGCACGATGAAGCCGAGGAGGTCAACCGGCGGCTGGTGGTGTTTTTCACGAAAGAATAGAAAGAGCAAGGATATGTCCGAACTGACTGAATCCCGCAAAGAAAAAGACGCCTTCTTCAAAGAGCATCCTCAATCGCCTCTGGACGCCAATCAAAAGGCATCTTTCAATGGGCTTCATTACTATCCTGAGAATCCCGCCTTGCGCTTCAACGTCGACTTGGAGAAAGACCCGCAGCCGGAGCGCGTCAGCATGCCGACTTCGACCGGCGACGAGCAGGAGTATTTCCGCGCCGGCCAGATCAGCTTCGTGGCCAAAGGACAACACGCTGTCCTGCAGGTCTATATACCCGTGGATGGGGGCAACTACTTCATTCCCTTTGTCGATGCGACCGCCCCGGCGGAGACTTACGGCGGCGGCCGGTATCTGGAGCCGGAAGACTTCGGCGATGGCCGCCTGCATGTCGACTTCAATCTGGCATACAATCCTTATTGCGCCTATAACGACAATTGGTCCTGTCCGCTGCCGCCGGCCCAGAACCGCCTTTCGGTGCGCATCGAAGCCGGCGAAAAGAAATACCATTCGTAAGGCGCCCTCCCGAGCGGAAGCAGGCGTGTGAAGCTTTATTTTTCCCGCCACGGCGAAAGCGAAGCGAACCGGCTGCGGATCATCTCCAACCGGGACCTGCCGCATCCGCTGACGGAGGCCGGTCGCCTGCAGGCCGAGGCCCTGGCCGAAAGACTACGCGGCAAGCCACTGACACGCATCTATGCCAGCCCGATCCTGCGGGCCCGCCAGACCGGCGAGAGCCTCTCCGCCGCGCTGACCGTCCCGCTGGAGCTGACGGACGGATTGCGCGAACCGGATTGCGGCGTCCTGGAAGGGCGTGGCGATCCGCAGGCCTGGTCCGAGCACAAATCCTGGCTGGATGCCTGGTTGGACGGCCAGAAACGGGACCAAGGCCCGCAGGGCGGCGAGACGTACAATACGGTCCGGGGCCGCTTTATCCGATTCGTGATGGATTTGGCTGGAAAATTTGGGGAAAGCCCGGCCGAATTCATCCTCGTGACCCACGGCGCGGTCATGTTGTTCGGATTGCCCGGGATGGTCGAGGGATTGGACGCCAGGTATTTACTCGAGCATGGGCTCGATCATGCAGGATTGTTGGTTGTGGAGTACAAGGGTGGAATACTGACCTATCGAGAGTGATTAGGGAACACTGCTGTTGGCTCGACCTTCGATGACTCGCTCGAGCGCTTCTCTCAGGGTTGGATAAACCGATGCGCCGTTTCTTGCCAAGCTTTCGATCTTAATTTGTTTCTGGGCGATTCCATAGTATTTTGCGTCGATTTCGATTCCGGCCCGGCCCAGGATGGCCCTAGCTGCCTGAAGGCTCCGGATCCCCCCGGGGGTGTCTTCGAACACAGTCACCTGGGTATCGGCAAGTTCCTGCCAGATCTCGTCGGATCGGTTCGCTTCGACGAGGTCTGCGGCTACAGCCAGGGCGGCCTCTTGGGATTCCCCGAGTGCCATCCGCATCCCGGCCAGGGCATGGATCGGGGAGGGTTTAAGGAATGTCTGCGGATCGACCCGTCTCTGCTCGCCCAGCCAGACCATCCCGCCCCAGCCCATGATCGGGATGTCTTCCAATCCTATCAATTTTGCTCCCAGCTCCGCTTCCAGGGTGGAGAAGATCCCGGCTGGCGGCTTGGATGGCCGGCTGGTGATGACGACCGCTCGCTGGCCGGGCGCGGACATCCAGCCCCGCAGGCGGGTGGATTCGGCCTCGGTCAAATTGGAGCGGTCATACTTCAGCAGGTAGCTCTCGGTATCCAGGACTGCCGGCAGGTGGTAAGCATTCTCGAATTCCCGGCTGCCCAACACCAATTCCTGGAAGGTCCGGTGGGTGAGTGAGCGGCGTGGATTGCGCGCCTCCCGGAGCAGTTCCCGCAGAATACCCGCCTGGGCCGAATCGAAAGAATTCGATCCAAGAAAATGCCTCTCGGCGCGTTCGAGCGGGTGGAACGACAGGAGCGCCGGGGAGGTCAAAGCCAGGGCCAGGGCATGAAAGTCAGGCGCTGGTCGCGGATCCGTTCGGGGCGGTTCGGCCCGCGCCAGGGAGTCGGGCACCCCGCACCCAGGCTCCTCCTTCCAGGCTGTTTCCAACAACAAGGCGGTGGCGATGGCGGCTTCGTCCCATTCGCAGGTGACCCCGCCGGATTCGAAGGCCGCGATGTCATCGGGGGCGAGAGTGGCCTCGCCAAATCCCAGCCGGGAAGCCATCCTCCGGACGGTCTCCTGGAGGGCCAGGTGGTAGCCGAGCGATTCCAGCAGGACGCCGTCCATGTCGAACAGGAGGATCTTCATGTGGATTTTGCTGCGTGCCGACGACGCAGCTCGGCTTCCACGTCGGCTAAGCGAAGGCCCTGGCGGGCCAGCAAGACCAGGGTGTGATAGAAAAGATCGGAGACTTCCTCGACCAACCGCTGGTCTCCCTGTCCCTTGGCGGCCAGGATGACCTCGACGGATTCCTCGCCGACCTTCTGCAGGATCCGGTCGACCGGGCCGTCGAGGAGCTGATTGGTGTAGGAGCTAGGCTGGGGATTCTTTTGCCGGTCCAAGATGGTCTCAAAAAGTTCGTTCAACATGTTTTCTCCAAGGAAACCCACGAATTCACCCGAGGAAAAACGAATTCAAGGAACAATTCGTGTAACTTCGTGTTCCTTCGTGGATTAATTGTCTAGCGAGCTATAGAAACAGCTGCGCGCCCCGGTATGGCAGGCCGGGCCGGCCGGGTTGACGAAGACCAGCAGGGCGTCGCCATCGCAGTCCACCTCGACCCCGACCACTTTCTGGATGTTGCCAGACGTGGCGCCTTTGTGCCACAGCTCCCGGCGCGAGCGGGACCAGAACCAGGTCTCGCCGCTCTCCAGGGTCCGCTGGAGCGATTCAGCGTTCATCCAGGCCATCATTAGCACTTCGAGGCT
>DATJPX010000007.1:0-48257 GCA_035506155.1 Anaerolineales bacterium
GATCTGGTCCAGGACTTTGAAAATATCCGGGACGTCGGCTTCCTGGAGAAGCTCGTCCTTGTGATAGAGGATGTTGTCGCGCAGGTAGGTCAGGTTGCCCCCGGCGGTGGCCTGCAGGGCGATCAGCAGGTAGCGCCCCGGAACGGCGCAGGGGACGGAAGCCAGGCTGGCGACGACATCCGTCTTCTTGAATGGGACGTGGGCAGCCAGCCAGGAGGATGTGCCGATATAGAGATGCGGGACGAAATCTTCGACTGCGCCCGAGCCGACCGCTGCGGCGGTGGTATCGATCGCCCCGGCCACCACTTTTACATCGGACGGGAGGCCGAGCGCTTCGGCCACGTCCGACTGGAGGGGGCCCAGCACGGCCGTGCACGGGACGATCTCGGGCAGCTTGTCGCCGTCCACGCCGCAGTCTTTGACCAGTTTGTCTGAGTAGCGAATGGAATCCGGGTCACGGTTGTCGGTCACCCAGGAGGTCAGGATCGAGTCGAAGGTCGAGACGAAACGCCCGGTCAGGCGCAGGTTCAGGTAATCCAGGACGGTCAGGAATTTGTAGGTACGGGCGTAAACTTCGGGATACTTTTCCCGCACCAGCAGCATATGGGCGGCCGGGTCCTTGCCGGTCATCGACGGCATTCCGCCGGTTAAACGGACCCAGCGCAGGGTATTGCGCAACCCCGCGCCGGTGACGTTGATCAGACCCTTGAATTGTTTTTTCAGGTACGGCGCGCCGCGCATGTCCATCCACAGGATACAGTTCATCAGGGCGTGCCCGTCCTTGTCGACCGGGACGGTGCCTTCGCCTTGGGTCGAGCAGCAAACCGCCCGGATTTCCGCCGGTTTGACCAGTTTGCGACCGAGCAGCCGCTGGGAGGCCAGCAGGAAGGCCGTCCACCATTCACCCGGGGATTGTTCGGCCCCCCCATCGGCGGTCAGGTGCAGCTTGACCGGCTCGGATTCCCAGCCGAGCACCTTCCCGCTCACGGTGATGAGGGCCACTTTCATGCCGGAGGTACCAAGGTCGAGAGCCAGGATCGTGGGTTCTTTGGGCATGCTATTCTCCATCAACGGGCCGATACACGGATCGGCCCCTGCGTTTATTGTACACTGGCCAGGACGGATTCGAACCTTTCCACCGCCTCGTCGATGACGGCGTCCGTATCGGCCATGGAGGTGTACATGCGGCTGCCGGCCAGGGTGATCAAACCGCTGGCCATATAGGCCGCACCCATTTCCTCCATCATTTGCTTGCGCGGCTTGAGCTCCCGGGCCAGCTTGAGCGGGTTATGCAGGTCGAGCAGCATCACCCCGGATGTCTCCAGGTGGACGATCGAGCCCTGGTTGAAGACGACGAAGGGCAGGCCGCGCTTGTCGATGATCGCCTGAAGCCCCTGGGTCAGGCGGTCGCCGGCTTTGCCGGCCAGGACCGGGGCGTTGGTGCGCTCCATTTCCAGCAAGGCGTAATAGCCTGCGACGCAGGAGAGCGGGTTGGCCGAGAGCGTCCCGCCGATGTAGGCGCGTTCGCCCGTCCCGCCGATGCCGGCCGCAAAGCGCATGATCACGTCCGCCCGTCCGCCCACCCCGCCGGCCATCGGGTAGCCGCCGGTGACGCACTTGCCGAAGACGGTCAGGTCGGGCTTGACGCCGAAGTAGCCCTGTGCGCCGCCCAGGCCGAGCCGGAAGCCGGTCACGACCTCGTCGAAGATGAGCAGGGCGCCGAACTGGTCGCATAATTCACGCACTTGGCGGTTGAAGTCGAACGGGACCGGGCGGGTGCCGCTCTCGGGTCCGACCGGTTCGACGATTACGGCGGCGGTCCCACCCAGCAGGCGGTTGGCGATCAGTTTTGCTTTCAGCGCTCCCAACGCGTTCGGGAAGAACTCCTGCGTGTTGGCGGTCGCCCCCCCGGGAATGCCCTTGGCTTCCAGCCTGCCGGTCCCAGGGACGTGCAGCCCGTAGACCATCGAATCGCTCCAGCCGTGGTAAGCCCCGCCGACCTTGATGATCTTCTTTTTCTTTGTAAAGGCCCGGGCGGCCCGGATGGCGGCCATGACGCTCTCCGTCCCCGAGCCGAGCATGCGGAACATCTCGATGGATGGCATGAAGCGATTAATCAATTGCGCCAGCTTCAGCTCGTACTCGTGGAACAGCCCGGTGACCGGTCCACAGGTCTGGAGCATCTCGATGACCCGGTCCCGGACCGGTGCATAATTCGAGCCGAGCACGGTCGGGCCGCCGGCCTGCAGGAAATCGATGTAGCGGTTCCCGTCCGCGTCCCACAGGAAGGCGCCCTCGGCCTTTTCGATGGCGATCGGGAAGGGATAGTTAAAGGCCAGGTTGTGTTGCACCCCGCCGGGGATGAGCTTGCAGGCTTCTTCGTTGAGCGCCTTGGACCGGGCGCACCTGGTATCGAAATAGTTCAGGTATTCCTGCATGCACTCGCGCCGTACCGGATGCATCGGCTGGTCGATCAGTTTTTTCAGCCGGGCATAGACCTCGACGGTATCGGGATAGCGGGAGATGGCGTACTGGGTTTCAGGCATTATTTTTCAGCCTCCACTTTTTTCTGGTCGCCGCGCAGCTTGGCAAAGGCGATTTCGCGCACCGCCAGCGGCAGACGGGCCACTTTCTTCTCGGTGCACAAGGCCAGCAGGTAGGCCAGGGAGCACTTTTCCAGGATCTCGACGTTGTGGGCGGCCCGCTCGACATCCGTGCCGAAGCACAGGGCGCCGTGGTTTTGCATGATATAAGCGTTATTGTGATCCCGGATGTGCCTGGCGATCGTGTTCTTCAGCATCCCGGTCCCGGAAGGGGCGTAGGGAATGATGTCCACCGAGCGGCCCAGGAAGCGGGTCTGCTCGTCGAACAGGGCCGGGATGGGGGCATCGATGAGGGCCAGGGTGCTGGCATAGACCTGGTGGGTGTGAACGATGGCATTCACGTCGGGGCGGACCTGGTAAATGGCGCCGTGCATGGCCGATTCAACCGAGGGCTTGAGCTTTCCTTCGAGAACGTTCAGCTCGAAATCCAGGATGCAGATATCCTCGGGGACCATTTTTAGGTAATCGTAGTTGGATGGGGTGATGGCAAAAGCGGTCCGGCCCTGGACGCGAATGGACAGGTTTCCCCCGGTGGCCATGAGATAGCCCTTGTGAGTCAGTTTCTGGGCCGTTTCGACGATCTGTTCTTTGACGGTATCAAAGGAACCCATCGTGCCTCCTTCAAATCTAGACAGTGTAAAGATTATAATTGGTAATCTTGACGCCGTCAAGATTTGCGTCTAATATTCAGGCATGGCTGAGAAAAAGTACCACCACGGGGATTTGAAGAATGCCCTGATCGAGGCGGGCGCAGAGATCCTGTCGAAGGAGGGGGTCAACGGCCTGAGCCTGCGCAAAGTGGCCAGCAAGGCCGGGGTCAGCCACGCTGCCCCGTATGCCCACTTCCCCGACAAGCAGACCCTGATCGCGGCTATCTCGACCGAGGGCTATCGAAGGCTCTACGAACACATCGACGCAGCCGTCCAGAAACACCCGGACGATCCTCTCCGGGAGCTGTTCGAGGCGGCCTGGGCGTACATCAGTTTTGCCATGAGCGATCCGGCCCACTTCAAAGTCACCTTCTCGGGAGTGGTCGAAAAGGAAAAAGACTACCCGGCCTTTGTCGAAATGTCCAAGAAGAGCTTCGGGCTGGTGGTGCGGATCGTCACGGACTGCCAGGCGGCCGGGATCCTGAAACCCGGCCCGGCCGAGGTGACCGCTGTCAGCGTGTGGAGCCTGGTCCACGGGATCGCCTCCCTGCTGATCGAGGACCAGATCTCGCACACTGTCCTGGACCGCATGTCGGTCCGCGAGCTCGTAATTTTCGGCCTCAACCAAACCACCCTGGTCGAGTTGACCCCGGACCAATTCCCCCTGCCGGATTAAAACGATCGATCCGGCAAATCGGGCCGGATCCAATTGGAAGGCGTAAAAAACGAGGGAGGTGGTTGATCCACCTCCCTTTTACTTGTGAAAATCTTCTGGAGCGTCGGCGGTTCCGCCCCAATTAGGGCGTCGGGGTGGGCGTTTCCGTCGGCGTTTCCGTGAGGGTATCGGTGGCTGTATCGGTGGGAGTGGGGGTGGATGTGTCGGTTGGAGTTGGGGTGAACGTGAAAGTAAACGTAGGCGTTGCCGTTGCGGTTTCCGTCGGGGTGCCGGTGGGGGTAAAGGTGACCGTGGGTGTGGCCGTGAACGCTGATGTGGAAGTGAACGTGGAAGTGGCAGTCGGGGTGGCCGTCAGGGTGAAAGTAAAGGTGAAGGTCGGGGTGAGAGTCACCGTCGGCGTGCGGGTGTGTGTGGAAGTTACTGTGGCGCTGCGGGTCGGCGTGGACGTCCTGGTCAGCGTCCGGGAGGGAGTGGGAGTCCGGCTTTTGGTGGGTGTGAGTGAGATCGTCCACGTGGGCCCCCTGGTGCGTGTAAAGCTGGGGGTAAAAGTCAGACTCGGTGTAAAGGTCAGACTGGGCGTGGCCGTAGGGATCAGGATGAAATCGAACATCCAAGTGTTGCGGATGTGATCATATGCCAATGTGTACGGATTGGTCGTTGTGGTGACCTGTCCGCTGTTGTAGTTGATTTGCAGGATGGCATTGACGGCGCAGAGATCGCCATGGCACAAATAATAGACGCCAGTGACGGTTACCCTGGTCACGGAGTTCCAGAAGTTGATGTAGCCCTGTTCGCCGCCCTGGGACGGCCCATTAAACCGGTTCTTGTAGTTATCGGTCAGGAGCGACCAAGTAAGCGAGTAGGCCCTGGAATTGAGGTTGTCGAAATAATAGCGGACGAATTGGTCCGGCGCCTGGGCCGGGAATGTAGGCGCCAGCGTCAAGGTCATGATGGTTGCCGTATCGCTGGGGGTCGTGGTCAGCAGTTCCGGCGTGAAGGTCTGCTCTCCGATCGTCGGGGAGGCGAGCAGGGAAACTGTCGTGCTTGTCTGGGTGGGGCTGCCGGATGGAATGGGCTGGGTGGTTGGACTCGCGGGAACAGGCAGGCCACAGGCCGATAACGCCAGGAGCGCCACAAGGACGAGGAGCAGAGAATGGCTGGAACGATTCATGGTGGTCTCCCATTGCGACGAATCAAAAATGGATTGGCGAGAATCCAACCAGGAAAAGACGATCCCGATTACCGATAAGTTCCCGGAGACATGCCCACCCTGGAAACCGATAATTACCACACACTCTATACTTATTGTACTGGTTTTCTGTCCGGAGAGGCATTAGAGTCTGTTATCAAACCTGGCCCGGCCTCCTCCTTCGAAACCAGCCTGCGTTCGACGAGCAGGAAGACGATCAGGCCGATCAGGACGATTGTCCCGACGAAGGCGTACATACCACCCGGTGAAAAATGGTCCAGCAGGAGGCCGCCCAGGAGGCCACCGGCGGCAGAGCCAAAGCCCATCAGCGTGCCGTTGAACATGCCCTGGGTGGTGGCTTTCATCCCAGGAGGGGCGATCTGGTCGGCGTAGTAGACGCCGGCGGTGAAGATAGCTGCGAAGGTCAGGCCGTGACAGAGTTGGATGAGCAGGACGACCCACGGCGCCGTCGTCAACGAATAGGCCAGCAGGCGCAGCCCGATGGTCGTCATGGCGACGATCAGCATGCCGCGGGCTCCAAAGCGCCGCAGCATCCGGTCACTGAAGAACATCGCCGGGATCTCGGAAATGGTCGAAGCAGTCAATGCAAAGCCCATCATGGTCTTACTCGCCCCCAGGCTTGCCATATATACGAACAGGTAATTGTTGATCGTTGCCATGCCGATGCCGGCGATGAAGACCATGACCAGGAAGAGCACCCAGGGCTGGTTGGCAAGCAGGACCCGCA
The DNA here is from genome assembly GCA_035506155.1 of Anaerolineales bacterium. Classification (GTDB taxonomy): domain Bacteria; phylum Chloroflexota; class Anaerolineae; order Anaerolineales; family Villigracilaceae; genus UBA877. The sequence continues at coordinate 5,867 of DATJPX010000007.1, forward strand.
ATCCGCCCCGGAATGAGCCGCTCGAGTGACTCTGGCGGAAGGGGATCTGGGTGATGACAAGGAGGCTGCCCAACAACAGGATGGCGTAACCCCAAAAAGCCCATTTGAGGCCCAGCCGGCCGATCAGATTCCCGGCAAAGGGCGCCACCGCGCCATAGCCGAGCGTCCCCCAAAGGCGGATGCGCCCGTAGCGCTCCTTGCGATCGCCAAGCATCGTCAGCACGGCGCTGTCGACCAGGGAGCCGGTCGGGGAGCCGAGAAAGGAATACAGGCAGATCATCAGGAGCAGTCCTCCAAAAGAGGAAACGCTCGGGAAGATGAAGGCGACGATCACCACCCCGACGATCGAAAGCATCGCCACCAGCTTGTGACGGTGGGAGGCGTCCGCCGCGCCGGTCCAGAGCGGGGCGCCGAAAAAGGAAACGATCGGCGAGATCGCCGCCAGCAGGCCAATCTGGCCGCCGGTCAGGCCCTGGCTCTGGTAGAAAAGAGCCAGGAAGGGGAACAGGATGGAAATCGCACCATAGTACAGAAAATAATAAGTTGAGGGGAATACCATTTTTTCCGCACTCCAGCGGTTTCCCCATTATAATTGACGGACCTCACTCCACGGAGAACTGGCATGAACAAGTTTCTCGAACGTCTCCAATCCGGCGGGACTTTGATCGCAGACGGCTCGACCGGGGCCAGCCTGCAGAAAATGGGACTCAAACCGGGCACACCACCCGAGGACCTGGTCTTCGACGCGCCCGAGATGGTCCTCGAGCTCGAAGGTGCCTTCGTGGCGGCCGGCTCGGACATCATCCTGACCGACACCTTCGGCGGGACCCGCGTTCGCATGAAGGAGTCGAAATACGTGGAGCGGACACCCGAGGTCAACAAGCGCGCCGCTGAGCTGGCCCGCCAGGCCGCTTCGGCCCGTCCGGGGGTGCTCGTGGCCGGTTCGATCGGCCCGACCGGGCTGCTGCTCAAACCCTACGGTCCCCTGATGGTCGAGGACGCCACTGCCACGTTCGCCGAGCAGGCCAAGGCGCTGGCCGAGGGCGGCGTGGACCTGCTGGTCATCGAGACCATGTTCGCCTTCGAGGAGGCGGATGCGGCCTTCCGGGGCGCCCGCTCGGTTACCGACCTGCCGATCGTGGTTTCCTTCAGCTACGACCGGGGCGTGCGCAGCATGATGGGCGTCAAGCCGGCAGATATGTTCAAGCATTACAAGGAAATGGGCGCGGTCATGATCGGCGCCAACTGCGGCACCACGCTGGAGAACATGGAGAAGATCCAGGGGGAGTATGCCGCCATCGCGGACGGCTTCCCGCTCTGGGCCAAGCCGAACGCCGGTCAGCCGCACCTGGTGGATGGCGTCACCGTCTTCGACATCACCCCGGAGCAGATGGCCGAGTATGCCGTCAAATATGTCGCCCTGGGGGCGAAGGTGGTGGGCGGCTGCTGCGGCAACCTGCCCGAGCATATCGCCGCAATTGCGCAGGCGGTCAAGACGGCCTGAGGGGTGATTTGGAAGAAGCTTTTCGACAGCTCCCACACTGGGAGCTGTTTTAATTTGGAAAGACTTGCTAAAAGCGACCGCTGTTCGCTATTGACGTTTCCCGACGATGGGGGTATATTCAAAGCGACCAATGGTCGCTTCTGAGGAGCAAATATGCCAAAAGGAATCCCCCTGACGAAAGAAGAGATCGATCGCCGGCGCCACGAGATTTTTCAGTCTGCGGTGACCCTGATCCTGGAACAGGGCTTCACCGACACCTCCATGCAGGAAATCGCTGACGCCGCCGGGGTCGGAAAGTCCACACTGTACGATTACTTCCCCACCAAGGACCACGTCCTGCTGTTCGTCCTCGAGGAAGAACTGGAGTTATTGAGGGAACAGGCCGAAGATATCGCGGCCCAAGAAATCCCTGTGCAAGAGAAACTCACGAAAATCCTCGAAACGCAACTCGATTTTTTGCTCAAGAATAAAAACTTTTTCATCGAAATTTCCATGCAAGCAGCCCAGCTCGGCCAGACCGGTCAACAGAGTGTCATGCAAAAACGCTATGCCTACCAGGACCTGCTGCGTGGCATTCTCGAACAGGGCATACGAGAGGGCATTTTCCGGCCGGTCAATACCCGCCTGGCTGCCCGGGTGATGATCGAGATCATGGAAGTGCTGGTCTATACGACCCGCCCGACCGGCACCCCCCGGGAGATGCTGGCGGATGCCCTGGACATATTCATGCAAGGGATAAAAGCCTGAGACCTCGGCCAGCTCTATGGCCGATTACGTTGAAATCATCCAAAGGAAACGATCATGACCCCATTCATCCTTCCCCTCTCCGACCTTGCGGCCACGCTCGAAAACGTCGGCGGCAAGGGCATGTCGTTGGCAAAACTCTCCCGGGCCGGCTTGCCGGTTCCAGGTGGGTTTCACATCACCACGGAAGCCTATCGGCGCTTCGTGTCCGAAAACGGGCTCCAGCCGCGCATCCTGGCGGCGCTCCAGGATACGGGCAGCCTGGAACCGACCGCCCTCGAGCCGGTCGCCGGCCGGATCGGCGGATTTTTCGCCGAAGGCAGCTTGCCGGCGGAACTCGCCGGAGAGATTTCCAGGGCTTATGCCTCCCTGAAGGGGGCCACGGTGGCCGTCCGCTCCTCCGCCACCGCCGAGGATCTTCCGGAGGCCTCTTTTGCCGGTCAGCAGGATACCTACCTTAACATCCACGGCGAATCGGCCGTACTCGAGGCGGTCAAGAGATGCTGGGCTTCCCTCTGGACGGCGCGGGCCATTGCCTATCGAACGAAGCAGAATATCCCGCCCGAGGACGTGGCCCTGGCAGTCGTGGTCCAGGAACTTGTCTTTGCCGATGCGGCCGGGGTGATGTTCACCGCCAATCCGGTGAACGGGCGGCGCGATGAAGTGATGGTCACGGCCGCCTGGGGGCTGGGAGAGGCGATCGTCTCCGGGGCCGTCACCCCCGATACCATGACGGTCAGCAAACCTACGGGACGCACGGTCCGGCGCGAGACGGCAGAAAAACGGGTCATGACCGTCCGGACCGAGACCGGTACGGAAGAGCGGCCCGTCCCTGCCCGCCTGCAGAAGACCGCCGTGCTGAAGAATGCCCGGGTAAAGCGACTGGCGCAGTTGGGAATGGAGATCGAAAAACTCTACGCCGCCCCGATGGATATCGAATGGGCGCTGGCAGGCGGAAAATTTGCCATCCTGCAGGCCCGCCCGGTCACCGCCCTGCCGGAGCCGCCGCTGGATTGGCCCCTCCCGGCGCCCAAGGTGATGCTTTCCCGCGGCAGCCTGGCCGAGTTCCTCCCGGACCCCGTCTCGCCCTTGTTTGGCACCCTGGCGATCCCGATCGCCGGCAAAGCCAGCCTGAAGATGATGGACGATTTTGCCGGACTCAACGATCCGGACAGTTATATTATGACGGTGGTCAACGGCTACGTTTACATCGGTTTGAAAATGACCCCCGGGGTGATCTGGACGATGGCGATCATGAGCATCGCGGCTTCGAAAAAGATGCTCTCCACTGGCAGGGAGCGTTGGCTGGCGGAGCGCGAAAAATACCTGGCCCTGGTCCGGAACTGGCAGGCGCGGGACGTGGCCGGGATGACGGCTCGAGCCTTGCTGGCCGGGGTGCGGGAGATTTTCACGCTGACTGCGGAGTATTACACGGTCATCCAGGCCGGGACCATCCCGACCGCCCTGAGCAGCGAAATGACCTTCAGCAACCTCTACAAACTGTTGATCAGGCGCAAAGGCGACCCGGCCCCGGCCACCTTCCTGTTCGGCTCCGAGAACCAGGCGCTGCGGGCCGAGAAATCCCTTTACGACCTGGCCATGTGGATAAAAGAGGAGCCCTCGTTGCTGGAGGCTTTCCTCCAGGAACCCGCCGTGCAGATCTGCACGCGCCTGCCCGAATCGAGCGGCGGAGCAGCCTGGGACGAGTTCCGGTCACGCTTCGCTGCTTACCTGGCCGATTATGGCCACATTATCTACGACCTGGACTTTGCCAAGCCGATCCCGGCCGATGACCCAGCCCCGCTCGTGCAGGCGATCAAAGCAATTCTGGATGGAACGGCCGGCAATCCATACGAGCGCCAGGCGGCGGCAATCGAACTCAGGGAACGGCTGGCCCAGACTGTGGTCAGGAGGCTGGACCCGCTGCGCCGGAAGCTGTTCCTGAAACAGCTCGCCTGGGCCCAAGCCTCCGCCCCGCTGCGCGAGGACAGCATTGCCGACATCGGCCTGGGCCAACCCCAGATCCGCAAGATGCTCGGCGAGCTGGGGGGCAGGTTGGCCCGGGGAGGCGTCATCGCCGCGCCGGAGGATGTCTACTGGTTGGAAGCCCGCGAACTGGAAACCCTGGCAGACGCCCTGGACCAGGGCGGGACACTGGTCAGCCGGACCGATGGAATCGAAAAACGGAAATCCGACTGGCGGACCATGCGAAAAGTGACTCCCCCAAACGTGCTGCCGAGGAATACTGCGCTCTCCCGGTTCGCCCCCCGCGAAGACCAGCACGGGGATACCTTGAAAGGCATGGGGGCCAGCGCCGGCAAGGTGACGGGACGGGCCTGCGTCATGCGCGGCCCCGAGGATTTCGGCCGGATGCAGCCCGGCGACGTGATCGTGGCAGTCATCACCACACCGGCCTGGACGCCCCTGTTTGCCCGCGCCTCTGCGGTGGTGACCGACATCGGCGGTCCGCTCAGCCACAGTTCGATCGTGGCGCGCGAATACGGCATCCCGGCAGTGCTCGGGACGGGGAGTGCGACCCGGCGCATCCACGACGGACAGCTCATCAGTGTGGACGGCAGCGCAGGCACGGTGAGCCTGAAGTGACAAGGCATCAGGAGCCTTGCGAAAGGAAGCCGGGGACCGGACGGCCTCAGGATCATGGAAATAATGGAGACCACCCATCGGGTGGTCTCCAAGTCTATCTTAGGCGAATTTGGTTTGGAGCCGTGCGATTACTTTTTCGAGCACAGGCCGGTTCTATCGTTGAGCGGGGTCCATACACACTGCGGGATGGCCGAGCAGCTGGACTTGCTTGTGTACTGGGCGCAATCCACCGGTACCGGCGTCGGGGTGGGAGTCGGCGGAGCGATCAGCACCCGCACGCCCGAAGTGTCACCGGAGGGCTGTCCGTCCTTCGTCAGGACCCAGCAGCCCTTGTTTGGATCGAGCATGATCCGCAGCCAGTCCCCCGTCGCATTGCGTCCGTCGATCGGATAGCTTGTGCCTTTCAGGGCTACATCCAGCGTATCGTAGAACAGGCCCGGGCCGAAGTGGCAGTTCAAATTGATGTTGGGAATGAAGAAGAGACCCGCCGCGACCGGCGTTGGGGTGAAGGAAGCCGCGGGGGTCGGCGTGAAGGTCGAGGAGGGTACCGCGGTTGGAGTGGGGCCCGAGTACTGATACCAGGCAAAATCCTGGCCGGTCAGCACTTCTCCTGCGCTGAGGGTGATCGCCCGGTAGGTATTCCCTTCGTGCCCGCTCGGGATGACGGTCCAGTGGCCGACTCCGCCGGGGCCAAGGAAGCTGGCCGCATTGACATTGATGCAGTAATTCCCGGGTGTCAGACCGGTAAAGGAATAGTTACCGCTGCCGTCGGTGACGGTGGACAACGGACCGCCCACCGGGCAGTCGCCGGGGCCGATATTGACGGTGATCCCGGTCATGAACGGTTCACCCGGCTGGTGGATGCCGTCCGCGTCGACGCCGTAGGAATCCGACACGCAGCCGGCCGGCAGCGGGCTGGGCACCGGGGAAATATCCAACGGGATGGGACACTGGTCGTACCACAAATTGCCACTGATCGAGGCCGTCCCGCCGACCGCGGTGGGTGTCGTTGCGCTTCCAGTGAGCCAGGCGAAGGTTTCGACGATCTGCAGGAAGACGTCGTTCTCGGAGGGTGCATAGGTGGGCACCACGGTCGGGAGGTAGACGCCGGGGTTATGGGAATGCAGGATGAAAGTCAGGTTGACGCAGACGCTGCCGCTGACGGTCGAATAAGCGACCCACTCGTAGATCGAGCCGGCTGCTCCCTCGCCGGCGTTCTCCCTGACGAAGGTCAGGCCGTTGATGGTCAAGGTGGTCGGGGTCAGGCTGCCGGGTGCATACCCGAGGGAGTGCGGACTGACGCACGGGCTGCCGTCCGTGATGACGGAGATCTCCAGGTATTTTTCCACCAGGTTGGTGCCGGGCGTGATGGGCAGGTCGATCCGGGCGGCCACGGCGGTGCCTCCCGGGGCGATCGAGCCGGTCGGCGGGTATTGCAGCCTGAAACCGTAAGCGCCGTTGGTGTAGGTCGACCAGCCAGGCAGGTTGCAGGCTGCCAGCGCGGTGATGGCGATTATTCCGCAAAGAGCATAGAGAAGTCGTTTCATAACAGCCTCATTTCACAACAAAAAGTGGATAATGTTTGTTGATTTTATTCTATTCCTTTCTTTTGCCTATGACCCTTATTACTTATTGGCTGGAAGGCACCCACACAATGCTGCGGATGCCTTCAGGGAATGTCATTTCTTCGCCGAGCAAATACCGGTCCGGTCGTTGATCTGCGTCCAGGCGCAGGCCGGGACAGCGGAACAAGTGGCCTTGGTGGTGTAGGAAGTGCAATCGATCGGAACGGGTGTCGGGGTGGGCGTAGGTGTCGGCGGGCTGATCAGGACCCGCAGCCCGGAGAGATCCCCCGAGACAGAGCCGGTGTTTGCCAGCACCCAGCAACCCTTGTTGGGGGTCAGCATGATGCGATACCAGTCCCCGGTGGCGTTACGGCCGTCCAGCGGGTAGGTGATGCCCTTCAGGGCAACGTCGAGCGTCTCGAAGAATATACCCGGCCCGACGTGGCAGTTGACATTCAGGTTGGGGATGAAACCAGGATTCTGCGTGATCGTTTTTTCATACCAGCCGAAGTCCTGCCCCGTCAACGATTGCCCGCCGGTCAATGTGACCTCCCGATAGGATTTCCCTTCATGCCCGCTCGGGACGAGCGTCCAGTGTCCATCGGTCGATACACCGGCGAACACGGTTGCATCCACTTCCATGCAGTATTGTCCGGGCTGCAGGTCCGGTAGCGTATATGCGCCGTTGGCATCGGTGGTTGTCTGAGCAACAGGCAGGCCCATTGGGCAATCGCCGGCCCCGATGGCCACGAGCGCGCCCGCGATGCCCGGTTCGCCCGCTTGACGGATGCCATCCGCATCGATGCCGTAGGCATCCTGGACGCAGCCGGCCGGGAGCGGATTCGGTACGGGTTTCGTGTCGGGGGCCAGATTGCAAATATCCTTCCAGACCACCCCACTGACCAAGGCGGGCGCTGGCGGCGGGGCGGACGGGTCGTATTCGTAGGCGCCAATGTCGTTTTTCGCCACCCCGTTCCCGTCCCCATCTTTTGGACGGGCTGTACCCCGCTGGTCGGTCTGAGGGGCGCCGCCATCTCCCGTGCCCGCATCGATGGCCGGGCTGCCTGTGAGGAGAGCGAGCGTCAGGGTATTGCCGCCATTGCTGGCCAGCGGCCCGAGCATTGGATCGGAGATGACGGTAAAGCCCTGGCAGCTGTTATCTGTGGCCATCGCCGTATAAACAGCCGATGGCGCAACGTCCAAGGCACAGTTTCCACCGGTGTTGTTCACCACCAGAGTGTCCTGGATCGTGCTTGGCATGTGTCCGGATGTGTATATTCCCCCTCCTTTGACCGCGGCTGAATTATTGGCGATGGTCAGGTTGGTGGCATCGAACCAGCCAGCCTGCCCGGATTTGGTGTAGTTGTAGATTGCGCCGCCGGAGCCATTGTCGGGATAATAGGCGTATTGATAAGGGGTGACCGAGTTTCCGCTGAATGTGTCGTTTACTGCGATCACCCGATATTCGTTATAAAGCCCTCCTCCCACTCCGCCGGTGTTGTTCGAGATCGTGCTTTGCATAAGGGTGAGGTCACCGGCATTCGATATGGCCCCGGTATAGCCGCCGTGGTTGCTGTCGAAGGTGCTGTCGGTGACCGTAACCTTGGCATCGGTATAGGCGATCGACAAAGCGCCGCCGTTATTGTTGCTGATACTGGACATGAATATCCTGGCAGTGTTGGATCCCCCATAAATGACACCCCAGGAATCATTGTGAGAGACCGAAGAGGTGTCGATATCGAGGCTGATATACCCAAATACAGCGACGCCATCCCCGGCATTCGCCTGGACGTTGGTATTAAGCAGGCTGACTTTCGCAACCTGACTGGTTTGATCTCCAAAACCGGCAATCCCTGCTCCGTATTGATCTGCCATGTTGCTCGAAACCCAGGTATTGTTGGAAATCAAGGCATCCTTCACCAGCAGGAAGCTGACGTCGTATGCGAAGATGCCGCCGCCGGCATGGGCGGTCCCATGTTGGACGGCCAGGTCTTCGAGATTGACATTCATGCCGGCCGTTTTCGATCCGTCGATGCTGATCGTGGGGGTGAGCGTGCCGGCCCCATTGCTGCCGTCTATGATCGACTGGGTCGCCCCCTCGCCGACGATCGTCAAGCTCTTGGACAATGACAGGTTCTCGGTATATGTTCCAACCGCCAGGTGGATGGCATCGTTCGGGTTTGCACGTTGGATGGCTGTGGCGATGTGGCGACAGGGCGTCAGGATCGTCTGACAGTTGTTATTGTCGTCTCCCGAAGGCGAGACATACCATTGGCTCGAGCCGCCTCCTCCGCCCCCCAAATTGCAGCCGGTCGCTCCGGCGGTCAACAAGAATACGAGAAGAACCCCTACCCAGTTCAGGAAATGAGTATAGAAACGACGTTTCATAGATTCCCTCTCCGCGAATGCCCAAGGATGGATACCCCGCCTTGGAAGCTGATCGGCTGTCCCTCTCCCAGACAACCCACCAATTCATTATAGAAATGATATCCTGCGACTGCAATAGTACCGGGTATCTATGAAAAAATCGCCCGGCATCCGCCGGGCGATTTTGATCAGCGACGAACAGGTTATTTGCTTGTACAGTAATAGGTCACTGCAGTAACCAGTGAAGATTGTTTCCACTGGCAGGCAGGCTGCGCTTCGCAGGATTTTTCGTCTTTATAGTTGGCGCAATTGACCACCATCGTTGGGGTGGGAGTCGGCGGGGCGATCAGCACCCGCACGCCTGAAACGTCACCCGAAGGCTGCCCGTTCCTGGTCAAGACCCAGCAGCCCTTGTTCGGGCTGAGCATGATCCGCAGCCAGTCTCCCTGGGCATTGCGCCCGTCGATCGGGTAGCTCATGCCTTTCAGGGCCACGTCCAGCGTATCGTAGATCAATCCGGGACCAAGATGGCAGTTCAGGTTGATGCCCGGAATGAAGATGAGGCCCGGAACCGGCGTGGGGGTGAAGGTCGGGCCAACAGCCGTAGGTGTGAAAGTCGGGCCGGCGGAGGTGGGAGTGGGAGTCGGGGTGGGACCGCCGGTAAATCGATACCAGGCGAAGTCCTGGTCGTTCAGGATTTCGCCGGCGCCCAGCAGGACCGAGCGGTAGGTATTCCCTTCGTGCCCGCTCGGGATGACGGTCCAGTGGCCGACGCCGCCGGGGCCAAGGAAGCTGGCAGCATTGACGTTGATGCAGTACTTGCCCGGGGTCAGGCCGGTAAAGGAATAGTTACCGCTGCCGTCGGTGACGGTGGACAACGGACCGCCCACCGGGCAGTCGCCGGGGCCGATATTGACGGTGATCCCGGTCATGAATGGTTCACCGGGCTGGTGGATGCCGTCCGCGTCGACGCCGTAGGAATCCGATACGCAGCCGGCCGGCATGGGACTGGGGGCCGGGCTGGCGTCGAGCGGGACCGGGCACTGGTCGTACCAGAGCATGCCGTGGATCGTGGCGGTCGCCTCAGGCGCGCAGGTGCCGCTGGCGTTGGTGCGGAAGGAATTGGCTTCGGAGAATGGGCCAAGGGTGGTGTCGTTGATCGGGGCAATGCGCCAGAAATACGTAGTGCAGTCGGTGAGCGGACTGCCCGGGCCCCAGCGCGTGGATGGGTTGCCCGTCCCGCCGCTTAGGCTGGTATCGGTGAAGGTCGGGTCGGTCGATAGATCCACCCGATAGCCCTGTGGCAGGCAGGGATCGGGATACAGCCAGATCAGGGTGGGATCGAGATCCGTAATCACTGCGCCGTCGTCGGGCTGGAGCAGGGCCGGGGCGTGCAGGGATGCCGTATCGCACATCGGACCGGTGAAGAAGTAGCGGTATCCGGCGATCGGTCCGAGGGTGGTGCCGTTGATCGGTGAAACGGCCCACTCGTACTCCCGTCCGGGCTGCAGCGGGGCTCCGGGACTCCAAAGAGTGGACGGATTGCCCGTCCCGCCGCTCAGGTCATCGGTAAAGAGCGGACCGGTGCGGAGCTCGATGCGGTAGCCCTCCGGGTGGCAGGTCACGTCGGGGTAGGTCCAGCTGAGAGTTGGGGAGAGCGAACTGACGATCTCCCACATGGCCGGACTTCCCAGGGTGACTGCCTGCAAGCTGCCGGTCGGGCAGACCGGTGTGCCGAGATTACACCCTGCCAGGATGAGCAGGGCCAACACTGCCCCGAGAAACAATAATATCCATTTCGCTTTCATCCTCTTTCTCCTCTCCAAATTAGTATAAAGAGCACCGTCATTGTCGCACAATTGCATCTCGAGGGCAATAGTACTCAAAGCGGTGTTCTGGCCCGGATGGCGATTGCGAATAACGCCCAAAATTTCAGGCACCCCATAAGTCAACTGCATCCCGGTCTTCGGGTGGAGAACCAATCCCTTCCCGGAATATGACATTCGTCACTTGCTACCGGTCATAAAAAATCATAGAATTTGATTGAAAATGATTGATTATGATTGATATTGAACGAATTGGAATATCATGGAAACTTCATTCATCTCCGGAACCGACCGCCAAAACCAGATCCTGCAATTGATCGAGAACCAACAGCGCCTTTCGGTGGCCGACATCTGCGAGCAATTCGCGGTCAGCGAAGCCACCGCCCGGCGGGACCTGGAAGTGCTGGCAGGCCAGGGCAAGATCCAGCGTGTCCATGGTGGGGCCATCGCCCTGACCCAGGCCCCGCCCGAGCAGCCCATCCTGCAGCGCCAGGACGAGCAGGCGCAGGAAAAGGTCCGCATCGGACAGGCGGCCGCGGCCCTCGTCGGGGACGGCGAAACGGTCTTCCTCGGCTCGGGCACGACCGTCCTGGAGGCGGCCCGGGCCCTGCGCGATCGCCGCAACCTGACTGTCATCACCAACTCCATGCCGGTCGTCAACGCCCTGGCCGGGACGGACGGCATGACCATCGTCTGCCTGGGCGGGATGTTGCGTGACAGCGAACTCTCCTTTATCGGTCACATCACCGAGCAGGCCCTGGCGGAGGTGCGCGCCGACAAGGTCATCATCGGGACCCGCGCCATCAGCCTGGAGCATGGCCTGACCCACGAGTATCTCCCCGAGACCATGACCGACCGGGCCATCCTGAAGTCCGGACGGGAGATCATCGTCGTTGCCGATCACACCAAATTCGGGCGGGCCGCCACCGTCCTGCTGGCGCCGCTGGAAAGAATCCAGACCATCGTGACGGACAAGGAAACGCCGCGGGATTTCCTGGACGCCGTCCTGGAACGCGGCATCCAGGTGGTCGTATCCTAGGAGCGGCGGGCGCGCCGCCCTCGGCATGGTGAAAAATGGAACTGGAGAATTTCCGCCCCCAATCCAAACTGGTCACCCGGGCCACCCCGGTCGAGAGACCGCGCTTCCCGGCCTTCGATGCCCACAACCATCTGGGGGAGGACTTTGGCGGCGGCTGGGACCGGAAGCCCCTGCCCCAATTGCTCGACCTGCTCGACCAGGCCGGCGTCGTCCGCTACGTGGATCTGGACGGCGGTTGGGGCGAGCACCTGCTGAATGCCCATCTCGACCATTTCAAACAGCCCGCCCCGGAACGCTTCCTGGTCTTCGGCGGCGTGGATTGGTCCCAATGGAAGGAGAAGGGCAACGGCTTTCCCGAGTGGGCGGCCAGCCGGCTGCGGGTCCAGAAGGAACGCGGCGCCGAGGGCCTGAAAATCTGGAAGGGCCTCGGCTTGCATGTGAAAGACCAGAACGACACGCTGGTCGACGTGAACGACCCGCGTCTGGATCCGGTCTGGGAGACGGCTGGGGAGCTGGACTTGCCGGTCGTCATCCATGTGGCTGACCCGGTCGCCTTCTTCGACCCGGTCGACGAGACCAACGAACGCTGGGAGGAGCTCGGCAACCACCCTGACTGGGCTTTCACCAGCCCGCCCTTCCCTCCCTTTCTGCACATCGTCGGCGGCCTGGCGAACTTGGTGATGCGCCACCCGCACACGACCTTCATCGGCGCCCATGTCGGCTGCTACGCCGAGGACCTGGCCTGGGTCGGCGCGCTGCTCGAGCGCTGCCCGAATTTCTTCGTCGACATCTCCGCCCGGATCGGCGAACTGGGTCGCCAGCCTTACACGGCCCGGCGCTTCTTCCTTCGATATCCCGATCGGATCCTGTTCGGCTCCGACATGGGTCCCGCCCCGGACGCCTACCGGATCATCTACCGCTTCCTGGAGACCGAGGACGAATACTTCAACTATAACGCCGCCCCGATCCCGATGCAGGGCCGCTGGTATGTCCATGGGCTGTACCTGCCGTACGAAGTGCTCGAGAAAGTCTATTTCCTCAACGCAGAACGCATCTTATGGAAACACGGATGAACACAGATGAGCATCGAAAAAGGTTTATACACCCGTCAGGAAATCCTCTCCCAACCCGAAGCCTGGGCGACGGCATTGGATGTGCTGGGTATGGAACGAAATTCCATCCAGAATATCGATCCGGCCGGGCATTACGACCAGGTCATCTTTACCGGCTGCGGCTCGACCTATTACCTGGCGCTGGCGGCCGCCTCCCTGGCCCAGGAACTGACCGGCCGGATCTGCCGGGCTTTCCCGGCCTCGGAACTCTGGCTGTATCCACCGTCGTCTTATGTTTCCGGGAAAACCTTGCTGGTGGCGGTCAGCCGCTCGGGCGAGACCACTGAAACCCTGCGGGCCTGCGAGGCTTTCCTGGCCGACCGGCGCGGCGACCTGCTGACGCTCTCCTGCTACGGCGAGATGCCGCTGGCGAAGCTGGGAAACTTCAACCTGATCTTTCCCTCCGGGCAGGAGCGATCCGTGGCACAGACGCGCGCCTTTTCCACGCTCTACCTGGCGACAACAGCCCTGGCCTGCCTGTGGGCCGGCCGCTCCGACCTGTTCGACTCGCTTGGCCGCCTCCCCCAAGCCGGGAAACGCTTGATGGAAAACCACACCTCCCTGGCTGCCGAGTTGGGCCGCGACCCATCCCTCGAGCGCTTTTACTGGCTGGGCTCCGGACCGCGCCAGGGGCTGGCCTGCGAGCTCAGCCTGAAAATGAAAGAGATGTCCCTGACCCACAGCGAACCGTTCCACTTCATGGAATTCCGCCACGGTCCCAAGTCGATGGTCACCCCGCAAGCCCTGGTCATCGGGCTGCGCTCGGCTGTCAACGCCATGACTGAATCGGCGGTTCTCAAGGACATGAAAGCCCTCGGAAGCCGGGTCCTGGATGTTGCCGAAGATGGGTTCGACGTGCGCTTCGACTCGGGCGTGGACGAGGCCGTCCGCAATGTGCTCTACCTGCCGGTCGGCCAGTTGATCGCCTTCGAGCGCTCGCTTTCCAAAGGGTTGAATCCAGATCGCCCAACCAATCTGGATACCGTTGTCAAACTTTCATAAGGAGGAAGGAATGAAAAGGATCCTGTTTTCTCTCGTCATGGTTGCCATCCTGCTGCTGACCGCCTGCGGCGGAAAGCCAGCCGCCACCGGCGGGAAGACCCAGCTCAGCTTCATGATGTGGGGCGATCCCGCTGAATTGACGGTCTGGAAGCAGATCGTGGCCGACTACGAAGCCGCCAATCCGAACATCACCGTCAGCGTGGAGGTCTCCGACTGGGATTCGTACTGGACCAAGCTCAAGACCTTGCTGGCTGCCAACACCCCGCCGGACATGTTCGCCATCGACGCTCCGCTCTACCTGGACTATCAGAGCAAGGGCGTCCTGTTGAACCTGCAGCCTTACATCGACAAGAACCCTGGCATGCTGGACGGTCTCTATCCGCAGACCTTGCAGGCCTACCAGACCCCGCAGGGGTACTTCGGGCTGCCGCGGGATTTCCAGACCATCGTCCTGTTTTATAACAAGGCCATGTTCGACAAGGCCGGCATGGCCTATCCGACCGCCGACTGGACCTGGGACGACCTGCGGGCGGCTGCCAAGAGGCTGACCATCGTCGGCAGCGATGGCAAGACCACCCAGTATGGTTTCAGCTTCGACATGTGGGACATGGAGCCCGGCTACAGCGAGGCGATCTGGTCGTACGGCGGCGACATCATCAACGCCGATCACACCAAGACCCTGCTCGGCGAACCTGCAGCGCGCCAGGCCTGGCAGCTGCTCTACGACATGACCTTCGTCGATAAATCCGTGCCGGATTCGAACACCTCCGGCCAGTATGGCGGCGACACCTTCCTGGCCGGCGTTACGGCCATGACCCCCATGGGACACTGGTCCGTTCCGGGTTATGCGGATGCCAACCTCAAGTTCGACGTGGCGCCCATGCCCAAGGGTCCCGCCGGTCGCGTGACCAGCGTCAACAGCGCCGGCTTCGTGATTGCCAAGGGGACCAAGCATCCGGCGGAGGCGTTCTCGTTCCTCCAGTTCGTGCTCAGCACGGCCGGGCAGACCCGCCTGGCGGAGTTGGGTTTCGCCTGCCCGGTGCTCAAGTCGATCGCCGAAAGCCCGACGTTCCTGAACCAGAAGATCGCCATCAACCAACAGGTCTTCCTGGATGCACTCCAGTACGCCCACATGAAGCCGGTCTTCAAGGGCTACGATGAATGGGCCTCGGCCGTGGGCGACGGAATGGCCCCGGTCTGGCGCGGCGAGGCGGACCTGAACAAGACCCTCGATGAGATCGTGGCCGCGGCGGACGACGTCCTGGCCAAGAACAAGTAGCTTCTTCTCTTCCGTTGGGTGCAGGGGAATCCTCCTGCACCCAACTCGGCAATCATTCGTTTTATTTGGAGGCCTTATGGAATTTGGCATCAAACCGCTCGGGCGGGAGCGCCTCTGGCTGTGGATCCTGCTGCTGCCGACGCTCTTCGGCCTGTTTTTCAGCGCCTTCGGCTCGCTCCTGGCGACGATCGCCCTGAGCTTCACGCACTGGGACCTGTTGACTGTCCCGGAGTGGGCCGGGTTGAGCAATTACGTCGCCCTGTTCACGGACGCCAAATTCCTGAAATCCCTGGCGAACACGGCCGAGTTCTCGGCCATGTACGTCCCAGGCGTGGTCATCATCTCCCTGCTGGTGGCCATTCTGCTGAACCGCAAAATCCGCGGCATTGGCATCTTCCGGACGGCCTTTTACCTGCCGGCGGTGACCTCCGCGGTCGCCACCGCCCTGGTCTGGAACATGATCTACGGCAAGGATACCGGCATCCTGAATTACGTTCTGAGCCTGGTTCACCTCCCGCCGGTCTGCTGGCTGTGCACGGACCACGCCATGGTCTCGGTGGTCGTCGTGAACATCTGGGGAGCGATCGGCGAGGGAATGATCATCTTCCTGGCTGGCCTGACCGCCATCCCGCGCGAATACTACGAGGCTGCCACTGTCGACGGGGCCAACGAGATGCACAAATTCTTCCGGATCACCTTGCCGTTGATCACCCCAAGCATCTTCTTCCAGGTCCTGATGTCGACCATCAACGCCTTCCAGGCTTACGACTATATTTACATGCTGACCCGCCAGGGCCAGGGCGACAGCAACATTCCGGTGGTGGTCTTCTCGATCTACCGCAACGCCTGGAATTTCGGCAACTACGGCGGGGCCAGCGCCCAGGCTATCGAGCTGACTGTCATCGTGGCCGTGCTCATGCTGGTCTATTTCTGGCTGGAAAAACGCTTCGTGGTGTATGAATAGACCGACCGGAGGATGATATGAAACAAAAACACGTGCTCGATCTCGTAACCTACCTCCTGTTGATCGCCGGCGCCATCCTGATGGTGATCCCGTTCTTCTGGATGATCTCGACTTCCTTCAAGCTTCCGGCCGACCAGTTCACCAAGACGCTCATCCCGAATCCCTTCACCCTGAACAACTACCGGGAGCTGTTTGCAGTCGACTTGGATTTCCGGCTGCTGTTCATGAACAGCTTTTTCATCTCAGCCATGATCACTGTTGGCCAACTGGTGACCTGCTCGATGGGCGCCTTCTGCTTTGCGGTGGTCAAGTTCAAGGGCCGCGAGTTGCTCTTCACTGCGCTCCTGGCGACCATGCTGATCCCCTTCCACGTGACCTTGATCCCGAACTTCGTCATCTTCAGCTGGCTTAAATTAATTGGGACGAGTGTGCCGCTCTGGCTGCCGGCCTTCTGGGGCGGGGCCTTCGGCACCTTCCTGATCCGCCAGTATTTCCTGACCATCCCGCGCGATCTGGTGGATGCGGCCCGCGTGGACGGCGCCACCCTCCCGGACATCTTCTGGCGCATCTACATGCCAATGGCCAAACCGGCCCTGGCCGCCCTGGGCATCTTCACCTTCCAGGGTGCCTGGAACGACCTGCTGCATCCGCTGATCTACATGCCGGCGGCCCCTAACACCACCCTTACCGTCGGCCTGGCCTTCTTCCAGCAGCAGATGTCCCACGGCGGGAAGTTCACCGTCCTGATGTCGGGCGCTTTCATCAGCATCCTGCCGCTGCTGCTGGTCTTCTTCCTGGCTCAGAAACAGTTCATCGAAGGCGTGGCCCTGAGCGGCGTGAAACGCTAAAACTAAAAAGGAGTTCCCATGACCAAAATCGCATTCATCGGCGCCGGCAGCCTGGGCTTCACCGCCGGCCTCGTCCGGGATGTGCTGACCTTCCCCCTGTTGGAGGATGCAGACATCGCCCTGATGGACATCGACGCCGAGCGCCTGGATTTCGCCCACAAGACCGTTGTGAAGCTCATCGAGGCCGGGAAATATCCCGCCAAAGTGACCGCCACCCTCGACCGGGTCGAAGCGCTCAAGGACGCCGACGTCGTCCTGACCACCATCCTGACCGGAACCACGGACACCTGGAAATACGACATCGAGATCCCCAAGAAATATGGCGTGGATACCAACGTCGGCGATACGCGCGGCCCTTCGGGCATCTTCCGCTTCCTGCGCACCCTCCCGCCGATGATGGATATCCTGCATGACATGGAGAAATACTGCCCGGACGCCGTCCTGCTCAACTACACCAATCCAATGGCCATGCTGTGCGGCGCCCTCCAGCGCCAGACCCATATCCCGGTGACCGGACTCTGCCACTCGGTCCAGGGGACGGCCATGATGCTGGCGGCCTGGATCGGGGCGGCCTGGCCGGAAGTCGACTACCTGTGCGCCGGAATCAACCATCAGGCCTGGTATCTCAAGTATGAGGTCAACGGCCAGGACGCCTATCCCCAGATCCACAAGGCCATCACCGAAAATCCGGATACCTACAATGAGGAACAGGTCCGCAACGAGATGTACCTGGCGTTGGGCTACTACGTGACCGAGTCGAGCGGACATAACTCCGAGTACAACTGGTGGTTCCGCAAGCGCCCCGACCTGATCGAGAAATACTGCATTCACGGTACGGGATGGAACCCGGGCGAGTATGCCTACATCCTGAAGGAATACCAGAAAACCGAGGCGACCTGGAAGGACGGTGTGCGGGTCGAGCTGGCCAAGGAAGTCACCCGCGGCGATCTGGCGCGGGGCCTGGAATATGCCGCCTACATCATCAATGCCCTCAAGGGCGGCGAGCCCTTCAAGTTCAACGGCAATGTCCCCAACACCGGCCTGGTGACCAACCTGCCGCAGGGCGCCTGCGTCGAGGTGCCGACCTACGTGGACAAGGCCGGCTTCCATCCGCTGTACGTCGGGGCGCTGCCGCCCGAGTGCGCCTTACTCACGGGGCTGTCGAGCGGGATCGAAGAGATGGCGATTACCGCTGCCCTGACCGGCGACCCGACCATGATCTACCGGGCTATCTGCCACGACCCGTTGACGGCCGCGGTGCTTTCTCTGGCTGAGATCAGGGAGATGGTCAACGAGATGTTCGCCCAGAACGCGGCTTACCTGCCGCAGTTCAAGGTCCACAAGGTGTAGGGCAAGATACTATCTTGCCCTACGAAGCGGTATGAAATTCGCTGGCTTTGCAAAGCCCGTCCTGGGGATCATCCTCCTCGCCGCGTTCTTGTCTGCCTGCACCGCACCGGTTGCCAGCGTGACCCTGCCTGCCGTTCCTTCCGCCGTCCCTGTGATCGAGTCTTCGGAACCTACCCGTATGCCTACTTTAGCTCCTTCTCCGAATGAAAACTGGTGGCATCCCACTCCGGGCCTGACCTGGCAGTGGCATCTCTCGGAGCCGCCGGTCGATACCTCCGTGGATGCCCAGGTCTACGACATCGACCTGTTCGATAACGACGCTGCGGTGGTGAAGACCCTGCACAATCAGGGCCGCAAGGTCATCTGCTACATCTCGGTCGGCTCGCGCGAAGACTGGCGGCCGGATGCGAATCAATTCCCGTCCGCCGTGCTTGGCAAGGACTACGACGGCTGGCCGGGCGAGAAGTGGCTGGATATCCGCCGCCTCGACCTGCTCGCCCCGATCATGTCCGCCCGCCTGGACCTGTGCAAGGCCAGGGGTTTCGACGCGGTCGAGCCGGACAACATCGAGATCTACGACAACGATACCGGCTTCCCGATCACATACCAGGACCAGCTCGCCTATGCCCGCTGGCTGGCCGACGAGGCCCATGCCCGCGGCCTGGCAATCGGACTGAAGAATGCCTCCGACATGGTGGCCGATTCGCTGCCATTTTTCGACTTCGCCATCACTGAGGATTGCTTCGACCAGGGCTGGTGTGACCAGATGATTCCGTTCATCACCGCGGGGAAACCGGTCTTTGCCGCCGAGTACACCGATACCGGCGTGGACTTCCCGGCTGCTTGCGCCTGGGGTAGGCAGAATCATTTCAGTTTCATCCAAAAGAACCGAATCCTGACCGCGTTTCGGCGCACTTGCCCTTAAAATAGAGCCATGACCAAGACCTCATTATCGATTGGGAAATTGCGCGGCCTGCAGCAGTGCTCGAGTGATCGAGCCACCTTCACCTGCCTGGCTCTCGACCATCGCCAGAACCTGCGCCGGGCCCTCAATCCGGCCGATCCGGGTTCGGTCGGCGACGCCGACTTGACCCGCTTCAAGCTGGACGTGACCGCTGCGCTCTCCGACGCGGCCACCGCCGTCCTGCTCGACCCGGAGTACAGCGCCGCCCAGGCGGTCGCCGCCGGGGCCATCCCCCGCCAGACGCCGTTCGTCGTGGCGGTCGAGTCGACCGGTTACGGCGGCGCGCCGACCGCCCGTCAGTCCCAGATTCTGCCTGGCTGGAGCATCGAAAAGGCCAAGCGGATGGGCGCCAGCATGATCAAGCTGCTGGTCTACTACCACCCCGATTCACCGACCGCCGGGGAGATTGAGACATTCGTCCGCCAGGTGGTCGACGAATGCACCCGCCAGGATCTCGGGATCATGCTCGAACCGCTTTCGTATGCTTTGGCGGCGGACCAAAAATTGACCTCCGCCGAGAAGCGCCATGTCGTCACCGAGACTGCCCGCCGGCTGACCGTCCCGGGTGTGGACGTGCTCAAGGCCGAGTTTCCGCTGAACGTGCTCGACCCTGACGAATCGGCCTGGGCCGCCGCCTGCGCCGAGATCTCGGCTGCCAGTCCTGTGCCCTGGATCCTTCTCTCGGCGGCGGTGGATTACGAGACCTACTTCCGCCAGGTGGACGTCGCCTGCCGGGCGGGCGCCTCCGGGAGCGCCGTCGGGCGGGCCGTCTGGCAGGAGGCGGTCGGGCTGGCTGGCGGAGCGCGGGCCGACTTCCTGAAGGATGTCGCCCGGCCGCGCCTCGAGCGCCTGACCCGGTTGTGTATCGAACGGGCCAGGCCCTGGACGGATTTCTACGCTGCTGGGGAGATTACCCCGGATTGGTATAAGACGTATTAGCGGCGCGCCTGCGTCTCCGCCCGGACAAAATGACAAAAGCCTTTGACATTCTCGTCGCCGGTGAGCTCAACCCCGACCTGATCCTGAGCGGGGACGTCGCCCCGGCGTTCGGGCAGGTGGAGAAGCTGGTCGATTCGGCTGACTTGGTGGTCGGCTCCTCCTCTGCCATCTTTGCCTGCGGGGCCGCCCGCCTGGGCCTGAAAGTCGCCTTCGCCGGTGTGTGCGGAGCGGACCTGTTCGGCCGCTTCATGCTGGAGGAACTGACCCGGCGCGGCATCGACGTCTCGGGTGTGCGCCTCGACCCGGACCGGCCGACCGGCCTGAGCGTCATCCTCAATCGCGGCGGCGACCGCGCCATCCTGACCCACCTCGGGACGATCGACCGGCTCCAGTCGGAACAGGTGCCCGAAGCGCTGCTGGAACAATCCCGCCACCTGCACGTCGCCAGCTACTTCCTCCAGACTGCCCTGCGGCCCGGACTGCCGGGGCTCTTCCGGCGGGCGCACGCCCTCGGCCTGACGACCTCGCTCGACACCAACTGGGATCCCTCCGGCGACTGGCGTGGACTCGACGACTTGCTTTGCCTTGCCGACCTCTTCCTGCCCAACGAGAACGAGGCCCTGGCCCTGAGTGGAGCGGCAAATGCGGAAGCCTCCGCTCGGAAGCTGGCCGAAACCTGCGAGACCGTGGCCGTGAAGCTGGGCGCCCGGGGTGCGCTGGCCTGCCGCGGCGGGAAGACCGCCCGGGCGGAGGCGCTCCCGATCCCGGTCGTGGATACGGTCGGGGCGGGCGACAGCTTCGACGCCGGATTCCTGTTCGGCTGGCTGGATGACTGGAGCCTCGAGAACTCCCTCCGGCTGGGAACGGTCTGCGGGTCCCTTTCGACCCGTTCCGCCGGCGGCACGGCTGCCCAGCCCACGCTGGATGAGGCCAAGAAGTATCTTTAGCAGCAGCCCGTGTTCCCTACCGGGAATGCTTCGGGATGCCTGCCTGAGTGAACCCTACCATGAACCCAAATATTCTCGATGAAATCGTCCAGGCCCAGAAACGCGGCGAAGCACGCGGGATCGTCTCGGTCTGCTCCGCCCATCCCACCGTGCTGCAGGCGGCCATGCGCCGCGCCGCCCGGACCGGCGCTCCGCTACTGATCGAATCGACCTGCAATCAGGTCAACCAGTTCGGCGGCTATACCGGCATGCCCCCGGCGGATTTCGTCCGCTTCCTGTTCGGGATCGCTGCCCAAAATGGCCTGCCGCCCGACAGGCTCCTTCTGGGCGGCGACCACCTCGGCCCGTCCGTCTGGCAGGCGGAGCCGGCCGGGGAAGCCATGCAAAAAGCCGCCGGCCTGGTGCAGGCATACGTCCAGGCTGGTTTCGTCAAGATCCACCTGGATGCGAGCATGAGACTGGGCGGCGACGACCCGGACAAACCCCTGGATGTGGAATTGGTTGCCCGCCGGACCGCCCAGCTTGCCGGGACGGCCGAGGCCAGTGCGACCCCGGCTTCCCTACCGCGCTACGTCATCGGCACCGAGGTTCCCATTCCCGGCGGAGCGCTCGCCCACGAGGCGGGAGTCCGGGTCACATCGGTCGAAGATGCCGGGCGCACGCTCGAGGTCACCCGGGCCGCCTTCCGGGAGGCCGGGCTCGAATCGGCCTGGGAGCGGGTTGTGGCGCTGGTCGTCCAGCCGGGCGTCGAGTTCGGGGACGATTTCGTCCTGGATTACCGGCCCGCCGCGGCGGATGCCCTGGCGCGTTTCTCCGAAACGACGCCCTTCGTCTATGAGGCCCATTCCACCGATTACCAGACCCGGGAGAGCCTGCAGGACCTGGTGAACGACCATTTCGCCATCCTGAAGGTCGGCCCGGCCCTGACCTTTGCCTACCGGGAGGCGATCTTCGCCCTGGTCAGGATGGAAAACGAGCTGATCCCGGCGGCGGAACGTTCGAACCTGGTTGCGACCCTGGAGGCCGCCATGCTGCGCAACCCGCAACACTGGCAGCGCTATTACCGCGGCACGCCCCAGGACCAGGCCTTCGCCCGCATGTACAGCCTGAGCGACCGGGTCCGTTACTACTGGTCGGACCTGCCCGTTCAAATTGCAGTGGAGAAATTGGTGGAAAACCTCAGCCGGGCGCCTCTGCCGGAGTCCATCCTGGAAGGGTCCCTGCCGGTCCAGTACGAGCACATCCTGGACGGTTCGATCGAAAATACGCCCACGGCGGTCATCCTCGACCGGGTCCAGACGGTGTTGAAAGACTACGCCTCCGCATGCGGGAAATGAGAACTGCCGGGAGGCCCGGTCAGGGGTTCCCGGCAGTTGTGGGGTGCCGATCGTTCGGGGCAGGCTCTGGTCTTGCCCTTTTTTAATCCCCGGAATAGTCGATGCAGTTGAACGTATCCCCTTGGGGCGAGTCGACTCGAATATGATACTCGTCCTGGTGGACGTAGTAATTGTCTACGCTTCCCTGTACCGACGAAAAGGCGCTGTCCGCCCAGAACCGGGAAAGAGTGAAAGCCTGCCAGTCGGATTTCTTCGGCGGCTTGACCAGGGAAGACCGGCAGGCCAGGGCTGCGCCGACCGCCTCGCGGGTCCGGGCCGGGACGGTGGGCGATTGAAAAGCTTGAACCATGGCCGGGACCGCGTCCGAGGAAAGCGAGGCCAGGTAGGCAACATCCAGGCTTTCGCCGGCTGCGGCCCGGGCGACGTTCTCCCGGACGATCGCCCCGTCCACATTGGCAAGCATCAGGGTGGCGGCAAAGCCGAGCGAGGCGACCAGGGCTGCAAAGGCGAAGAAGCGCTCCCTGCGCAGGATGTCGAGGACCACCACCACGGCCAGCAGGGCGCCCAGCCAGATCATGAAGACATGGGTGTACATCCGGAGCCGCGAAGAGCCGTAGGCGGCCTCGTAGAGCAGCAGCCGCTGGAAAGCCGAGACCAGGATGATCCCGACGAGCGCCACCATGCCGAGCCCGAGCCCGGAGAAAGTCCAGCGCTGGGCTGGGGATTGGCGCTTGGCGATGGCGCTCAACCCCAGGAAGAGCAGCAGGCTAAAAAAGGCCACCGCCACCAGCTCCCCGAAGCCTTTCCGGGCGTACTCTGAAAAGGTATAGCCCTGTACGCCGATGTTGGTCTGCCCGCCGAAGAAGTACTGGAATTGGATGATCACAAAGGCCCCGAAGAGCAGGACCACCGCGCCGAGCACTACGGTCGCCTCGGTGAAGCCCAGGAAAGCCGGGACGAGCGGTTTATCCATGCCCAGTAATTTCTCGTCCTTGCTCTTCAGGGCTGCGTGGAGGAGAATCCCTGCCAGGGCATATGCGCCGATCAGGATATAGACGGCCCGGAAGATGTATTCCGGCAGATTCTCGAGGCGAAAGAGCCTGGTGAAGTCGTGCAGGCGCTGGGCAAAGACCACGTCGGCGGACGAGAGCAGGGCGGCAAAGATTGCCACGACCGGTACGGCGATCAGGATCCCGCGCAGGATCGCCCAGACGCGTTTCCACCTGGCCCGGGCGGCGCCGCCGGATTCACCGGCCTGTCCCGCGGCCTGGACCTGCTTCCTGCTTTCGACCAGGAAGATCAAAGGACGGGCGAACAGGCTGCCGGCCAGCCGGGCGAAATTGGCCACATAATCCGACAGGCTGTACCATGCCCAGCGGCCTCCCAGGAAAGTGACCGCCAGCACCCCCATCAACCCGAGCGTAAAAGCCCCCGACAGGAACATGCTCATCGGCTCCAGCCGGATGAAGGTCATGGCGGCGAAGAAAAGGATGGGCAGCAGCACCAGCAGGGATTTCCACGAAGGGCGGATCCCGTTCATCCCCAGCACCAGGAATCCGCCGGCCAGGCACAGAACAGCATAAATGGCAAAATTGATGCCCACCCCGTGCTTCCAGAAGAGGAAGTCGAAAATCCAGCCAAGGACCAGGGTCGTGATCCAAAGTACATCGGTACGTTTCATGACAAGCCTCCACCTTAGATTTTGTACAGGATAACGGATCGGGTCTGGCAGGAACTGGCACGGGACTATCAAAAGGTATCAAAGGGTGTCAGCGCCGTCCCCGGGGATCGATAACAAGGTTTTTGCAACCGTGTTATACTCATTTCGAACTGCAAATGCAATGGAATGCGTTTGCAGTTCTTATGCTGTAATTTCAATAAAGGAACATGATGCGGCGTATTTTATTTCAAAAAATCGCTTTGGCGGCGATCGCGATGCTGTTGATCGGTTGCAGCCCGACCATCGCCTCTGCTAAACTGCACGGTTCGCGGGCGAGCCTGCCGACGCCCACCCTGCTTGAGGATGGCCCGGTGATCATCAAGCAATCGCCGTTCGATCCGCTGGACGGTACGATCTACGGGCATGGAAAAATCGCCGTGCTCCTGGCCAGCCAGGGCGGGCAGGGCGAATCCGAATGGACTGCCTTCGCCCAGGTCCTGGCCGGGGAAGGGTTCACCGCTCTTACCGTGAGCTCACAGGACGACGAAGGCGCCACTGCTGTGAACGTCGGGTATGCCATCGACTTTCTCCATCTGAACGGATTCGACAAGATCCTCTGTATCGGGGCGGGCAACGGGGCCGGCGGGTGCGCCTCCAATGCAACCCAGCCGGAGATCATCGGGCTGGTGTTGATCACCTACCCCGGCGGCGCGGATCTCACGAATGTGGCCCTGCCGAAGCTATTCATTACCGGGGAGGAGGATACAGCGGATCGGCCCAAGACCGAGGCGGGTTACCAGGCCGCGGCAGAGCCGAAAGCGCTCATCCTTGTTCCGGGTACGGCTGCGACAGGTTCGACTTTGCTGGACGCTTCCGTCGACAGTGACCTGCAGGCGACCGTCGTGGATTTCGTCGAACAATGCACCGGCCAGCAATAAACCCGCCTCCGGAAGCCGTTGTTCAGACCACTCTATTGACACCCTCGTGTTTCTATGTAATACTTCCAACTGTGCAAGCCGCCCCTTGAAGTTTGACTTGCACCCAACTCCGCCATCCTTATAGAGAGGAGGTGGTGCCCAAAATGGATAGTAGTACGAAACGAAGCGCTGTGGCATCCCTCCTCGCTCTGCAGTCACTTTAGCAGATCGTAAAGGTGCCACAGCGCGCACAGGGAGACCGCCCATTGGGGCGGCCTTCCGCTTTTAACCGCGGGTCGTGGCTTATCAAGAACCTCCCCCGTCCGGTTTTTGGACGGGGGAGGAAAGAACGGGATCATTCGTCCCCGAAGGAAATCCCGATGCCGCGGGCTGTCCGGACGCCATCCCCGGCGATATCCACACGCTTGGGAACCGCCAGGGCTTCGCTGAGGGGAACGTCGACGATTTTCGCGTCCCGCAGGGCCACCATGTTGCCGAATTTCCCGTCGGCGGCCGTGCGGACCGCCGCGGCCCCGTACCGGGTGGCCAGCCAGCGGTCGAAGGCCGTCGGGCTCCCGCCGCGCTGGACGTGTCCAAGCACGGTCACGCGCGACTCGAAGCCATTCTCCTCGACATACTTCCCGACCTCCTGGCCGATCCCTCCCAGCCGGGGGACATAGACCGCGTCCCCACTGCGCGAGTAGACCACCTGCCCGCCCAGGGGCTTGGCGCCCTCGGATACGGCCAGCAGGCTGAAGTGTGAGCCGCCTTCGGCGCGCTCCCGGACCTTCTTCATGATCGACTCGAACTTGAACGGGATCTCCGGGATCAGGATCACATCCGCTCCGCCGGAAACCCCGGCGTGCAGGGTGATGAAGCCGGCGTCCCGGCCCATCAGCTCCAGGACCATCACCCGGTGGTGGGCTTCGGCCGTGGTGTGCAGCCGGTCGAGGGCCTCGGTGGCAATCGTCAGGGCGGTGTCAAAGCCGAAGGTCACTTCCGTCCCGCCGACGTCGTTGTCGATCGTCTTGGGCACCCCGATGACGGGAACCCCCCGTTCGCAAAGCTGCATGGCGATCCGCAGCGTCCCATCCCCGCCGATGACGATGACCGCGTCCATTTTCAACTTTTTGATCGCCGCGATGATTTCGTCGGATACGTCGATCACGACTTCCTTGCCGTCTTGGATGACTTTGCGGGCGAACGGATTGCCGCGGTTGGCAGTGCCCAGGATGGTGCCGCCGCGCGGCAGGATGCCGCGCACGGCCGCCAGGTCCAGAGAGATGACGCCCCCATCGGCGATGAATCCGTCGTATCCGTCCAGGACCCCGAATACTTCGCAACCGTAATCGATGATGGCGGTCTTGGCAGCCGCCCGGATGACCGCGTTCAGACCCGGGGCGTCCCCACCCCCGGTCAGGACTGCAATGCGCTTCATGGTCACCTCCTTTGCTGGGCGTGATTATAAACCGTAAGGGCGACCACCGGTCGCCCTTACAAATATTCTTACGGCATTTTGTGCGTGAAGCGCCAGCTTTGATCGGTTTGCTGGACGGTGGTGCTCAGCCCGACGACCTCGAACCAGGTGGTGCCCGGCTTGAAGGCGAACGGCGTCCCGTCCGCATTTTGGAGGGAGATCACGTCCGTATCGTTCCTCTGCCATTTGACCTTGTACACCTGTCCGTCGCGGAAGGCGTAGGCATCCCCCGATCCGCTCAGCAGGATGTCGTAAATGCCCGGGCTGTAAACTTCGTGGTTGACGAAAAGGACCACTACGTTGTCGAAGGCGATCGGCTGACCGGTCAGGCGGTCGGTCAACTGGGCATATTGTTCGTCCTGCCCGGCGTTGAAGGCGTCGGCTGTGTCAGAGAAACGAAGATATTTGCCGCTGGCGGCATCGAAATCCCAGCGGTTGTAGATCGAACCCGAATAGTGGATGAATAACTGCGTAGCCGGCTGGCCGCCGGCGGGCGGCTCCAGCTTGAAGACCATGCCGTTCAGGTCTTGGCGCGTGTTGTCCATATTCTTCTTGGTGGCGAAGGCGCTCAGGTCGGCGGTGTTCACCACCAGGTAGTTGTAGCCGTTCGGATCGTAGCGCGTCAGCGGGGATTCGGGGCCTTCGATCACCAGACGGTTGGCGAACTCCGACTGGAGGAAGCGCCGCATCTCGGAAATGTAAGCCGAGCCGAAAGCGAAGACGGCCTTGTATCCCCGGACGATGTCCGCGTCGATGAAGCGGCCCGAGCGGATCGGACCGACGATCTTGGCGTCATTGCCATAGAAGACCCCGGCGAAGCGGGTCGAGCCTTCCTCGGTATAGTACTCGAAAACGATGTCGGCCAGCGAAAGCCCCCACTGCGGGCGGACCGTGCGCGGCAGGTTCGAGACCTTGATGACCATCGGACGGCGGTCCAGCAGGGACGGGTCGGCAACGGTCAGGCCGGTGAGCGGATCCACATTGGATGGGAAGTTGGCCGGGCCGAGCCCGGCAGGCGGGTAGAGTGGGGTCGGCTCAGGGGTGGGCGTGTCGGTGGCGAGCGGCGTCGATGTAGGGGGAGCGGTCGGTGGCGCGGTGGGGGTCGGCGCGGGCGTCGATGGTCCGCAGGCGGCCAGGGTGACGGAGAACAGAATTAAAAAGCCATACAAGATTTTCTTCATGGGCTGAAGCCTCCTTCCCAGAGACGCTATCATACCCCAATTGTTCCGCTTGGGAGGACGGGCGAAGGGCACTCTAAAGGGATATTAATATAAAAAGCCGCCGGGACAATTCCGGCGGCGCTTGGAAAGCGGATATCCCTTATTTATGGTCGTTCTTGAAGGTCTGGGCGCTCTGGAGGAGGTCGTGGGCCGAGCGGATGGTGCCCTCGGTGACTTCTCCGAGCATCTGGGCCAGTTCGAGCGTGCGTGGCTCGCCCGATAACTTGGTAACGTGGGTCAGGGTGCGATCCTTTTCGATGGCTTTCTGGACCTGGTAATGCTGGTCGCCGAAGGCAGCCAGCTGTGGCAGATGGGTGATGACCATTACTTGGTGGGCGCGGCCGAGGTTCCAGAGTTTTTCGCCGACTGTCCCGCCAACGCGCCCGCCGATGCCCTGGTCGATCTCGTCGAAGATCAGGGTCGGGACCTGGTCGGCGCGCGCCAGGACGTTCTTCAAGGCCAGCATCAGCCGGGAGGTCTCGCCGCCCGAGGCGATCTTGGCCAGCGGTTTCAGGCCTTCGCCCGGGTTGGGCGCCACCAGGAATTCGATCCGGTCGATGCCGGTCCCGTCGAAGGCGACGCGCGTCCCGTCCGGTAGAGGCGCTCCCTCCGGGTCGGGCTTGGTCTGAAAATCCACCGCGAAACGGGCGGCGGCCATGCGCAGGTCATCCAGCTCGGTCTCGATGGCTTTGCTCATTTTTTCAGCGGCGGCCCTGCGGGCTTGCGACAGGGCCTGGGCCTGGGCCGAAAGTTTCTCCAGCGCGGCCGCTTCGGCGGTTTCGAGCTCGGCAATGCGATCGGAGGCCGTGGTGATCGTCTCGAGTTGTTTGCGGGCGTCCTCGGCAAAGGCGATGGCCGCCTCGATGCTGCCGCCGTATTTTCTTTCCAGGCGGTGGATCAGGTCGAGGCGCTCCTCGGCTTCCTCCAGCCGCTTGGGATTGTATTCGATGGCTTCCAGGTAATTGCGCAGGCTGCGCGCCAGGTCGGCCAGGGTGTCTTCCAGGGTGGCGGATTGCTCCGCCAGGCCGTTCTGGGCTGCGTCGATCTGGGCCAGCTTGGCCAGCGATTGGACGGCCTGGCCGATCAGGTCGGTGGCGGCAGGGGACTCGGCCGTGCCCTCGTCGAGGACGGTCAGCGCATCCTGGGCCAGGCTGGCGAGCGACTCGGCGTTGGCCAGGCGATCGCGTTCCAGCTTGAGTTCCTCGTCCTCGCCCCGCTTCAGCTTGGCGGCCTCGATCTCCTCGGCCTGGAAGGTCAACATCTCGGTGCGGCGCTCGGAGTCGCGCTGGGCATCCCGCAGGTCCTTCAACTCACGGCGCAGGTCCAGCAGGCCCTGGTAGGTCTTGCGATAAGCTGCCAGTTGCGTCTCGACGTTGGCGTAGCGGTCGATCAACCCCAGGTGGGCGCGCACGTTGAGCAGGGAGAGGTGCTCCGACTGGCCGTGAATGTCGACCAGGATCTCGCCCAATTCCTTCAACAGGGTCAGGTTGACCGTCCGGCCATTGACACGGGCCACGCTGCGGCCTTCGCGCCGGACCTCGCGAGTCAGGGTAACGAAGTTCGGGTCGTCGAGCAGCTCCTCGCGTTTGAGGGTCTCGTGGGCGGCGGCGCGTTCGGGGCCGGTCAGCTTGAAGGTGCCCTCGATCCGCGCCAGGTCCGCTTCCGAGCGGATGGAGGTGGCATCGGCCCGGCCGCCCATCAGCACGTCGAGGGCGTCCATGATGATCGATTTGCCTGCCCCGGTCTCGCCGGTGAAAATGACCAGCCCCGGCCCAAGCTCCAGCTCGAGGCGGTCGATGATGGCGAAGTTCTGGATATGCAGTTCGGTCAGCATGATTATCTGGTCAACTGAATGCCCGACAGGCGGGTATAGACCACCGGGATGGCGATGAACAGGAAGATGCCTTCGAAGATCAGCGAGAAGATGTTCAGGGTGATCAGGTGGAAGACGATGACCGGCAGGGAACCGACCAGGATGGCGACTGCGATGGTGATGAACAGGGGGCGGGAGCGATGCTTGCGGGTTACCAGGCGGAGCGCTTCGGCAATGACCACACCGGCGGTGGGAGCCCCGATGACGATCAGGAACCAGCCGATAAAGCTCAGGCTGCTCACCAGGGTAGCCAACAGGCTGGCCAGGAATCCCAGGATGCCGGCGACCACGAAGCCAAGGACGTAATCGGACCAGACGGCCGTGTCGAAGATTTTCTGCTGGCCGCGGACGCATTCCTTGCAGCGGTAACCGGTGGGCGTACGAACGGCGCACTTGGCGCAGATGGGCTTGCCGCATTTGTTGCAGCGCAGCGTGGTCTCCACGCCCGGATGGTTGGCGCAATAGGTTGGAGAGGTTGTATCGATCATCTTGGGAAACCTACGGATGGATTCTGGTTCATGTGAGCGGTCAGATTGCGGTAGAAGTAACCCGGATCCCCGAAGCGGACGAAGCGGGCCAGGTAGTCGCTGGCGCGCACGTCGGTCACGTCGCCTTCGGCCAGGCCGATCGGGATCTGCCCGTCCACGCTCAGGACGGCGTCCCCGCCGATCAGTTTGATGCTGACGGAGGTGCCCTCGGAGAGCACGACGGCCCGTTCCACCGACAGGTGCGGTGCGATCGGGATGATCAGGATGTTGCGCAGCTCGGGCGGCAGGATCGGCCCGCCGGCCGCCAGGGCGTAGGCGGTGGACCCGGTGGGGGTGGCGGCGATGATGCCGTCGGCCACGTAGTTGGCTAGCAGGTGACCATCCACGTTGGCGGAGAGGCGGACCGGCCGGACGGAAGGTCCCCGGCTGACGACCGCCTCGTTCAAGGCGTGCCAGGTGCCGAGCGTTTCGCCGGCCCGGGTGTGCTCGACCCGCACCATCATGCGCCGCTCGATCCAGAACTCGCCTTTCAGCAAGCCGTCGAAGGCCGCCTGCCATTCCTTCTGATCGACCTGGATCAGGAAACCCAGCCGCCCGGTATTGATGCCTAGGATGGGCAGCCCGCATGGGGCGCACAAGTGGCTGGCCCGCAGCATGGTCCCGTCCCCGCCGATGGCCACCATCAGGTCGAATTCGCCCTCCCTGACGCGCTTGCGCAGGGCGGTATCGTCGAAAGTGCCATCGACCGATTCAAGTTCGCGTTCCTTGAAATAGGCGCTGATGGCGGCCGCTTCGGCGACGGCCTCCGGCATCTTGGGATGGGCCGCTACGACGATCCGGTGGGGAGTGGCAAGGGGTTCTGTCATTGAATGAATGCGATCCGTTGATGACTACTGGACCTGACAAGGCCAAAAAGCCGGGAAAGCACGACGGCCGAGGTTCGAAAAATGGGAGTACATTGCGTAATTATACCGTGTTCCCCACCCCCTGCCTCTTTCCCGCCGGGAGAGGGGTTGAGCCGAAAGGATCACCCCAGGCGCTGGTCGCAAACATCACGGAATCCGCAGCCTCGGCAGCGTTGGGCGTCTTCATGGGAGCGGTCCACCTCGGGGCGGTGTTCACTGATGCGGATGTCGGCGATCAGGTCCAGCACGGCGTTCTCGAGATCGGCGGTGTAGTCGACGGCGAAGTCACCGCCGGGGTAGTGGATGATCCCGTAGGGCGGACGCTTGCCGGTCGCTTTATGGACCAGCAGGCAGTAAGCCGCCAGCTGGAAGATGTGCGAGTCGTACGGCGCTGTGGGGGTCCGGCCGGTCTTGACCTCGACGGGGATGAGCCTGCCATCCTGTTCCACCAGGTAGTCGGGTTTGCCGGTCAACCCCAGGTCCCTGTCGAAGAGGGGTTTTTCCACCGCCCCCCAGGCGCGCGTGTCGGAATAGATCACCCGTCCGCCCGGCAGGCCGGAGGCGCGCCGCTGCAGCCCTGAGATGAAAAACAGGACGATGGCGAGCAGGAGGACGGCGAGGCCGATAAACAGGGAGATCATAAGGCTTGGGCGGTCCTGAGGACTTTCTTGAGGCGGGCTAGGCGCTGGCCGCTGGCCGAAGAGATCCATTTTTCGAGGATTCGGATGAATTCGGCTTTGTCTGCCGGGTCGATGGCCGTCAGGATGAATTCGGCGTAGCGGGGCGCGTCGACGGCGCGGGCGGCGGCAAGACGTTCGAGAAGATAGGGAAGGATGTGCTGGCGATACTCGTCTTTCCGGCCGGCGATTTGCGAGAGGGTTTTCATTCCGGCGTCGTTGGTAATGACGGAGCCGGCCGCCATCGTCTTTTTGATCTCATCCACATGTGGAAAGATCTCGTCCGCTTTCAGCCCGGCGATCGTGGAAAGGGCGATCATGGCTCCCCAAACCATCCGGTTGTTGCGGCTCTTGAGCAGCTCGAGAAAGTCATTCACGTAATCGGCGATCAGGGACGGGTCGAGGTAGCCAGTCTCGTAGAGCACCTTCAAACAATCCGACTGGATGTTTTTCTCTTTGCTCCACAGGGCTACGGCAATTTCCCGGACTCCGGCCCGATCTTTGGTCGCAGCCAACTCCCGGGCGAGTTCCTGGTTGGGAACCTCATCCCGGCGATTCTGGGAATAGGCGATTTTTTCTAGGACCGACATCCCAACCCTCCTGTCAGACGAGCCTGGCTGTGCAGAAAGCCACCAATAAGGCCAGGGCCACCAGGAGCAGGATTACGGCCAGGGTGCGCGTCAGGCCGGCGGCGAGCACGCGCCGGCCGTGCTGGCGGTGGAGTTCTGTCCCGGTATTCATTTCAGCCTGGTTGGAGGAGGCGACCCCTTTTTGGGCATACCACCAAGCCCGGGCACAGAAAAGGTAGGAGCCGATCTCGGACGCGCGAATGGTTTTCATTCCATGCTCTCCATTAGCACATTTATTCTATCATGTTTGTGGGATTAATGAGGAGCTTGATTTCGGCCTCGACTTACCGGGTTTGGCACTTGACTCGTACCCTGCCGGAGGGTCTATACTAGGCGCACTGATGGCCATCAGACATATAAGGGCAGACTCATGATCAAGATCGGTGACTTCTCCAAATTGGCGCATGTTTCTATCAAGACCCTCCACCATTACGACGACCTGGGGCTGCTCGCACCCGTCCATGTGGACCGCTACAGCGGGTATCGCTACTACGATATCGCCCAACTGTCCAAGCTCAACCGGATCCTGGCGCTGAAAGACCTGGGGCTGTCGCTCGAACAGGTCGCCCAACTGCTGGGGGAAGACGTCTCGGTCGCCGAAATGCGCGGCATGCTGCGCCTGAAGCAAATGGAACTGGCTGCACAGGTGGAGGAGGAAAAAGCCCGGCTGCTGCGCGTCGAGCAGCGCCTGCGCCAGCTTGAGAGGAGCGGAAACCCGTCTTACGACGAGGTTGCCTTGAAAGACGTTCCGGCGCAAACGGTATTGCTCGCCCGGGTCGTGGCGGCGAATGAAGAAGCCATCCAGCCTGCCCGCCAAAGCCTGCAAACTCTCCTGAAGAACCACCTGGAAGCCTCCAGGCTCAAGCCGGCCACACCCTGGTTCGCCCTTTTCGAGGGCCTGCCCTACCGGGAGGCCGACCTGGAGCTGACCCTGGCGGTGGGCGTCGACCTGCGCAGTGGTCAGCGCGCCGGCGATTGGCAGGGTACCCCCATCCGGCTGCAGGAATTGGCGGCCGTCCCATCGATGGCGAGCGTCATCCATACTGGCGACCCTTCCACCCTGTCGCAGGCTTACGCTTCCCTGTACGCCTGGGCGCAGCACGGCGGCTACCAGCCGGCCGGATCCTATCGCGAGATCTACCTGCCCGAAAGCGGGGTCAGCGCCTCCCCCGTCCCTCTGACACAGGCCGGCGTCATCGAAGTGCAATGTCCCGTCGAGAAAACCCGCCTGCCTGTCTCACTTCGTTCCAACAAAAAGGAAGAAATCATGCAACCGAAAATTGTCAATCGTCCCGCCTTCAAGGCGGTCGGCTTTTCTTACGTCGGCAAGAACGAGCATGGCGAGATCGGCCAGATGTGGGGCCGCTTCAACCAGGTCAGCTCGGCCGTCAAGAGCATCAATCAAAAAGAGGGCTTCGGCCTGTGCTTCAGCACCCTGGAAGGCCCGGCCCGGCCGGGTGAGTTCGAGTACGTAGCTGCCCTCCAGGTGGCGGATGACAAAGATGTCCCGGCCGGGATGGTCTACCGGGAAGTGCCGGCCTACAAATACGCCGTCTTCACCCACCACGGCAAGCTCGACAAGCTCGGCGAGACCTACCAGTATATTTATCACACCGCACTGGCGCAGGCCGGACTGACCCCGCATCCCGACAAGTACGACATGGAAGTCTACGACGAGGATTTCAAGATCGACTCCGACGAGTCCAAGTTCTATATCTACGTGGCCGTCCAATAGGCCTGACGAGATCGGACCTACCTCGATGAATAGCCATGCTATATAATGAGCATGGCTATTTTTATCCCCGAAGGAGAAAGTATGTCCGTCTTGCCTGAAATCGACACCCAGTTCCTGTTGGATTTTCTTGCCAAGCTTTTGAATACCCCCAGCCCGACCGGGCTGGCCGAGCCGGCCGTGGCTTTTACCGAACAGACCCTGAAAGCCTTCAAGCCGCTCAAGCTGGGCCGCACCCGCAAGGGCGCCCTGCTGGCCAGTTGGGCCGGCGAACGGGACGACGGTCCGCGCGCCTTGACCGCCCACGTCGACACGCTTGGGGCGATGGTCAAGGAAGTCAAGTCCAATGGGCGCCTCAAGCTCTCCCGCATCGGCGGGTTCGCCTGGAACACGATCGAAGGTGAGGGAGTGACCGTCTTCACCTCCAAGGGGCGGACGGTGCGCGGGTCGGTCTTGCTGACCAAAGCCTCCAGCCATGTCTTTGGGGCGGAGGTCAACGAGATGAAGCGGGACGACGAGAATATGGAAGTGCGCCTGGACGCGCGCACCTTCTCCCAGAAGGAGACTGTCGAACTCGGCATCCAGGTCGGGGATTTCGTGTCTTTCGACCCACGCGTGGAGGTCACCGGCGGCTTCGTCCGCTCGCGCCACCTGGACGACAAGGCCTGCGTGGCCTGCCTGGCTGCGGCGGCCAAGGCCCTCTACGATGGCAAGAAGAAGCCCACCCATCCCACCCATTTCCTGATCAGCAATTACGAGGAAGTCGGGCACGGCGCGGCGGCCGGCCTCCCGGCGGACGTGGAGGAGTTGCTGGTGGTCGACATGGCCGCCGTGGGCGAAGGCCAGGCCTCGGACGAGTTCCATGCATCGTTGTGCGTCAAGGACAGCGGCGGCCCGTACCACCACGGCCTGTCGACCCGCTTGCGCGGGCTGGCCGAGAAGAACGCCATCCCTTACAAGGTCGACATCTACCCGCACTACGGCTCGGACGGCGAAGCCTGGTGGTCGGCAGGAGCGGACGCGGCGGTGGCGCTGATCGGCCCCGGCGTGGACGCCTCCCACAGCTACGAGCGCACCCATACCGAGGCGCTGGTGGCGACTACTCGCTGGGTACTGGCGTATTTGTTGGAAGACTAATCTAAACACAACGGACACCAAGTTTTTTGTGTCCCTTCGTGTTCCTTTGTGGAGAAAAGGCTTTTCATGGATTTTTCCGAATATCAAACCAAATCCCGCAAGACCGCCGGGTATCCGGCCATCGGCCACCCGGTCATCTATCCCACACTCGGGCTGACCAACGAGGCCGGCGAAGTGGCCGGCAAGATCAAGAAGATCTTCCGCGACAAGGGCGGCGTGATCGCCGAGGCGGATCGGGAAGCGCTCAAGGGCGAGTTGGGCGACGTGCTCTGGTACCTGGCTCAGGTCTGCACCGAGCTTGACCTGACCCTCGAGGAAGTGGCCGAACACAATATCGCCAAGCTCTATTCCCGCCTCGAGCGCGGGGTGATCAGCGGAGATGGGGACAACCGTTAGGAGGTGGAACCATGGCTCTTTTCGATTGGATCATTGCCGGTATCGTCCTGCTCATCCTGATCTACCTCTCCTTCATCCTGACCCTGGCCGATTGGTTGGTGGCCTTGAAAAAGGGCCAGGCCGTCAGCCTGCTGCCTGCCCGCAAGGGCGGCAATTGGCCGCTCTGGACCCAGGTCGCCATGATGGTCCTCGGGCTGCTCCTGTGTGTGCCGCTGTTTTATTTTCTTTGGATTCCCCTGGCCAGGTTGTCCGTCCCCGCCGGGCGGATCCTCGACCTGGTCGGCCTGGTTGTCTATCTGGCCGGCTGCGCCTTCGTCTTGTGGGCGCGCCGGACACTTGGCAAGATGTGGGCGATCAGCACCAGTCAGAACGTCAAACTGCTGGACGACCACCAGATCGTCCAGAGCGGACCGTACGCCTTCGTCCGCAACCCGATGTATTTCGGCTGGTGGGTCGCCATGCTGGGCTTGGTCCTGGTCTATCCAACCTGGGTGGTGCTGCTGTTCCTGGTCTTCTCGGTGGTGGCCTTCGTCGGTCGCGCCCGCCGCGAGGACAAGGCCCTGGCGGAACGCTTTGGGGAGGCCTGGACGGAGTATAAAAAGCATACCCGGTTCCTGATTCCATTCATCTATTAGTTGCCAGCTTCCCCCTTTTCTCCCATTCCTCAAACTCTAATCTTCTTCATACAAAAACCGCCTTGCTTTTTGGTAGAATCAAACCCGACAGTTCTTGTCGGATTGCAGGGCGAGGGTCATTCTCGTCCACCGATATTGGAGACCCCTTATGGCTAGCATGGAACGTTTCACCCAGCGGGCCCGCCGTGTCCTCTCCCTGGCTCACCAGGAAGCCGAGCGCGCCCATCAGGGATTGATTGGTACCGAGCATCTGCTCCTGGGATTATTGGAAGAAGATGGGGGTGTGGCTGGACGGGTCTTGCGCGAACTCGGCCTGGAAACGGCGCGGGTGCGCGAAATGATCCAACGCGTCGGCAGCGAAGGCCACTATGAAAGCGGCAAGATCGAGCTTGCTCCGGATACCCAGCAGGTCCTGGAATACGCCATCGACGAAGCCCGCAAGATGGGCCATCATTATATCGGCACCGAACACCTGCTGCTCGGGCTGGTCCGTTCCGAAGGCGCGGCCATGGAGGTGCTCAAGAAGCTCGGCGTGACCCCCGAACAGGTCCGCCGGCAGACCCGCCGCGTGCTGCAGGAAAGCAGCGGCAGCGGCACCTCGGCTGTCCCGGAGACGGCCAAGCCGGGCGGCAAGCAGGAACCCAAGACGCCCCTGGTGGACCAGCTCGCCACCGACCTGACCACCCTGGCCGAGGAAGGCAAGCTGGACCCGGTCATCGGGCGCCAGACCGAGATCGAGCGGGTCATCCAGATCCTGGCCCGCCGCACCAAGAACAATCCCGCCCTGATCGGCGAGCCGGGCGTCGGCAAGACGGCCATCGTCGAGGGTCTCGCCCAGCGTATCACCGACGGCGACGTCCCCGCGCCACTGCTCAGCAAGCGCGTCCTCAAGTTGGACGTGGGCTCGCTGGTGGCCGGGACGATGTACCGCGGCCAGTTCGAAGAACGCCTCAAGCGGGTGATCGACGAGTTGAAGTCCACCGGCTCGATCCTGTTCATCGACGAGTTCCACATGCTGGTGGGCGCCGGTTCGGCCGGTTCGGCCGTAGACGCCGCCAATATTTTGAAACCTGCCCTTTCGCGGGGTGAGCTCCAGTGCATCGGCGCGACCACCCTGGATGAGTACCGCAAACACATCGAATCCGACGCGGCCCTCGAGCGGCGCTTCCAGCCCATCGTGGTGGACGAGCCGTCGATCCTCGAGACCATCGAGATCCTCAAGGGCATCCGCAAGATGTATGAGGAACACCATCACCTGGTCATCTCGAACGAGGCCCTCGAGGCTGCGGCCAACCTGTCATCGCGCTACGTCTCGGACCGTTTCCTGCCGGACAAGGCCATCGACCTGATCGACGAATCGGCCTCCCGGGTGCGCATGTACAAGTCCGGGGCCTCCCAATCCGCCAAGGATATCTACAAGCAGCTCAAGCAGGTCCGCTCCAACCGGGCCCTGGCCCAGGAAGAGGGCAAGCCCGAGGACGTCCATATTTGGGAAGTCCAGGAAGCCGACCTGAACGAACAGCTCCGCCAAATGAAGTCCAGTTGGGAGCGCGCCACCAGCCCGGTGGTCACCAGCGAGGACATCGCCGAGGTGGTCTCCATGTGGACCGGCGTGCCGGTCATGCAGATCGCCGAGGAAGAGTCCAAGCGCCTGCTCAAGATGGAGGAAGAACTCCGCAAAGCCATCATCGGCCAGGAGGAGGCCATCCAGTCCATCGCCAAGGCAGTCCGGCGTGCCCGGGCCGGGCTCAAAGACCCGAAACGCCCGATCGGCTCGTTCATGTTCCTCGGTCCGACCGGCGTGGGCAAGACCGAGCTGACCAAAGCCCTGGCCAAGTTCATGTTCGGCAGCGAGGAAGCCCTGATCCAGCTGGACATGTCCGAATTCATGGAACGCCATACCGCTTCCCGCCTGGTCGGCGCCCCTCCCGGCTACATCGGTTACGAGGACGCCGGCCAGTTGACCGAGGCCCTGCGCCGCCGCCCGTATTCGATCGTGGTCTTCGACGAGGTCGAAAAGGCCCACCCGGAGGTCCATAACATGCTCCTCCAGATCATGGAAGAGGGCCACCTCTCGGATGCCAAAGGTCGTACAGTGGATTTTCGCAACGCCATCATCGTCATGACTACCAACGTCGGGGCGGAGGAGATCCGCAAGCAGACGGCCCTCGGCTTCCAGCGCAAGCGCGACGAAAAGGTCGAGGAGCGCCAGTCCTACGAAGACATGCGCAAGAAACTGACCGAGTCGCTCAAGAAGGTCTTCCGGCCGGAGTTCATCAACCGCCTGGACAGCGTGATCGTCTTCCGCTCGCTCAACAAGGACGACATCCGCCAGATCGTCAACCTGGAGCTGGAGAAGGTGACCCAGCGCCTGGCCGAGCATGAGGTGACGCTGACCGCCACCGAGCCGGCCCTGGACCTCCTGGCCGAACAGGGCTTCGACGCCGAAATGGGCGCCCGCCCGCTGCGCCGGGTGATCCAGCAGAAGGTCGAAGACCCGCTCTCGGACGCCCTGCTCTCCGGGACCTTCCAACAAGGCGATGCCATCCTGGTGGATGTGGACGCCGAGGACGTGGTCCTGAAGCGGAGCGAAATCAAGGAGAAATCGCCCGAGCCGGTCGTGTAAAACCGGCAGGGGCGATCCGGTAACAAGCAAGTCTCTGTAGGGGCGGATCGCGATCCGCCCCTACGATATTTTGGAGGTATTTATGGGTAAAAAAGCACAGGATCGTCCCGTCTCCGGCAGTACCACCCCGGCCCCTGCACGGGACATGCTGCAGGTGGCTACGCTGGCGGGCGGATGTTTCTGGTGCCTGGAGGCCGTCTTCGACGAGCTGAAGGGTGTGGAATCGGTGGAGTCCGGCTACTCCGGCGGGACGGTCCCGAACCCGAGTTACAGCCGGGTCTGCGACGGAGACACCGG
This sequence comes from Anaerolineales bacterium, assembly GCA_035506155.1. Lineage (GTDB taxonomy): Bacteria > Chloroflexota > Anaerolineae > Anaerolineales > Villigracilaceae > UBA877. Next base: position 44,927 of record DATJPX010000007.1, read on the forward strand.
CCACGCCGAGGCGATCCAGGTCCATTTCGACCCATCCGTCCTTTCTTACGCCGACCTGCTGCGGGTCTTCTTTGCCATTCACGACCCGACCACCCTCAATCGCCAGGGCGCGGACGTGGGTACCCAGTACCGCTCGGCTATTTTCTATCACGACCCCGGGCAGAAGAAAACCGCCGAGCAGATCGTCCAGGAGATGAATGCGGCCGGCATCTGGGACAACCCGATCGTCACCGAGGTGGCGCCCTTCGACAAGTTCTACATGGCCGAGGATTACCACCAGGAATATTTCGTCAATAACCGCTTCCAGCCGTATTGCCAGTTCGTCATCGCCCCCAAGGTGTCCAAATTCCGCAAGGAATTCGTGGAGCGGCTGAAGAAATAACCTTCCATTAGACAAGTGCACGATGAAATATCTCTTCAAGTTCTTTATGGCTTTGCAAGTCAGGATGTACCGGCTTTCAGGCGGCAAATTAGGGGGAAACATGCGCGGCTTTAAGGTCCTTTTGCTCACCACCACCGGACGCAAAAGCGGCAAGGCCCGAACAGCGCCCCTGGGTTGTTTTGACCATCAGGATGGTTACGTGATTGTAGCTTCCAACGCTGGACAACCTACTCATCCGGCCTGGTATCTTAATCTTAAGAGCAACCCCCACGTTACTGTGCAAGTGCTCGACAAGGTCATCCCCGTCACCGCCGAGGTGTTATCCGGCAAAGCCCGTGCACAGGCCTGGCAGAATGTCATCGCCACCGCGCCCTCTTATGCCGCTTACGAAAAGCGGACCACGCGAGAAATTCCGCTGGTGCTGTTGCGCCCCAACAAATAAACCGGTAATATGTATCGGGACACAGTGAAAGAAACGATCCCATCCATGCAATGCCTATGGAACCAACCGTAATCTCCCAACCCATCCCGGAAGCCACCCCCACCTTTACGATTGGGGATGTGCCTGTTTACGGGGATGCCATCCTCTCCCCCATGGACGGCTTCTCGGACTGGCCCTTCCGCTCGATCTGCCGGGCCCTCGGCTCGGCGATGAGCTACACCGAGTTCGTCAAGGCCGAGTTCATCGTCCATGCCCTCGAGCACATCGCCGACCGTTTCAAGTTCGACGAATCCGAACGGCCGATTGCCTTCCAGATCTACGGCGACGACCCGGATGAGATCGTCGAGGCCGCTTTGCTGGTGCAGGAGATGCATCCCGACACGATCGACATCAACATGGGCTGCCCGGCCAAGACGGTCGTCCACGGCGGCGCCGGGGTGGGGATGATGCGCACCCCGCTGCGGGTAGCGCGCTTGTTTCGCAAGCTGACCAACGTGCTCGCGGTCCCGGTCACCGGCAAGATCCGCCTGGGTTGGGAAGGCTACCTCAGTTACCGCCTGATCGCCCGTATCGTCGAGGAGAACGGCGGCAAGCTGATCGCCGTTCACGGGCGGACCAAGGAGCAGGGTTACGGCGGCCAGGCCGATTGGGACGCCATCGCCGAGGTCAAAGCGGCGGTGAAGATCCCGGTCATCGGCAACGGCGACGTCAAAGCCCCCGCGGACATCGACCGGATGAAGGCGTATACCGGCGTGGATGCCGTCATGATCGGACGGGCGGCCATCGGCAACCCGTGGATCTTCTCCCGCCTGGACCGCTCGCAGGTCACGCCTGACATGGTCCGGCGGATGGTCCAGGAGCATCTGGAGAAACACCTGGCATTCTACGGCCCGGCCAGGGGAATGATGCTGTTCCGCAAGCATGCCATGCAGTACCTGAAGCTGCAGCGCCTGCCGCGCGCCATCCGGACCGAAATCCTGCTGCAAGAGACCCCGCAGGATTTCCTGCGCCAACTGGAATCGAACTACGCCGTTTTGAATTGAGATCGTCCGAATCTGGAATCAACAGAGCGCAGGGCTTTGCCCTGCGCTCTGTGCATCTTGAAAACGTGACCCCGCAACTAATAGAGGAACTTTAACTGCCCGGTCGTTACGTCCAGGCTGTAGAAGCCCAGGTCGAGGCTGAGATAGACCACGTCTCCCTGCCAGCCCAGCACGGAGGGGATGTCGTAGAAATCACCGGACACCCGGCTTAATGCGATCGTCTTCTTGCCCAGGCTGCTGCCATCGGCAGGGTTGAACGTCTCGACCGTCATCTGGTTGGGTTGGCCCTGGAACGTGATCAGGACCAGGCCGGTGGAGGCCAGCTTCCAGGTCCAGCCATAGTCGTTGTCGTCGATCAGGCCGGCCATCTTGTCCGGCGGGTCGATCGGGGAAGCGCCCTGCAGGGTAAACTGCCAGGCCTGGGTCCCCGTGGAAGCATCCACCCCCCACAGCTCGAATCGCTCGGTGCCGCGCGTCCGCCGGGCCTGAACGATGAGCTTGTCGCCGGCCACCGCCAGCGGCAGGAGTTCGTAGTCGGGATTGTTCAGGAGCAGCTTCATCTCCCCGCTGGATTTATCCACCGACAGCAGGTCGTTGTCGTTGCTGAAGTAGATGGTGGAATCCGTATTCAGGGATTGAAAGCCGTTGGAAGAGAAATTGAAACCATCCTTGCTGTCGGTCTCCCAGGTGGCCTTCCCACTGGTCAGGTCTAGGCGCTGCACGCAGCCGTAGGACGAGTCGAATATCAGGTAGATGGCATTCCCGGTTGCATCGTAGACCAGTCCCGAATCCGGGTCCAGGTTGGAGGTGTAGTCATTGTAGTTGCAGACGGGGGTGAGAGTCTGTTGCTTTGCCCCGGTGATCGGATCGACGAAGACCAGGCCGTAGTCGTTGTTGTTGTCGACGTAATCGACCACCACCAGCGAACTGCCCATCAGCCGCAGGGTGCGGTCGTAGCCGGTCAGGCGCATATTCCAGGCCAGGCTGCCGGTGGCAGCGTCGTAAGCCTGGATGGATTGGTCGGCGTTGTCCGTGATCACCCGGCCGGCCGTCACCAGCATGACGGAGTCGCCGTAGTTCAGCTTGTCGGGCATCTGGGTCTGCCAGGCCAGGCTTCCATCGCTGTCGTGATAGGCCAGCAGGCTGGAACCAGAGGCGACGTAAACCAGGTCGGTCCCGGCCGCGATCGCATCGATGTTGGCGCCCGACGCCAGGATCGGGGCGTACCAGACCGCCTTCCCGGTGGTGCCATTGAGCAAACCGGCAAAATAGGCGTCCTTGTCCGCATTATAGAATGCTGCAGCGATATTCGGCGCAGCCTCCACCCCGGCCGGGACCATGATGGCCGGCCCGTTGTTGTTGTAGTGCACGGTCAGCGGGCCGCCCCGGTTGAAGGCGAAGAAGCCGATCGCCCCGGCGACGACGAGCACGATGACGCCCACGATGCAGCCCGCCCAGGACCTG
>DATJPX010000008.1:0-53558 GCA_035506155.1 Anaerolineales bacterium
TCCCATCCTGGTCAAGATTCCGATCCTGGGACCGGTGCTTTTCGAAAACAACATCATGGTTTACCTCATGATCATTTTGGTGGCGGTACTTTTCGTGGTGTTGTTTTATACCCGTTGGGGATTGCGCACCCGGGCCGTGGGCGAACATCCGAAAGCCGCTGACACCCTGGGAATCAACGTGTATTTAATGCGTTACGTAAATGTGATCCTGGGCGGGGTAATTGCAGGAATGGGTGGGGCTTATTTTACGATCGGTTCGGTGGGGCGATTCGATAAACTGATGACGGCCGGGAAAGGTTTCATCGGCTTGGCCGCGATGATCTTTGGAAACTGGAATCCGATCGGAGCCCTAGGCTCTTCGTTGATCTTTGGGTTTGCGGATTCGCTTCAGATCAAAATGCAGATCCTGGATATCCCGATCCCCACCGAATTCCTGCAAATGGCCCCCTATCTCGTGACGATCGTTGTGCTGGCCGGCTTGGTGGGCCAAGTCCACACACCTGCTGCGGACGGTTCGCCGTACGAAAAACAATAACCCAATCTACTTCGAATGAATTCAGGGACGACATCCACATGTCGTCCCTGAATTGTTTATAATGCCAGTATGCGTAAACGATTCTGGCTGGTCTTTTGGATCCTGGGTATCCTTTTCCCGATGGCATTCCTGGGGCGCCTCTGGCCGGGTTTTGGCCGGGTCTTTTATCGTGTTTTTGCCCAGGATTGGTCTCATGTGTTGATGCATACTTTCCTGTATGCGGTATTGGGATTCCTGCTGACAGGCTGGATCAAACCTGTTTCGCGACGTTCGATTTTGATCCTCTACGGGATTGTCTTTATTGTCGGCTGCATTCAGGAGGGGCTGCAGATCTGGTCTGCCGGAGCGTGGCCGGGTTGGCCCGCCGAAATCCTGGATTTGGGCGTGGATATCGGCGGCCTGACCATCGCTTTGCTGGGGATCTGGTTGTTTTCTTCCTACACGGGGAAAAACAAGGGTTTGGCCAGAAATTAAGGCTGAAAACCGGCTCAATATAAATTACCCCCGTAGCTCCCGATCAGTCCGGATTGACGGCCACGCGGTTGCGGCCCTGGTTTTTGGCCAGGTACATGGCTTGGTCGGATCGAATGATCAGGGAATGGAGATCGGGGGTATCCTGATTCATCCCGGCGGCGCCGATGCTGATCTGGATGCTGAGTTTCCCCGCATCGGTGTCGATCGGATTGTTCGATACGTGCGCCATCAGGCGTTCGGCAACATGCACGGCTGACTGGAGATTGGTTTCTGGCAGGAGGATCGAAAATTCCTCGCCTCCGTAGCGCCCGATGATATCACTCTCGCGCAAGGCGGAGCACATCCGGCTGGCAGCCTCCCGCAAAACCTGATCGCCTACGGCATGACCATACTGGTCGTTGAACCGTTTGAAATGATCGATATCCACGATCAAGGCAGACAGGTTGGCATTGTATTTCTGCGCCCGTTCGAACCTTTTCTCGGCCATCTCGAAGAAATGGCGACGATTGAAGATGCCGGTCAACTCATCGGTGATCGCCAGGCGCCCGACCTCGGTGAGCAGGTTTGCGTTTTGCAGGGCTGCTGCAACCTGGCTGGCGAACAGTGAGACGGTCGGGATATCGCTTTCATGCAGCCCTTCCCCCCACATCCAGAGCACCCCCATTGGTTTTCCTTCGATGATCAGGGGAAGATAGCAGATCGATGTGGTGGTGGAAATGTCGATCAGTTTCAATATTTTCGAGGCGGTCTTATCGGGGATGTTCTGGACCCAACTTTTCAGCGTCACCATGGGACTGTTGACCAGGCAGGCCTTCTGCGGCAGTTCGGAATCCGGCGAGAGATCGGTGAAGGCGATGCTGTAATCCTGCATTTTGATTCTGCTTACACGCTCGAGGGCCCGGATCAACCGATCGGGGAGGGAGATATACCGCAGGGTGACCCGTTTCTCTGGATTATTGGATAAGGCCACCGCACAACGCATTCCGAGTTTTCCCAGTTCACCGCCCAACGTCTGCAATACACCGTCTGGATCCGAAGCCGCCGCAGCCCGGGCATTGACTTGGGAAAGCGCCCGGATCAGCGAATTGGATCGTTCGAGTTGGCGGGTCTGGTAGCGTTCAGCGTGAACTGTGCGAAGGCGCTGGATGGTCGTTGCCATCTGCCCGGCGATGATCGTCAGGAGCTCTTCGTCCTCCTTGGTGAATGCGCCTACCCGCTTGCTTTCGGCATTGACCACACCGAGGAGTTTTTCCTCCACCTTCAGCGGGACGCACAGTTCCGAGCGGGTCAGTGGATACAGGCTGAGATACTCCGTGCTGGCGCTCACGTCGTCCACCCGGTAAGGTTTCCCGGACCGGGCAACTTTCCCGGTAATCCCGATTCCCATGGGAACCCGGCTCAATCCTTCATGGGAACCGATCCGATACGAAGAATGCAGGTAGAGTTCGTTGGTGAGATCATCCAGTAGCAGGATCCCAAAGCTGTCCGAATAAAGTCTTTGCCCGATGATCAGGGTGACCCCCTCGATCAAGTCGTCTTCGTCGACCGCTTCTGTTGCTGCAGCGGCTACTGCATGGAGCACTGCCAGTTGTTCCGCGCGGGTCCGTTCTGCATTCAGCAGGCGCCCGTTTTGAATCACGGCAGTAACCTGTCTGGCAAGGATTTCCACTAAGTGAACATCGTTATCGGTGAAGCCTCCCGGCTTGTTGGCAAGGTAGATGATGCCGAAGAGACGATTTTCCGAATCCCATAGCGGAGCCACCAGGATACATTTCACCGCGAAGCTGTGCCCAGGAGGAATGAGTTCCGCCGGTATTTCTGCTTCGGAATTGGCCTTAAAGTAGGGCGATCCCGAAAATTCCCAGATTTTTTTCCCCATCTCGATGGAATTTTGGAAAGACGCCATCAAATTATCTTCCAGCCCGTAAGCAGGTTCCTGGGCCTGGAGCGTATCGGTGGCGGGATTGTACAGACTGATCACGCACATTTCGGCTTTGAACAAGTTTGCCAGAGTCTTGGTCAGCAAGCCAAAAGTTTTTTCCGGGTTTCCGTGGAGGGAGAATGCCTGCGAGATCGAGTGCAGGCCGGCAAGTTCCTGAACGCGTTCCCGGGTATCTTTAAGAAGAAGGGCTTTTGTAACTGCCAGGGAGATCTGGCGGGCGGCCAATTCCCCATGTTCGATCTCGCCCTCGGAAAAGTGGCGGTGGTCTCGAAACGCCAGCAATAACGCTCCCAGCTTCCTGTCTCCCGAGACCAGGGGAATGCCAAGCACGGAATGGATGGAATATTCCTTTGCCTCGTTGACGAGCGGGTGCAGGGAATGCCGGATATCATCGATGGCCACCACTTTGCCTGAATCCACGACGGCGGAAGTCAGGGTCCGCTCGTTGGGTTTGAAGTCCAGGCACCGCTCGAAGAAGGTTTGGCTCAGCGGTCCATAAGCCGCTATTGGGATCGTTTTCCGTTCCAGGCCATCCCAGAAGGTGATATAGCAACTGTCTGTTTTGAACAAGTCCCCAGTGCGTTGGGCCAGGATGTTGAGCATGGACTGCATGTCGTTCGTGTCCATGGCAGCCAGCATAATGTCGTTCAGGAGATTCAAAAAGAGCGCCGCGTCCTGCCGCTCTTGCAACAGGGACGCTTGCTGGCGGAATTCTTCCTGGTGCCTGCGGTTCATTTCGCCTAAGCGGCCGACGATCAGGCTGATGATCGCGCCGGTCGCTGCTCCCAGCAGCGCCCCCGAATGGATGGCAATCTGGATGTTTTCCCAGCCGAATGCGACAGCCAGCAGGATATCCAGGACGTACAGACTGACGGTTAATAGAAGCCCGGCCCACATTCCGTACAGCCATGCCCCTACAAGGATGGGGATCATCCCAAAGCCGGTGATTGGCAGACCGATGTGCGGATAAAAAACTACGAAAACAATACCGTAAGCAAGAAAAGAAACCACCAGACTGGCAAGTTTGCCGCGTGGTGTTGCAAGGAATTGCCTAACGTGGACTAACCCAACGGGTTCAGGCATAATAAACAAGGAGACGCCTGGAAGGCCCCCCCGCAGGAAGCTCTTTCACATTCGTCTCCGCATACCAAAATTTATTTTGTATGTATTTTATACTGCCATGGAATACAAAAAATTACAGTTCCTTTACAAGTTCACCAGGTTTGAGTCCATCACAAACTGCCACCAGTTGTTTACCACTCCATCCGTGCGTCCGGCGACTTTGGGCAGGTGCTTGAGCCACCATTTGTGGAGCAGACGCATATCGCCATTTCCCCATTCGCTGGCATTTACCTGGCGGACATCGTTGCCGAAGGCAGGGAAGTTGAGCCAGTCGTAGCAACTGCTGGCCACTTGACGCTGGTTATTATAGTCATAGCCCTTGTCGCTATTGGGCGTGTAGTGGATGGTGCCGAGGCCAGCTTTGCCCGGTGCAATCTGATCGAAGCAGATGAATTTCTGGAACAGGTTGAGATTCTCTCCCACGGTGGCGGGGGAGCGGTTGGAATTGTAGGCCCAGGACAGGAAATCCTGGCACTGGAAGACCTCGGCCAGGATACTTTCCGCTCGATGCCCGAACGAGTGCAGCATCTCCCCAACGCCCCGCTCATAGGAGAAGCCCATCACCACAAAGCGCCGGTTGCAGGTGGTCGACCAAGCCTGCGGCTGGGAGTTGCACCAGAAAGCGCCGGTCCCGCACATGGTCGATTCGAAAAAACCAGCCTGTGGAAACGCCATCAGCCAGACCTCGTCGATCTCGCGATTGGCGACGCGCGCCAGGACGTTCAGACCGGTCAGGATGGATTGGTAATTGACGCCACTGGGCTGGTGGGGTGGCTGGGAGTTTTTGACCACTGCCAGGTAAGTCTGGGGATCGTATCTAAACCCATCGGTCAGGGCGGGGAATTCGTTCAGCTCGACTCGCGAGACCACCTGGTAGCGGGCCGCCCCGCCGCTTGTCTCCATGACGTCCTGGATGAAGGCGTTCACTAGGTCGTCCGGGCGGTTCCAGTTCATGTATTGAGACAGCTTTTTCCCGGAGGCCGGATCTACGATCGGGTCGTAGATGACCAACAGCACCCGCGAAGTCACGTTGCGGACCGGTTCGGTCGTATTATCCGGCGGGATGACAGGTTGGGGCTGAACAGGCGGAGCGGCGACAGTGGGGGCCTTGGATCCGCCGAACAGGTTCAGCAGGATATCCAAGATGGAAAGCTTTTGGTTGCCGGAAGAGTTGGTCATCTTTCCTCCTAAGGCACGTCGGTGGCGAAGTAGACCTGGTTGCCCACGCTGAAGAAGAGATAGCGGTTGGGGCTGATGGCCATCGCCGTTGCCGGACCGGGGAACTTCTTGTCGATCGCGGCCCGGAATTGCCCGCGCAGTTCGATCGAATCGGACCGGGGGCTGAAACGGTAGATCGCCCGCGTCAGCGGCTCGAGCATGTATAAGGACGGATCCGGCGGCGAAGCGAAGGCGATCTGGGTAAAGATGGCGTCATTGATCCTGGGACCGGGCTGTCTTTCCGGACGGTTGTCCAGGAAAGTGGCCGGGTCGGTGCAGCGCATTGGGACCACATTGTAGCGGGTCACCGGGCAGGAAGTGACGTGGCCGTCCTGGAAGAGCAGATACAAGTCGGCGCTGTTCGCCGAAAGGTCGATGGCGCTGCCCATATTCTGCGGCACCTGCTCGCCGAAGAACAGGATCGGCAGGTCGGAAAACTGCCCAAAATTCCCGGAGTACTGCCAGACTGCATTGCCGACCGGGTCGAGCACATACAGGTTCTTGCCGTCGGAGTCGAGCGAAAAGGCGGTGATGCTCTTCCAGCCGAATTGCGGCGGGACGAGGGAGACGGCGACCGGGTCGGCCAGGCCGCAGTACAGCAACGTGCCGGCGCTGTCTATCGCCAGGATGCGTGCATTATAGATATTGCTCATCGGAAGGGCCTGGATGTCCACCAGGTTGTAGACCGTGGTGGTTCCATATTGGCCCGGTCCGCACTTGAAGGCCGGGTCCACTTCGTAGCCCTGGCCGCTGATGAATGTCCGGATCACACTGCCGCGGGAGGAATCCAGCAGGTAGAGGTCGGTATCCGTGGCTGCCATGCGGCTGATCTGGATGGTGTTGCTCAAAGCCCCGCCGATGATGGCTTCCTGGAAATCCAGTCGCAGGATGCCGTCCAGGTTGTCGAGGGCGGTCTGGGCTTCCTGGCGCAGGTTCTGGGAGTCCTGGGTGACCTGTTTCGACTCGGCCTGGTTGAGGTAATAGATCGTCGTATCCCAGGCGCGCCGCACTTCGGTGGGATTGGTCTGGCCGCGGGCCTGGGATGCCTCTGCAACGGCCTTCTCATAATATTGCTGGTATTGGGTGGTTCGACCATAGCGAACGTAAATGACCGATGCAACCACTACGATGACCACCGGAATGGCGATCGCCAGGACCGTCATGCTGGTATTGGTGATTTCCGGATCTTCGTTGGCGTTGGGCAGCAGGTTGGGCAGGAAGCGGGCAAACCCCTGGGAGACCTTGTGGGCTGCGGAGCGGATTCCCTGGACGATCCGGGCCAGCCCTCGAAAAATGCTCTGCTCCCGCGGCGAGTTGAGCGGCCGCTTGATCTCGGGAAGGTCGCCGGCGACATGCGGAGAAACGAACCTCCTGGATGCCCGGCTGACTGGAGTATTTGTCTGGGTGATGGCCGGCCTGCCGGTTGGCCGGACGGGCGCGGCTGCCGGCTGCCCGGTGGGAGCCGGTTTCGCCTGCGGGGTTGGCATAGGGGTCTCGGAGGCGGGCGTCCCAGATGCAGGGGCCGCATCTTTCCCTGAGATGAGCCGGGCGAAGCGGCTGGCCGGCTGGCTGCTGTCCACCCGTGAGCTGGAGCGCACCGGAGCGGACGCCTTTTCCGGTTCTGCCTCGGGCGCCGCCGGGGGAGTCGCCTCCGCCGGAGCGGGCCGTTTTGCCGGGAGCGGGTTCACGGTCGACGCGTCGGGGATGGAACTGGCGGCAGCCGGGGCAGCTTTCTCAGCGGCCGGGCGTGCTCCGCCTTTGAGGATATTCAGCTTGCCTTTCCCCGTCTGGGCCTGGACCAGGACCGCATTCAAATCCCCGCCGCTGACGGTGAGCAGCTTGCGGCGCAGCGCCTCGGGTGTGGCATTCCGTTCGGCCAGGAGGGTCGTGTCCCAGCCGGCCGGAAGATCGGAGCATAAAACAAGCAGGTCGGCATGGCGCAGGTCGATCTGGGAGAAATAGATCGGGGTGGTCTGCCCGATCCCCAGCCCGCGCCCTTCGATCTGGGCATCATGGATCTGCCGGGATTCGCCTCCCGACAGGTGGAACACGTGGGTCGGACCGCTCTGGGCGAAGATCAACTGGGGGCCGCGCAGCACGCCCAGCACCAGCCGGCCGATGATGTACTGGCCTTTTCCGGTCGTGGTCAGGTTGCGATTGAGCAGGAACTGGTTAAGGGCGTCGGCAGTGGCGCGAATGGCCGAGGTCAGCGACCCGGAAGTCTGATAGAAACGCTGGGCCAGCTGGGTCATGATGCGGTTATATTCCGCCGAAGAATAGGGCGTAGTCCCCGAAAGGGTGAGATAAATGAGCAACTGCCCGTCTTCGCGGCCGCGGGCGGCGCGTTTGGGAGGCGTCGCCGCCATCAGGCCGGGCAATTGCGGCCATTCCTGGTCTTTGATTCGGTAGATGGGAATGAGGTTGATGTCGAAATCGGCAGTCACGCTTCAATTATACTGGTAAAATCGCCGCATGGAATTTACCCTGAATCGAAATTATGCGGACCTGGCGCCGCTGTCATCCGATTGGAACGCCCTGCTGGCTGAAAGCATCACCCATGTACCTTTCCTTCGTTACGAATACCTGTCGACCTGGTGGACGACGCGCGGCGGCGGGGAATGGCCCGAGGCGGAACTGGCGGTGGTCACCGCTCGGAAGGACGGCCGCCTGGCGGGCATCGCCCCCATGTTTTTCGCAAAAAACCGGGAGGGTGAGCCCTCCCTGCTGCTGCTTGGCAGCATCGAGATCTCGGACTACCTGGATCTGATCGTCCGGCCGGGAGAACTGGCGTGTTTCGTCCCCGGCCTGTTGGATTTCCTCGGGCGCCCTGAATTGCCGGCCTGGCGCGCCCTCGACTGGCATAACCTGCCGGCAACTTCGCCCAGCCTCCCGGCTTTGAAGGCAGAGGCCGAAAAACTCGGTTGGGTGTGTACGCTGCAGCCCACCTATCATGCCCCGTCCATTCCATTGAAGGGGGATTTCGAGACCTACCTGGCTGGCATCGACAAAAAGCAGCGCCACGAGATTCGCCGCAAGATGCGCCGGGCCGAGGAGAGCGGCCAGGACGTGCGTTGGTACTTCGTCCAGGACGGGGCCTCCTTGGAATCTGAAGTGGAGGCTTTCCTGGCTTTGATGGCGGAGGATTCCGAGAAGGCAACCTTTTTAACCCCGCCCATGCGCGAGCAAATGCAGCTCTCCTGCCGGGCGGCCTTCGAGAACGGCTGGCTGCAGTTGGCCTTCCTGGAAGTGGATGGGCGCAAGGCGGCCGGCTATCTCAACTTCGATTACCTGAGCCAGATTTGGGTCTACAACTCCGGCGTCAGCCGTGAATTCATGGAACTCTCCCCCGGCTGGGTGCTGCTCGGACATTTGCTGCAGTGGGCGAACGAGAACAAGCGCCTCGAGTTCGATTTCATGCGCGGTGAAGAGGAATATAAGTACCGTTTCGGGGCCGTCGACAAGCAGTTGGTGCGGGCAAAAGTCACCCGCTAATTGCCCCAACCGGCCCTATCGCTTGGGTGCTTGTCCGACAATGAAAATGAAATCCCCTCAACTGGACAATATAATTCCTTTCAGGTATGATTACTTGGCTAAATGTCTTCCAGGAGTCATCCTTTTAATAGTGGGCGTGGAGGCAAAGGCGAAATGGATCCGGTTGAACAACTGCTCAAGGAATTGACCGAAACCCATGGCGTGCCCGGATATGAATCCCCGATCCGGGCAGTCGTGCGTAAATACATGGAACCGTTCGGAGACCTTTCCCAAGACAAGATCGGCAGCGTCATCTGTACCAAGAAAGGCGCCGCCGAGTCTCCCCGGGTGATGCTGGCCGGTCACATGGACGAGATCGGCTTCATGGTCAAGCAGATCACCAAGGAAGGCTTCATTAAATTCCTGCCGCTGGGTGGATGGTTCGACCAGGTGCTGCTCGGGCAGCGTGTCCTGATCAAGACCTCCAAGGGCGACGTGACGGGTGTTTTGGGCGCCCGCCCACCGCACCTGCTTTCCCCTGAGGAGCGCTCGAAAGTCGTCACCCGCAAGGATATGTACATCGACATCGGCGCATCCAGCGAAGCCGAGGTCCAGGAAGCCGGGATCCGGCTGGGCGACCCGATCGTCCCGCGGGCCGACTTCCAGATCCTGGCGAACGGCAAGACCTACCTTTCCAAAGGCTTCGACGACCGGGTGGGCGTGGCTTTGATGGTTTCGGCGCTGCAAATCCTGAAGGACCGGGCCCATCCGAACACGATCTGCGCGACCGCTACGGTGATGGAAGAGGTCGGCATCCGCGGCGCCACCACCAGCGTGGAAGCCGTCCAGCCGGACGTGGCGATCATCCTTGAATCGGACATCGCCGGGGATGTGCCGGGCATCAAACCCGAGGAGTCGTCCATCAAGATCGGCAACGGGCCATCGCTGGTCATTTACGACGCCCGCATGATCCCGAACCTGAAGCTGCGTGACCTGGTCCTGGAATGCGGCAAGAAAGTGGGCGTGAACGTACAGCTCTCGGCGATCGAGGGCGGCGCGACGGATGGCGGCGCCATCCACCTGTACAAGACCGGTGTGCCGACGGTGGTCCTGTGCGTTCCGGCCCGGCACATCCATTCACACAGCTCGATCATCCATCGCGACGATTACGATGGGGCCCTGAAGATATTGGCTGAACTGATCACCCGGCTCGACCGGAAGCAAGTGGCAGAATTAACGGCCTGATAAACGTATCAAGCGGAGACGAAATGGCAGATCTTGTCAAACAGATTACCAGTGAATTACAGAAACAGATCGATTCCTTCGAGCCGAAGGTGGAATTGGCCGACATCGGCATCGTCCTGGAAGCCGGCGATGGCATCGCCCGGGCCACCGGCCTGGCGAACGTCAGATCACAAGAATTGGTCCAATTTGCCAACGGCGTGATGGGCATTGCCTTCAACCTGGAAAAGGATGCCGTCGGCATCATCATCATGGGCGATTACTCAGAGATTGCCGAAGGAATGAGTGTGCGCGCCACTGGCCGGATCGCCTCCGTCCCGGTGGGCGATGGTCTGATCGGTCGCGTCGTCAACGCCCTGGGCGAGCCGGTCGATGGCAAGGGTTCGATCCAGTTCGCGAACTACCGCCCGATCGAGCGCATCGCCGCCGGCGTGGTCCAGCGCCAGGACGTGGATACCCCGGTCCAGACCGGCATCAAGCCCATCGATTCGATGATCCCGATCGGGCGCGGCCAGCGCCAGTTGATCATCGGCGACCGCCAGACCGGCAAGACCGCCCTGGCGATCGACACGATCATCAACCAGAAGGGCAAGAATCTGATCTGCATTTACGTGGCGATTGGGCAGAAGAAAGCTGCGGTAGCCCGCACGGTCGGCATCCTGGAACAGCATGGCGCCATGGCCCATACCATCGTCGTCCTGGCAGCCGCGGACGAATCGGCTGCGCTGCAGTACATCGCCCCGTACGCCGGCTGCGCAATCGGCGAGGAGTTCATGGAAACTGGCCGGGACGCCCTGGTCATCTATGACGACTTCTCCAAGCACGCCTGGGCCTACCGCCAGGTGTCCCTGCTCCTGCGCCGCCCCCCGGGCCGTGAAGCCTACCCGGGCGACATCTTCTACCTGCATTCCCGCCTGCTGGAGCGCGCCTCCCGCCTGGCCAACAAGTTCGTCATCGTCAAGAAGGATTTCAAGAACGAGCTGGCTGAAGAGAAGGACGCCGTCAACGGCAAGGTCTTCTCCGGCCCGATGGCCAAGCACGATGCCGGCGAAGCCGCCAAGGCCATGAAGAATTCCGAGGAGTATAAGGTGATCAAGCTGGCCGGATCGGGCGGCTCGCTGACGGCCCTGCCGATCATCGAGACCCTGCTCGGCGACGTTTCGGCCTACATCCCGACCAACGTCATCTCCATCACCGACGGGCAGATCTATCTGGTCAACAACCTGTTCAACGCCGGCATCCGCCCGGCAGTGGACGTGGGCATCTCGGTCTCGCGCGTGGGCGGCGACGCCCAGACCAAGGCCATGAAACAGGTGGCCGGCAAGCTCCGCCTGGACATGGCTTCCTATCGCGAGCTGGCAGCCTTCGCCCTGATGAGCTCCGACCTGGACAAGTCCACCCAGGCCCAGTTGACCCGCGGCCAGCGCATGCAGGAAATCCTCAAGCAGCCCCAGTACGAGCCCATGCCCCTCGAAAACCAGGTCATGGTCATCTTCGCCGGGACGAACGGCTATGCCGACAACGTCCCGGTCGAGCGGATGAGGAAATGGGAAGCCGATCTGATCCGCAGCCTGGGCGCCTCCCATCCGGAGCTCGGCAAGGACATCGCCGAGAAGAAGATGATCACCCCGGAGACCGACAAGAAACTGCGCGAAGCGCTGGAAGCCTTCAAGGCGACCTGGGCGTAAAGGAGAGCCATGCCTTCCGCTCGTGAAATGCGGGTCCGCATCCGCAGCGTCAAGAACATTTCGCAGGTAACGCGCGCCCTCGAAGCCGTCAGCGCCAGCAAGGTGCGCAAGGCGGTCGCGGCCGTCACCGCTACGCGGCCGTACGCCACCAAGGCCTGGCAGGTGCTGACCCACATTGCCAAACAGCCGGGACGCGCCACCCTGCATCCGCTGCTGGCGCGCCGTCCCGACGTCCGCAACGTGCTCGTCGTGGTGGTCAGCGGGGACCGCGGTTTGGCGGGTGCCTACAACACGAACGTGATTCGCTTCGTCAACCAGCACGCCGCCCATTTCAAGGCGCCGCTGCGTTATATTGCCGTGGGGCGCAAGGGCCGCGACCTGCTGATCCGGCGCCGCAAACAGGTCATCGCGGAATTCAGCAACCTGCCGGCCGCGCCGTCCTTTGCGGACGTCTCCGCAATCGGCCGCGTGGCAGTGGATGAATTCCTCAAAGGCGAAGCCGACGAGGTCTACCTAATCTACACTGATTTCATCAACATGGTGAAACAGCAGCCGGTGGTCAAGAAGCTGCTGCCCCTGGAAGTGGGGGATGAATCCGACCGCGTCCAGGCGTTCGAGCACCAGCGCCTGACGGCCGCTTACATCTATGAGCCGGCAGAGGAAGAATTGCTCGACCAGGTCGTCACGCGTTTCACAGCCCTGCAGGTCTACCAGGCCATCCTCGAATCGCTGGCTTCCGAGCACGCCGCCCGGATGGTGGCAATGCGCAACGCCACGGATAATGCGATCGAACTGACCGCCCACCTGGAGCTAGAATATAACAAGGCCCGTCAGCAGACGATCACCAACGACCTTTTGGATATTGCCGGCGGCGCGGAAGCGCTGGCCCGGACGATTGAATAGGATTATTTTTTGGAGGTAGTGAATGGCGAAAGCAACCGGCCGTGTAACCCAGGTTTTGGGCAGCGTGGTGGACGTGGAGTTCCCGGAAGGCGAACTCCCGGAGGTCTTCGAAGCCCTCGAGATCCCGCGCCCCCAGGGCGGAGCCCTGGTCCTGGAAGTTGAAAAACATATGGGCAAGCAGCTGGTGCGCTGCGTATCGATGGATACGACCGACGGACTGCAGCGCGGCCTCCCGGCCACGGCCACGGGCGCCCCGATCATGGTCCCGGTGGGACCCGCCACCCTGGGGCGCATCTTCAACGTCCTGGGCCTGCCTGTGGACGAAAAGGGCGCGGTCGATGCCGATCAGTGTTACCCGATCCACCGGCCGGCGCCGCACTTTTCCGACCAATCCACCCGCACCGAGATCTTCGAGACCGGCATCAAGGTCATCGACCTGATCGCGCCCTTCACCAAGGGCGGCAAAACCGGCATCTTCGGCGGCGCGGGCGTTGGCAAGACCATCGTCATCCAGGAATTGATCCGCTCGGTCGCCACGGTCCACCAGGGCAACTCAGTCTTTGCCGGGGTGGGTGAGCGCAGCCGTGAAGGCACCCAGCTCTACCGGGAAATGGTCGAATCGGGCGTCATGAAGGACACGGTCATGGTTTTCGGCCAGATGAACGAGCCGCCCGGCGTGCGCCTGCGCGTGGCGCTGACGGCGCTCTCGATGGCCGAATATTTCCGCGACCAGGGCCGGGACGTACTGCTGTTCATCGACAACATCTTCCGCTTCACCATGTCGGGCTCGGAGGTATCGGCCCTGCTCGGGCGCATGCCCTCGGCCGTGGGCTACCAGCCGACCCTGGCGACGGAGATGGGCGAACTGCAGGAACGGATCACCTCCACCCGGCACGGCTCGATCACTTCCATGCAGGCGGTCTACGTCCCGGCGGACGACTACTCCGATCCGGCGCCGGTGGCCACCTTTACCCACCTGGACGCGACCATCGCCCTCGAGCGCTCCATTGCCGAGAAAGGCATCTACCCGGCCGTGGACCCACTCGCTTCGACCAGCCGCATCCTCGACCCCAACATCGTCGGGGCGGACCACTACGACACGGCGCGTGAATGCCAGCGCATCCTGCAGCGCTACAAGGACTTGCAAGACATCATTGCCATCCTGGGCATCGACGAGCTCAGCGAGGACGACAAGCAGGTCGTCTCGCGAGCCCGCAAGATCGAACGTTTCTTCTCCCAGCCGTTCTTCGTGGCCGAGGTGTTCACCGGGACGACCGGAAAGTACGTCCCGATCAAGGAGACCGTGCGCGGCTTCCGCGAGATCCTGGATGGCAAATGCGACGATCTGCCCGAACAGGCTTTCATGATGGCGGGTACGATCGACGATGTCCGTGAGAAGGCTGAAAAGCTGGCGGGCGCTGCGTAGAGCGTAAAGAGCAAAGCATAAATGCCAATCCGCTGTGAGATCGTTTCCCAGGACCGCATCGTTTTCCAAGGCGATGCAGACATGGTGCTCCTCCCCGGCGCCGAAGGGGAGATGGGCATCCTGCCTCATCACGCGCCTCTGCTGACCACGCTGAAACTCGGTATCATCAAAGTTCGTTCCCAGGGTCAAGAATCGATTTTCACGGTCGCTGGCGGGATTGCAGAAGTGCAGCCGGATATCATCACCATCCTGGCTGACGCGGCCGAGAACATCGAAGAAATTGATATTGCCCGGGCGGAGAACGCCCGTCGGCGGGCCGAGGAGATCCTGGCCAAGGGCCTCCCGGCGGGCACCGACTCCTACCTGATGATGGAGGCTGCCTTGCGCAGGTCGAACTTGCGCCTGGATGCGGTCAAGCGTTACCGCCAAAGCTCCACCCGGCAATCTCGCGACACACACGAAACGAGGTAATTATGGCATCCCTTTCGAAAGACCTGGGAATCGATCTCGGCACGATTCAGACGCGCATCGCCGATTCGACCGGTCTCCTGGTGGACGAACCGACCGTCGTCGCCATCCTGATCGAAGAGCAGAAGATGGTCGAGTTTGGCAAAGCGGCCCGTGATATGTCGGGCCGGGTTCAATCGGACACCATCGAGGTGGCCCATCCCCTGCAGAACGGTGTGGTGGCCGATTACGAGATTACCGAAGCCCTGTTACAGCACCTGCTCCAGCACGTCAGCGGACCGATGCGCCTCTTCCGCCCGCGTGTCATGATCAGCGTCCCTTATGGCGTGACCAGCGTGGAATCGCGCGCCGTCCATGAGGCGGTACTCCAGGCCGGCAGTCGGGATGCCTATCTGATCCAGCAGCCCCTGGCTGCAGCGCTGGGCGTGGACCTGCCGATCGGCTCGCCGTCCGGGAACATGGTCATCTGCCTGGGCGGCGGCGCCACGCAGGCAGCGGTCATCTCGATGTACGGGATCGTCGCGGCCGAAACGATGCGCGCCGGCGGCCTCCAGCTGGACGAAGCCATCGTTACCTATGTGCGTAAAAAGTACGGGGTCATCATCGGCCTGCCGACTGCGGAACAGCTCAAGGTCAAGATCGGCGCGGCCGTGCCCCAGGACAAGGAAGAGAGCCTGGAAGTGCAGGGCCAGGACCAGGTCAGCGGACTGCCGCGGCCGGTCGCCCTGACCACTGGTGAGATCGTCGAAGCCCTCCAGGATCCGTTCAAGCAGGTGGTCGAGACCTGCCGGCACGTCCTCGAAAAGACCCCGCCGGAGCTCGTCTCCGATATCATCGACCGGGGCGTGGCGTTGTGCGGCGGCGGGGCGCTCTTGCGCGGCACCGACAAGCTGCTGACAAAAGCCCTGGGTATCCCGGCTTACCTGGTGGACCGGCCGACGACCTGCGTGGTCGAGGGAGCGGTCAAAGCGCTGGGGATGTACACCATCCTCAAGCGCAACCTGCCGCCTGTTTAGCCAGATCGACCGGGTATCCCCCGGTCGTTTTTTAAGCCAAAGAAGGGAGCGGAGCAATGTTGAATAATCCTCAATTTCCTGAAGCCTTGAATCCGATGGCGGTCGGAATGGGCGCCGGCAAGGGCTATTATCCGGTCCGCAAAGCCAACCGGAGCGGGAGCCTGGTGCTCTTTTTCCTGTGCCTGGGCGGGGCGGTCGTGGTTTTCCTGTATGGACTCTACGCGACTTACCAGGGCTACCAGCTACACGGCCCGGCCACGGTCGCGGCGAACCTGGGCACGCCGGCAATCATCGCGATCATCCTGTTCGGCCTGGGCCTCCTGGCCGGGTTTGGCGCGTATAACAATTGGAACAAAGGACTGGCGCTCTATGAGCACGGTTTCGCGGTGCGGGACCGGAAGGGTATCCGGCCGTGGCGGTATGACGAGATTGTCTCTCTGACGGCGGCGGTCACCCGGCATTATACGAACGGAGTCTATACCGGCACCACGCACGTCTATACCCTGTACAACCGCCAGAACGAACGCCTGGTTTTGAATGATGCGTTTGGTAAGATCGACGAAGCCGAAAAGTTCATCGAGCAGAGCATTTTCCCTGGCCTGTATGGGCGCGCCGCCGACCAGTATAATGCGGGCCAGGTACTGACCTTCGGCCCGGTGGCGGTCAGCAAAGGCGGCATCCTGATCGGCAAGAAGACCTACCCGTGGACGGAGGTCAAGGAAGTCTCGATCCATCAGGGCATCCTGAAAGTCTCCAAGAAGGACGGCGGCTGGTTCAGCGGCGCGAGCGCCGCGGCTGCCGCGATCCCGAACCTG
The DNA here is from genome assembly GCA_035506155.1 of Anaerolineales bacterium. Classification (GTDB taxonomy): domain Bacteria; phylum Chloroflexota; class Anaerolineae; order Anaerolineales; family Villigracilaceae; genus UBA877. Next base: position 16,321 of record DATJPX010000008.1, read on the forward strand.
CGGGTGCTGCTCACCATCATCAACCAGGTGGTTGGGTTGAAAGCCGGCTAGACGATCACTCCCGGTTTCAGATTTAAGCCGGGAGTTTTTTATTTCCCCAATTCGGCGAGGACCATTTCGGGCGGACAGAGAAAGCGCATGCGCGGCGCATCCCAGCCTTCCATGCCGATGCCGCGGCTGACGTAGAGCGTGGTCGGCCCGACCTGGTATTTCCCCATCTCGTACTTCTTCCCGTACACCGAAAAAGTCAACACTGCGCCGTAGAATGGCAGGCGGATCTGTCCGCCGTGGGTATGGCCGGCCAGGTACAGGTCGATCCCGTCTGTCGAAGCCGCCTCGACCAGGTCAGGCGTGTGATACAGCAGGAGTGAGTAGGCTGTCGGAGGCAGGTTTTGCGTTAGAGAAGCCAGGATCTGCCTGTCCCGCGGAGTGTTGCGGGTATTGGTTACCCCCACCAGGTAGAGAGTCCCGCCGGGGAGGTCGACCGGCAGGACTTCATCGTCCAGGACGCGGATGTTGGCCAGTCCCTCGAAGAGGAAAGCCATGATGGACGGGTCGTCCACTGTGCCATTGACGGCGTAAACCCCGTAAGGGGCGTGCAGCTGCGACAGGATCTGGCGGGTCTCAGCCAGGGTCTGCGGGTCCGACAGGTAGGTCGGATTGACGTAGTCTCCGGTCAGGACGATCAGATCCGGTTGGAGCTCCGCAGCTTTGGCGAGCATTGCCCCTTCCCGCCGGGTGGGGTGTTCGACGTGGATGTCGGTCAGCTGGAGGATGCGCAGCGGCCGTCCGGGAAGGAAAGCCGGAGTTTGAGACACCGCCAGGTCGGTCGTGCCCAGCCGGAACGGCTCGATATAGGCTCCGTCGAAAGCGAGCAATATCGCCCCGACCTGGATCACCATGGAGATGCCAAGGACCATTCTTTTCTGGACCGGCGAATGAACCAGCGCCAGGACTGGCAGCGCCATTGCAAACAGGCCGAGCCGGAATGAATTGAAGAGCACCAGCGGGGTGGCGATTGGTCCGAAAGAGAGGCCGATGTGTGGCAAGGCTGCCAGCAGAGCCCAATCTGCCAGGCAGCTGCCGACCGCCAGGCCGCCGAGGGTCAGCCAGCCGGAACGGACTTCCCGGCTGGAACGCAAACCAGCCAGGGTCAGAAGGAGGGCAAGGAGCAACGGTGCAAAGACGAGCATATCCTGTTGTGTGGAAACGGGCGACGCCAATGCGTCGCCCGTTGCTTTGAAGTGGGTCCGGGACTATTTCTTCCTGGATGCGAACATTTTGACGACCTCTGCCACCACTGAGGGGACCAGGAGCAGGGGCAGGACGATCTCCAATTGCTGCCATCCCATCGGCAGGGTGTTGAAGACGGTATTCAATCCCGGGATGTAGACCACCCCCAGCAGCAGAGCCATGGAGGATAAAAAGGCCATGTTCATATTCCGGTTCTTGAACACCCCGATCTTGAAGAGCGGGTAGCGCTCCGAGCGGGAGGTGAAGGCCCGGAACAACTCGGAGGCCGACAGGGTGACGAAAGCCATCGTCTCCGCCATCAGGTTCGAGGGAGTGGGGAACCATTTCAGGCCGATGAAATATGCAGCCAGACTCACGGAAGTGATCGCGATCGTCTGGGTCAGGATGCCAACCTGCATGAAGCGGTTGATGATGGGTTCCTTGGGCGGGCGCGGCGGGCGGGACATGATGTCGGGATCGCCCTTTTCGGTGCCGAGCGCCAGGGCCGGCGCGCCATCGGTGACCAGGTTCAGCCAGAGCAGTTGGATGGCCGTCAGCGGGGAGTTCTTCGTGATCAGCGTCCCCAGGAAGATGATCAGGATCTCGGCCACGTTGCACGAAAGCAAGTAGTAGACGAACTTGCGGATGTTGCTGTAGATGACCCGCCCCTGCTCGACCGCGTCGACGATGCTTACGTAGTTGTCGTCGGTCAGGACCATGTCAGCGGTTTCCTTGGCCACGTCGGTGCCGGTGATGCCCATCGCCACGCCGATGTTGGCGCGCTTGATGGCCGGGGCGTCGTTGACCCCGTCGCCGGTCATGGCGACCACTTCGCCGTTGGCCTGCAGGGCGTCCACAATGCGCATCTTGTGTTCGGGGGAGACGCGGGCGAAGACGTCCACCTGCTCGATCTCGGACTTCAGGACGTCATCGCTCATCCGGTCCAGGTCCGCGCCGGTCAGGACGGCGTGCCCGGGGCGCAGCAGCCCGATGGTCAGGGCGACCGCCCGGGCGGTGTTGGGATAGTCCCCTGTGATCATCACGGTCCGGATGCCCGCATGCCCGGCCTTTTCGAGGGCGTGCTTGACTTCCTCGCGGGCCGGGTCGATCATGCCGACCAGCCCGATGAAGACCAGGTCTTTTTCAAGCTCATCCACCGGAACGGATTCGGCCTTGGGGGCTTCTTCGACCACCCGGTAAGCCAACCCGAGGACGCGCAGGGCGTCCTGGGTCATCGCATCGTTGGCGTCCCGGATGCGCTGGCGGATGTCGTCGCCCATCGGCTTGGTCTTGTCGTCGATGGTCTGGTAGGAAGTGCACAGGTCCAGGACGAGGTCGGGGGCGCCTTTCACGGCGATGACGTCCCAACTCTGCAGCTTGCCGTTGTTGAATGGGGAAAGATCGTCAGCGCTCGGTTTTTTGATGTCGTGGATGGTGACCATGCGCTTGCGTTCCGAATCGAAGGGCACCTCGTCCTGGCGAGGATAGGCTTCGTGCAGTGTCACATGGTAGGCATCCGCCTTGGCTGCGGCGATGAGCAGCGACCCTTCGGTTGGGTCGCCGACGATGCGGTACGACTGGTCGTCGCCTTCGATCGCTTCGAGCTGGGCGTCGTTGTTCAGCGCGCCCACCCACAGGGCGGTCCCGATGCCGGGATATTTGTCCAGGTCGACGGTCTTGTTGCCCACCTGGAATTCGCCTCGCCGGGAATAGCCCGTCCCGGTCACGTTGACGAACTGCCCGTCCACCCAGACGCGCGTGACGGTCATTTCGTTCTGAGTCAGGGTCCCGGTCTTGTCAGAGCAGATGACCGTGGCCGAGCCGAGCGTCTCCACGGAGGAAAGCCGGCGGATCAGGGCGTGCCGGCGGATCATCTCGCGCATGCCCAGGGCCAGGCTGATGGTGACCACGGCGGGCAGGCCTTCGGGAACGGCCGCGATGGCCAGGCTAACGGCGACGATGAAGAACTCGACCAGTTCGGTCTTGGCAGCCTTGAGGTAGGCCAGCAAGCCGCCGCCGGCCGCAGTCAGAAGACTCAGGTTGGTGTTTTCGATCACTGCCACGACGAAGACGACCGCACATACGGCCAGCGCGCCCCAACCGAGGGTCTTGCCGAGCTGGTCGAGGCGCTTCTGCAGGGGAGTCTCCTCCTGGTCGACACCTTCGAGCATTTTGGCGATCAGGCCCAGTTGCGAGCGCATCCCGGTCCCGATGACCACGCCGCGCCCGCGCCCGTATGTGACCGTGGTGCCCATGAAGGCGGTGTTCTTCCGGTCGCCCAGGGGAATGTTCTCCTCCAGTTTCATGGCGGCGTTTTTCTGGACCGGCAGGGATTCGCCGGTCAGGGCGGCCTCCTCGACCTGCAGGTTGACCGCCTCCAGCAGGCGGACATCCGCCGGGACGTGGTTGCCCGCCTCCAGGTAGACGATGTCGCCGGGCACGAGCTCGCCCGCCGGGACAGTCTCGCGCTTGCCATCCCGCAGGACGTGCGCTTCCGGTGAAGCCAGTTTCTTCAGGGCGGCCAGGGCCTCCTCGGCGCGCCGCTCCTGGACGATACCCAGGATGGCGTTCAACAGGACAATGGCGATAATGGCCGATGCGTCCACCCATTCGCCCAGCAGGGCGGAGACGATGGATGCCACGATCAGCAGCATGACGATGAAGTTGTTGAATTGCTCCCAGAGCAGTTGCAGGAAACTTGGGCGGGGCGCCTCGGTCAGTTGGTTGGGGCCATAGTGGGCCAGGCGTTCGGCAACTTCGGCGGCGCTCAGCCCGCCCTCGCGGACTTTGAGATGCTCGAGGACCTCCTTCGCAGGGATGGCATGCCAGGGGGTCGAATCAGACTGGGGGGTGGTTTCTTCGTTCTGCGGTGTTGGTTTCTTCACGATTCGCTGCTCCATAGGAAGGTATCGGAAAATCCGGAAATGGTTCTTATTTCTTCGTTGATGGTCCGATGTGTGTGCCGGAGGGAATGACGGCGTTCTTGGGGATGACCACGATGCCGTCCTGGACGACCCAGTTCTCGGCTGCCAACTCGGTGCCAGCCGGAAAAGGCTGGATGACGATATCGGCGCCCAGGCGGGCATTCTTGTCGATGATGGCGCCTTCGATGGAACAATTCGGACCGACCCCGATCGGCGGCGTGGAGGGCAGCTCGGCGGCGTAATAGTCCGCCCCCATCAGGACGCTGTCCTTGATGCGAGTTCCGGCGGCGATGACGCTGCGCACGCCGATCACGGAATGGGTGATTCTGGCTTTCTGGATCTGGCAGCCTTCCGCCATGAGGACGTCCTTGAGATTGCTGTCTTCCACGATCGAGCCGGGAAGGAAGCGCGAGTGGGTGTAGATGGGATGTTCCGTATCGTAGAAATTGAAAGGCGGATTCGGCGTGGTCAGCTCCAGGTTGGCTTCGTAGAAGGTGCGGATGGTGCCGATATCCCGCCAGTAGCCGTCGAAGTCGAAGCCGAACACGGAGCAATTCTGAATGGCATGCGGGATGATGTCGCCGCCGAAATCGTCGTAGCCGGGATTGCCCTGAAGCAGTTCGATCAGCACGTCCGTGTTGAAGAGGTAGATCCCCATCGAGCAGAGGAAGGGGCGCTGCTTATCGTTGCGGCTGACGAACTTGGCGACGACCTTCGGGTCTTTGGGCTTCTCGACGAAATCGGTGATCCGTTCCTCCTTGCCGCGCTTCAGGATCCCGAGACGGCTCACCTCGCCGCGGGTCACCGGCTGGACCGCTACGGTGATGTCGGCGTTGTGATTCTCGTGGAACTCGACCATCGGCGTGTAGTCCATCCGGTAGAGGTGGTCGCCCGAAAGGACCAGGACGTATTTGGCGCGGGCCGAGCGGATCTGGAAGAGCTGTTTGCGGATGGCGTCCGCCGTGCCCTGGTACCAGTCGGCCGATTCGGGGGTCTGCTCGGCGGCCAGGATCTCGACGAAGCCGGTGTGGAACTTGTCGAAGTTGTAGGTCTGGTTGATATGGCGGTGCAGGGAATGCGAGTTGAACTGGGTCAGCACATCCATCCGGTAGATGCCGGAATTGATGCAGTTGCTGAGCGGGATGTCGATCAGACGGTACTTCCCGGCGATCGGGACGGCCGGTTTGGAGCGCAGCTTGGTCAGTGGATAGAGGCGGGAACCGCGTCCACCCCCCAGGATGACGGCTAAAATGTCATTCATGGCTGGCATAGGTTGCTCCTCCGTGCTGGATTTATAAACGATTGTATGATAACCCAGAAAAAGTCCATGCGCCAGTTCCTTTGCACAACAAGTTTTCACAGCCCGGATAAAATAAAACGCGAGATCGCCAGTTCTGGCGGTCTCGCGAACGCTTGGAAGTACCCGGGGTGGGTACATGCGCACAGGTCACCGGGGACCGTGTCCCGTCTTGACGATGACCTGTCCCGCCGGAGCGGGCGCTACTCCCCGACAAATGCAAAAATCGGTATGTTATAATTTTGGTGCCGAAGGTGGGAATCGAACCCACATGGGCGAAGCCCACACGATTTTGAGTCGTGCGCGTCTGCCAATTCCGCCACTCCGGCAATTGCGGCTGAATTTTACCATACCCACAACGAAGGTCAAGATGAAACTCGGAATCATTGGTTTTCCCCAGTCTGGCAAGACGACCATTTTCAACGCCCTGACGCGCGGCAACACCCCGACCAACGCTTCTGCCGGCCGGATCGAGATCCACACTGCAGTGGTGGACGTCCCCGACCCGCGCGTCGACCAGCTCTCGGCCATGTTCAAGCCGAAGAAGACCATCTATGCCAAGGTCACCTACGCCGACATTGCCGGCCTGGACAGCGGCTCGGCCAAGTCGGGCATCTCCGGTCAGCTCCTCAACCAGCTGACCCAGATGGACGGGCTGATCCACGTGGTGCGCTGCTTCACCGACCCGAACGTCCCGCATTCCGCCGGCAGCGTGGACCCGCTCCGGGATGTGGCCGCCATGGACGGCGAGCTTCTGCTGAACGACCTGATCGCGGTCGAGCGCAAGCTCGAGCGCCTGGTCGAGGAGCGCAAGAAGGGCGGCACCGACAAGGTGCTGAACGAACGCCAGACCGCCCTGTTCACCCGCCTGCACGAGATCCTCTCGACGGAAAAACCGCTCCGTGGCACCGAGATCTCGGCCGAGGAAGAGAAACTGCTTTCCGGTTTTGGCCTGCTGACCCGCAAGCCCCTGCTGGTGCTGCTCAACCTGGGCGAGGGCCAGTCTGCCCCCGACGTTTCGAAAACCACCTCCTGCCCGACCGTGGCCCTGCAGGGGAAACTGGAAATGGAGATCGCCCAGCTCCCGCCCGACGACGCGGCGGTATTTATGGGAGAGTATGGCATCAAGGAATTGTCGCTCAACCGCATGATCAGCATTTCCTACGACCTGCTGAACCAGCAATCCTTCTTCACCGTCGGCGAGGACGAGGTCCGCGCCTGGACGACCCGCCGCAATGCCACCGCGGTCGAAGCTGCCGGCGAGATCCACACCGACATTCAGAAAGGCTTCGTGCGGGCCGAGGTAGTGGCCTGCCAGGACCTGCTTGAGTTGGGCGGGATGGCCGAAGCCAAAGCCAAAGCGAAACTGCGGCTGGAGGGAAAAGAATATGTCGTGCAGGATGGGGACATCATGCACGTACGATTCAATGTTTAGTTTTTATCGTGCCCCATTTTAGAAGTAAACCGCAAAGGAGTATTCGATGGCATACAAACAATCCCCCTGGAGTTTGACCGACCTCTTTCCCGGACTGGACGCCCCGGAATTGGAAGCTGCCTTCAAGGATTTGGAAGGGCAGGTCACCGATTTCGAAAAGCTGCGCCCGCAGCTCAAACCCGACATGCCCGCCAGCAGCTTCCTGGAGATCGTTCGGGATTCAGAGGAATCCACCAAGCTGGCCTACAAGCTCTATTCCTTTGCCAGCCTGGCCTTCGCGGCCGACACCCAGGATCAACGCGTCCAGACCCTGCTCGGACGCATCCAGCAATTCATGGCCGAGCTCGAAAACCGGACCCTCTTCTTTAGCCTGTGGTGGAAGGACCTGGACGACGCCAGCGCCAAGCGGTTGATGGATGCTTCCGGCGACTACCGGTATTACCTCGAGGAGATGCGCCACTTTAAACCGCATACCCTCAGCGAGCCGGAGGAGAAGATCGTCAACTTGAAGAACGTGACCGGCTCGAATGCCCTGGTCACGCTTTACGACTCGATTACTAACCGCTATGTCTACACGCTGGAAGTGGACGGCGAGACAAAGGAGCTGACCCGCGGCGAGCTGATGGTCTACGTGCGCGGTGCCGACCCCGATCTGCGCGCCAAGGCCTACCAGGAGCTGATGCACATCCACGAACACGACGGCGCCATCCTCGGCCAGATGTACCAGACCCTGGCGCGCGACTGGCGCAACGAGAACCTGTCCCTGCGCCACTTCGCCGATCCGATCGCGGCCCGCAACCTGGGCAACGACATTCCCGACGAAGCCGTCGAGACCCTCCTGGCGGTCTGCCAGAAGAATGCCCCCATTTTCCACCGCTACTTTCGCCTCAAAGCGAAATACCTCAAGCTGCCGCGCCTGCGCCGTTACGACATCTATGCCCCGCTGGTCAAGTCTGACAAGGCCTACACCTTCGACCAGGCGGCCAGGATGGTTTTCGATTCGTTCGACGCCTTCGACCCGCAGGTCGGAAAACTGGCCAGGCGGGTTCCGGACGAAAACCACCTCGACAGTGAGGTCCGTAAGGGCAAGCAGGCCGGGGCATTCTGCGCCAGCGTCATCCCGGGGATGACGCCCTGGGTCAAACTCAACTTCCAGGGCCACGCCGACGACGTGGCCACCATGGCCCACGAGCTCGGCCACGCCATCCATTCGATGCTGGCGGCCGGGCACAGCACCTTTACCTATCACTCGTCCCTGCCGCTGGCCGAGACGGCCTCCACCTTTGGCGAGATGATGCTGGTCGACCGGTTGCTGGCCGGTGAGAAGGACGAGTCTGTCCGGCGCGACATGCTCTTTCGCCAGATGGACGATGCCTATGCGACCATCCTGCGCCAGGCTTATTTCGCCCTGTTCGAAAAACAGGCCCACGAAATGGTGGCGCAGAACGCTTCCGTGGAAGAGCTTTCGGCGGCCTATTTCGAAAACCTGAAAGACCAATTCGGGGATTCGGTCGAGCTGAGCGACGAGTTCAAATGGGAATGGGTTTCCATCCCGCACATCTACCACACCCCGTTCTACGTCTACGCCTATGCCTTCGGGCAACTGCTGGTCCTCTCGCTCTACAAGCAATTCAAGGCGGAGGGGGATTCCTTCAAACCGCGCTACCTGAAGATCCTGGCTGCGGGCGGCTCCGAGGCCCCGGCGGCGATCCTGGCCGAGGCGGGCATCGACATCCGCTCGGAAGCCTTCTGGCAGGGCGGCTTCGACGTGCTGGCCGGGATGGTCGGACAGTTGGAAGGCCTGAAGGCCTGAAGAGATCGCCTTTAAATGCAATGGACACGGATCAACAGATCCGTGTCCATTTTTGTTCGGGGGAATCTCAGGCTTCGTACTCGGGAACTTCCTCCTCCACGGCCCCGACTGGCTCTTCCTCCGGCTTGCGGTCGAGCATCTGCATGGACAGGGCCACCACCTTGGTGTAATATTTGGTCTCGCCGCCCTTGTCCTCGTACTTATCGGTCTTTAGGCGGCCTTCCAGGAACACGAGGCTGCCCTTGTGAAGGTACTGCTGGCAGATTTCACCCAGCCGTCCCCAGGCTTCGATGTTGACCCATTCGGTGGATTCCTTGGTCTCGCCTTCCGCCGACTTCCAGCGGTTGCTGACCGCCAAGCTGAAGTGGGAGACCTGTTTCCCGGTTGGTGTGAACCGGCCTTCAGGATCCTTGCCGAGTCGTCCGATGAGCTGTACACGATTGAGATTTGCCATTTTTTATATCCTCCTAATGATTAGTGTAATAAAATTTAAATAAAAGTCAAGTAGGAATTTTTGAAAGGACCCCTGATGACCGGCTCCCGCACCAGAACGATCGGCCTGCTACTCCTGGCGGTAATTTTCTTCAATGCCTGCTCGCCCGCCTCCGCCCCGGCGACGCCGGCCCCGGTTTCGACGGCCGCGGGAACCCCGACCCAGTCCCCGGTCCCGACCGAAACGTCCTCGCCGACGCTCACCCCGACCCCCGCGCCGCTGGCGAAGCGGGTCTTGATCCTCAGCCTGGATGGCCTGCGGGCCGATGCCGTTGCCATCGCCCCGATGCCCAACCTGCTGGCCCTAATGAAGAGCGGGGCGTACACCCTGAACGCCCAGACGATCAAGCCGAGCGCGACCCTGCCGGCCCACGCTTCCATGCTGACCGGGCTGTGCCCGGCCAAGCACGGCGTCACCTGGGACGATTACCTCCCGGCCAAGGGCTATGCCAAGGGCCCCAGCCTGTTCGACCTGGCGCATGCCGCCGGACTGCAGACGGATATGGTGGTCGGGAAAAAGAAACTGATCCAGGTGACCGATCCGGCCAGCGTCGATTCGTTTACTTACATCAATGACCGGGACGTGGTCATCACCCAGAAGATCCTGGAGAATTTTCCGAACGATTTCGGCGTGTTGTTCATCCATTTTCCCACGCCGGATGCCATGGGCGAAGTCTACGGCTGGCCGTCCAAACAGTACTGGGATGTTTTGCGCCAGGCGGACGGGGCGCTGGCCGAGCTGTTGAAGGCGCTGGACGACAAAGGCCTGCGAAGTGAAACGCTGGTCATCGTCACCGCCGATCATGGTGGCCATGGCATGGGGCATTACACCGGAACGCCGCTCGACATGACCATCCCGTGGGTCGTCAGCGGCCCGGGCGTGGTCCCCGGCGAGCTAAGTGTGCCGGTCAATACCACGGATACGGCCGCCACGGCGGCCTGGGCGCTCGGGCTGCCCATCCCGTCCAGTTGGGACGGCATCCCGGTCTACGAAGCATTCGGGGGAACCTCGCCGGCCCGCCCGGACCCGCGCTGTCCCTAGGAGGAGGCGTTATGAAAACTGTCACCACCCTTGCTGAGTTTCGCCTTGCCCGGAAGGAACTGCCGGGGCCGGTCGGCTTCGTCCCGACCATGGGCTACCTGCACGCCGGGCACATTTCCCTGGCCGAGCGGGCGAAAAGCGAATGCGCGAGCGTCGTCGCCAGCATCTTCGTCAACCCCACCCAGTTCGGCCCGACCGAGGACTTGGCAAAATACCCGCGCGACCTGCCTCGTGACCTGGCCTTGCTGGAGGGGGCCGGCGTGAACCTGGTCTGGACGCCCACTCCGGAGGTCATGTATCCCGCAGGCTACCAGACCTGGGTGGAGGTCGAAGGGCTGACCAAAGGGCTGGAAGGCGCCGTCCGGCCGACCCATTTCCGGGGCGTGACGACCGTCGTCAGCAAATTGTTCAATGTCGTCGACCCGGACAAGGCCTATTTTGGCCAGAAGGATGCCCAGCAGGCGGCTGTCATCCGCCGCATGGTCCTCGACCTGAATTTCCCGATCGAGATCGTGGTCTGTCCCATCGTCCGCGAGCCGGATGGGCTGGCCATGTCCAGCCGGAACGTCTACCTGAATCCTGAGGAGCGCCGGGCTGCCACGGTACTCTCCCGGGCCTTGGGCGCAGCCAAAGCGGCCCATGGCAAAGGCGAGCGCAAGGCCGAGGCCCTGCGGCGGATCGTGAAAGATACGATCGCTGCCGAGCCGTTGGCGAAGCTGCAGTACGTCTCTTGTGCGGACTACGATTCGCTGGAGGAGCTGGATGTGGTGAGGGGGAAAACGTTGCTCTCGATGGCGGTGTATTTTGGGAAGACCAGGCTGATCGACAATTTCGTGCTGGAATAGAACAAGGACCCGGTTCTTCTTGATGGACCAGGTCCTTTTCGGATCAATATACCTGCCAGTGCAGGACGCTCTCCAGTGGGCGCTTTTCCATCGTCGGCCAGTCCACCGGGACGCCGATCGGGACGAGTGTGAGCAGTTTCTTCCCCTTGGGAATGCCCAACAGGGTTTTGAATTCCGCTTCGAAAGGCAGGGCGTCCCCTTCCACCCAGCAGGAGCCATACCCCAGGGCGGTGCTGGCGATGAGCATGTTCTCCACCGCCGCCGCGCCATCCTCCAGCCACCAGCGCGAGTAGGGATCGAGCACCACGGCAATGATCGCCCCGGCTTTCTCCATCCATTTCCCGACGACGGTAAGCTTGTGAATCATTTCCTTGTTGGTGACGACGATGAAATCCCAGGGCTGCCGGTTGCTACCCGTGGCGGCCAGCCGGGCGGCATCGACGATCGCCTCCAGGTGTTCGCGCGGAATCGGCTCGCCGGTGAACTTCCGCACGCTGCGGCGCTTGTGGATTGCTTCTAGTGCATCCATGAACCCTCCTGGCGGGTCAATTCATGTGCGAAGGGAAGATCGTATTCTCCGACCCGCCTGGCTGGCTTTTCGTGGCCGGGTGGGGGAGAGGAGTGTAAAAAGCGGGCCAGCCTTCGATTTAGGCGGGAGCGGCGTGTTGCCGGACGGCAAACGTTCATGGAAACCCCTTGTGATTTCGAAAGGCTGGGATGGGTGCGTGGACTGCCTGGCGGCTGCGCCCTAGATTTGTTCGAACCGCTCGACCGGGATCACGAAGATGGTGGCTCGTTTTTCGCTGCCCGAGGCGGGTTTGCAGGTTTTATGCAGGAGCTGGATGGCAGATTCGACTTGTTCGGCCTCCAGGCCGATCAACAGGGTGGTCATGCCCCGGCGTAACAGTCCGCCCGTGGAGGCGACGCGCGTCACGCGGAATTCGGCGGAGGTGAGCGCCTGGGTTACGGGGTCGGCGTCTGAATCGCGTACGATGGCAAGGATCAGTTTCATGGCTAGATCTCCTCGTATCGTTCGACCGGGATGGCAAAGACCTTCGCACCTCCCACGGTGACCGGCACCGGGGTCGGCAGGGGCAGGGGCGAACCTTCCAGAGGAATGGCCAGGTATTCCACACGCTGCCGGCAGGATTGGCGCAGGGCCGCCAGGACCTTTTCCTCCGCCCCCTCGGGAATGCCGATCATCAGAGTGGCATTCCGTCGACCCAGGAAACCGCCGGTGCTGGCCAGGTGAGTGATCGGCACATCGAGGAGCGCCAGGGCGCGCTCGGCCACGTCTACATCCTGTTCCTGGACGATGGCAGTCATGAGAAAACGGATTGGGGGACGTTCCATCGTGCCTCCTTATCAGCCTGCCGATACGACCGCGTCGGTCGGGTCGTTCAAGGTGAGAGTCTGCCCATCGGGGAAGACGACCACGCTCTGGTCCACCTGGCGGGTGACCGTCAGGCCTCTATATTTTACCGTAACTGGCCAGGGAAATGGGTTCTTCCCGCTCAGGACCAGGCGCGTGGGGGACTGGATCTCCACCCCCAGCACAGCCAGGAAAAGCCCGAGTGGCGCCAGCCCGTGGAGCGGATTGCGCTCCCCGATCGGGGCTCCGCTCTCGGCGTGGTAGGCGCGGGCGAAGGCATGTCCCTTTTTTAGGTTCTGGATGACTGCCGACATCAGGCGAGCGGTCAGCTGGGCGGCTTCGTCGCGCAGCCCGTAAGCGAGCAGGCCCTCGCCGATCAGGGTATTCCAGGGCAAGTGGACGGCCTGGCAGATCGGGTCGCTCCCGGAATCGCCCGAGGAGCCGGGGCAGGCTGGAAGGCCGAATGGACGGCCAAAGCGGTCGGCGGCAAAAACGGTCCGGCTGACCAGGGTGCGGGCGCGGCGCGGGTTGGGAATTCCACCCCAGAGAGGCAGGAGCAGGGTGATGTCTTCGGCAGTGCAATCCATCAAATGGACGGAAACCCGGTCCCCCGGCTCCACGCCGCTGATCTCGACCTCGTTCAGCCGGGTGTAGAGCTTGCGGCTGGTGGCCACGGCCAGGCTGGTGCCCCACTGGAAGTCCATGCGCTCCAGATTCTCGGTGCGCGGGGCGTCCCCCATCTGGCCGTAGATGGCCGCTTCCGGTCGCCGGGCGGTCTGGCCTTCCATTTCCACCCGGATTAGCAAGCGGCTGGGCAGGCGCAGGAACTGGCTGAGCGCCATGCGGCCGGGCCCGGTCTGGGTCCCGAGGACTTTCCCGGGCTGGCTGCGATGGGTATCCCGGTCCCGGTTATGATAGAAGACCGTGTTGGGCTCCCAGCATTCCTCCGCCAGGACGCGCAGGCCGTCGGCTTTCAGATCGAACTGCTCGCCCTCCCTGGCCTGGCCAAGCGCCCGGGCGATCTCCGCCAGGGATTGGGTTTCACGAACGAGCATAGCGGCCAGCGTCGGGCTTTCGACGGCTGAGATTTCCGCCCCCTGGCCGCCGGCCTGCCAGACGGTGAAGGCCGGGTTGTCCTCGTAACCGGTCTGGGCGGGATTGTCCCATTCGGGGAAACCGTCATGGTCACGGTCGTGTTGCTTGTCATACCAGACCTCCAGGAAGGCCTTCAAGCCGGGCTGGACCTCCTTCAGGAAATCCAGGTCCTGGGTGAGCCGAAAGGTCTTCCAGGCCAGGCTGGCAAGCAGGGGAGTCGCCAGCCAGCGGCCGCGTTGACCGGCCAGGCCGGGTTTCCAATCCACCCAGCCATCGTCGGTCTGGGTGGCCAGAAAGTTGCGCAGCAGGCCGGCGGCCAGCTCGGGAGCGCCCGGCAGGAGACCGGCCAGATAGTAGGCTTCGAGGGCAGGCTGGCCGTTCCAAAGAGGTGGATAATCGCTGCCATCACCCCGGTTGGAGCGGCCCTGGTCGGGTTGGCGTGCCATGACGAAGGATGGGAAGGGTTGGTGGCCTCCGGCGGCGAAGAACAGGCGGAGGGCGGCTGTCTGGCTGAGGGCCAGCGCCGCGTCCCAGTCGGGGTCGCCGGTGCGGATCTCCATGGTTTGGGTCGTGTTGATCATCTCGATGCGCGTCAGCTCGGCTTCCCAGGGACGCGCCGCGGCCCGGCGGGCGGCCTCGAAGGAATCCGACGGGTCGCTCAGGGCCGCCTCGCCCCAGGTAAGGGTGCGTGAGCCGCCGGCCGCCAGGGCCAGGTCGAGGGTCAGGGAAGGATAGGGGCCCGGCCCGGCCTGGGGTCCGCCGGTGAGGAAGACGACCGGGGCCAGCCCGGAGGTACGCCCGGCCAGGGTGTTAACGGATTGGATGACGGCCGCAGCCAGGGGTTGGCCTTCCAGGGGAGCCAGTTGCCCGCATAATTCCATCAGGAGCGAGACGGATTCCGCCCCCCGGTTGGTGATCGTGAAACGGCCGGCGGCGGAATGTGAATCGGGGATCCAGTATTCCGCGAGCACGTCGATTCCGGGCAGGGGAGAGAAATCCAGCAAGAGGAAATTCGGGAAGAAACGCCGCAGGCGCGGCGGGAGGGGAAAAGCGGCCGGGTCGGATGCGGCCTCGGCGCCCAGGCTGAACCGGGGAAAGATGCGCATCGAGCGGGCGCGCAGGCCGAAGGTGGTCCGCAGGGCGAGGGCGGGCGGATCGCCTCCGCCCGGTTCGAGCTCCCAGATTTGATCGTCGAAGTAGTCGGGGGTGCACAGGCGGAAATCCGCAGCCAGGGTCAGGGCCAGCGGATCGCCGGGGCTGAGAGTCCATTCACGCATGCATAGAGTATACGGTCGTTTCCTCAGGAGGTCAAAGGTTTTGTGCTAGAATAAATAATTCTTTGCCTTTCGCCGGAGTGGGCTCGTGCCTACTCCATGAGGAAGTCCATGCCCGATCCCGAAGATCCAACCCGAAAATTCAACCGCCTGGTCAACTCCGAGGCGGAGACACGCCCCGATCCGCCCATCGAGAGTGGGGCCACCAAGCGGGCCGTCCGGCGCATCGAAATCGACGAAAATGGCCTGCCGCTCCCGAAGCGCGTCGAGGAGGTGGACCTGGGAGCGACCCGGGTGACCCCCTCTGCTTTCGGAAATACCACCGGCCCGATGAAGCGCAGTCCGAACCGGCGGGCGCGCGTCCCCTCTCCCCGCCGCCGCTCGTTCGACTGGTCCAGGTTGGGCGGCTGCCTGCTGCGCACTTCCATCCTGTTCGTCTTTGCGGTCGCGGCGCTGCTCCTGGTCATGGCGGCGGCCGCCATTTACGAGTACTACTCGATTGCGGCCAGCCTGCCGAGCGTCAGCGATTTGCAGCAACGCGCCTCCCAGTTCGAGACCACCCGCATCCTGGACCGCAACGGCGACCTGCTCTATGAGATCAACGACCCGAATGCCGGCCGGCGGACCTATGTTCAGTTGAAGGATATTTCCCCTAACCTCGTTGCGGCGACCATCTCCACGGAGGACAAGGATTTCTACACCCACGGCGGATTCGACCCGCTGGCGATCGGCCGGGCGTTCTGGCAAAATCTGACCAGCGGCGAGACGGTTTCGGGAGCCTCGACGATCACCCAGCAACTGGCGCGGGCCTTGTTGTTCACCCCCCAGGAGCGGGACCAGCGCACTTACATGCGGAAGGTGCGCGAGGCTCTCCTGGCGGTCGAAATCGAACGGCGTTACAGCAAGGATCAGATCCTCGAGCTTTACTTGAACGAAATCTATTACGGCAACCTGTCCTACGGTGTGGAAGCGGCTGCGGAAAGCTATTTCAATAAGAGCGCCAGCCAGCTGACGTTGGGCGAGGCGGCCTTCCTGGCCGGCTTACCGCAGGCGCCTTCGGTGTACGACATCTATACCAACCGGGATGCGACCCTGGCGCGTGACCAGAGCGTCGTGATGGATATGCTGGCATTGAGCCAGGAGCGTCATTGCATCGCCGTCAGCAACGCCACCGAGCCGGTCTGCGTCGACGGGGCAGGGGCGGCGGCGGCCATCCAAGAGGTCCAGAACCAGACGTTCAGCCCGCCGACCGCCTCCATGCGGTACCCGCACTGGGTGCAGTACATCCGCTCGCAGCTGGAGGCGCGTTTCGACGCCCAGACGATCTACCGATCCGGCTTCACCGTTTATACGACCCTCGACCCGGATTTGGAGGACTTCGCCCAGCAGGCCGTCACGACCCAGGTCGCCGCCCTGGCCCCCAAGCATGTCACCGACGGCGCCCTGGTGGCGATCAAGCCATCCACGGGTGAGATCCTGGCCATGGTCGGCTCGCCGGATTTTTACAATGAAGCCAACGCCGGGCAGATCAACATGGCCGTCAGCCCGACCCGCCAGCCGGGCTCGTCGATCAAGCCCTTTACTTACCTGGCGGCATTCGAAAAGGGTTGGACGCCTGCCACGCTGATCTGGGATGTGCCCACCGAATTCCCGCCTTCCGGCCTGCCGAACGACCCGAATCCCAAGTACGTACCGACCAACTTCGACCATAAATTCCACGGGCCGCTGACCGTGCGGGTGGCGCTGGCAAATTCGTACAACGTCCCGGCGGTCAAGACGCTGCAATTCGTCGGCGTATACGGGGATAATGGCCTGATTGCCATGGCCAAACGGGTGGGCATCACCAGCCTGACCCGGGATGATTACGGTCTTTCGCTCACCTTGGGAGGCGGAGAGGTAAGCCTGCTCGACATGACCGGCGGGTACGCTGTCATCGCGAACGGCGGCTTGAAGGTGCCGCCCGTGTCGATTTTGAAGATCGTCGATTTCCAGGGAAAGACGGTCTACCAGTACCAGCCGCCGGCCGGGGAACAGGTCCTCAATCCCCAGCACGTCTTCCTGATGGAATCCATCCTGTCGGACAACGCGGCCCGCATTCCCACCTATGGGGTCAACTCGGTCTTGAACCTGCCATTCCAGGCGGCCGTCAAGACCGGCACCTCGAACGACTCGCGTGACAACTGGACCCTCGGCTTTACCCCCGACCTGGCAGTGGGAGTCTGGGTGGGAAACGCCGATTATACCCCGATGGAAAATACCACGGGCGTGTCCGGCGCCGGCCCGATCTGGGCCCAGTTCATGACCTTTGCCGTCCCCGAACTGACCAGCGGCCACCCCACGGCATTCGTCAAGCCGGCCGGGATCGAACAGCACACGATTTGCACGGTCTCGGGTACCCAACCCTCCTCCTGGTGCCCGAGCCACCGCGAGGAATATTTTGCCGCCGGCCAACCCCCAATATCGCCGGATGGCGACCTGTGGCGCCAGATTCAGGTGGACACCTGGACGAACCTGGAGTCCTCCCCGGATTGTTCGGATTTCACGAAAGACCGGCTGGCCATCAATGTGACCGATGGCAACGTTCAGAGCTGGATCAGCGGGAGCGACGAGGGGAAACAGTGGGCCCACAGCATGGGATTCAATGACATCTTCTTCGTCCCCGGCCGGAAGTGCGCCGCCAGCGACCCGCG
Organism: Anaerolineales bacterium; assembly: GCA_035506155.1. GTDB lineage: Bacteria > Chloroflexota > Anaerolineae > Anaerolineales > Villigracilaceae > UBA877. Next base: position 33,833 of record DATJPX010000008.1, read on the forward strand.
CCCGCAACTGCAGTTTGCCGGATTGGAGGACGGCCAGACGATCGCCCAAAACCCGCTGAACATCAGCATCGTGGCAAATGCGACCGGCGGCTTCCGCTCCTGGCGGCTGGAATGGGGGCCTGGCAGCGATCCGGGTACCTGGTCTCTGCTGATGGGCGACATCAATACCCCGGTCACTTCGCCCACCCAGGTGTATGCCTGGGACCTGACCGGGGTTCCGGATGGCCAGATCACCCTGCGGCTCAGCATGCAAGGCGACAATGGCTCCGCCGAAAAACGCATCCACCTGAACCTGGTCGTGCCGACCCCAACCCCAACACCGACCAACACTCCGACGGCTACGGCCGTTCCAACCGATAGCCCCACGCCTGCCCCGACGGATACCCCCATGCCGGTCCCGACGGACACGGTGGTTACCGATACCCCGACGCCATAAATAAAATGCCCCGAAATCGATTTCGGGGCATTTTCATAATCTCCTCAGACCTGACCGGTCATGGCCGCCAGGCCGGACCGAAGTTTGTCTGGGAATCGCCAACCAGGAAGGTGGGATAGTTTCCGGGGGCCGCGGCCATCAGGAAAATTGAAAACGCCTTGTTCTTCTGCTGGGATACATCGAGGCCCTCGACAACGATCCACTGCCCATCCGGGGAATAATCGGCGTGGTTGGCGTAGGCACCGGTGCGGAAATAAATGGCTTCGGCCGTCTCCCGGTTTTGAAAATCGTAGGACATCAACCATCCCAACGACTGGGCTCCCTTTGTTTCGCTGAACAGGATCGTTTTTCCATCCGGCGACCAGGTCGGCAGGAATTCCCAGTATGACGGGTCCCTGCGAACCAGGCGGGTTTGCTGATTCCCGTCGCTGTTCATGACCCAGATCTGTTGGGCATCGGTGAGAAGGCTGTGGGCGGAGTAAGCGATCTTCGACCCATCCGGCGACCAGGCGGGCTGGTGCGACCAATCTGGCATGGTGAGGTCGGCCGACTTTGTGGTCAATTGCATGACCTGATAATTCGGCAATCTCATCAAATAGATTTGGTCGAGCTTTTCCTGCGTGGAAGAGATGACCGTGAATGCAATGCTCTTGCCATCCGGCGACCAGGCCGGGTCGAAATCGCCGAGACCTACCGAAGGCAGTTGCACCAATCCGCCTCCGTCTACGTTGATAATGTACAACTTCGCACCGGGATAATTATCCAGCCGGCCCGGGCATGGAGAAATGAAGACGATGTGCAGTCCGTCGGGTGACCAATCCGGTTGGCACGCCCCGCCTGAGATGTGTGTAATCTGGATCAGGTTGTTGCCGTCCGGATTCACCAGGAAAATCTGGGGTATGCCGGTCCGGTCCGAGGCGAAGGCTATCTGGCCGCCGTTACCGCCAAAGGGAGTGCTGGTCGGCCCGGCCGTCGGCGTGGGGGTGGATGTCAGGGAAGGCAGAAGGGGCGCGATCAGGGTATGGGTGGGAGTCAGGCTTGGCCGCGGGATGAGTGTCGCCGTATCGATGACCTTCGTTGATGTTGCGGTCGATCGGAAGTTGCCAAAAAGCGGTGTTGACGTGATTGGCGTTGTGGGAAGCGGGCTCGCCGACCGCGGCCAGAAAATGACGACCAGGATGGCAGCCAGAATCGCCAGCAGCGAGAACGAGGTGAAAACCCACCAATTCCTGCTCCAGCCCTTTTTCCTGCGCGGCCTGGAGGGAGGATGGGAAATGGAAGGATTCGCTTCCTCGGGAGGCAATTCCTTGGACAGGTTTTCTTCTTCTTTGCCTTCCTGGGGCGGAGGATCGACGACGAATTCGCCTTCCAGCCTTTGGGTCTTGACGTTGGAGGAAACCAGCGCCTGCTTGAATTCGTCGGCTGTTTGAAAGCGCTCTTCCGGGTGGATGGCCATGGCCTTTTCGACGGCGTTGGCCAGCCGGCGCGAGATCTTTGGATTGCGCTTGCGCAGGGGCGTCAGTTCGACGTTGTCCATGGCGCGCGCCAGGGCGTCTTCGGGAATGACGCCGGTCAGCGCGGCGTACAGAGTCGCCCCAAGGGAATAGATGTCCGTCCGCGGGTCGGTGCGGGCGGTGCCATATTGTTCAGGCGGCGAATAGCCGGGCGTCATGGCCCGCGCGCCCGTGGTGGTTGCCTGGCTGCCTTTGACCAGTTTGGCCAATCCAAAGTCGACCAGGTAGATATGTCCATCCGGGGCGATGCGAACATTCCCGGGTTTTACATCCCGGTGAATGATGGAGGGTTTTCGGGTATGCAGGTATTGCAGGGCGTCGCACATCGCCGCGCCCACCAGGATAGCGTCTTCTTCGGTGATCGAGCCGACGCGTTCCATGCGCTGGCGCAGGTCTTCCCCCTCGATGTAATCCATGATTAGGTACTGACCCTGCTCACCAATGACGAAATGATCGGTAACACGTGGCAGGTTGGTGTGGCGCAGGTTCGCCAGGATGACGGCTTCCAGACGGAACTGGCGGGCGTATTCATCGCTGGTGAACAGGTTCTCCTTAACGGCAACATCCACACCCAGGTTTTCGTCCACGGCACGGTATACAGAGCCCATGCCGCCCTGGCCGAGGATTTCGACAATCCGATATCGCTTGTGCAGCAGTGCACCACGTTCGAGGGTCATGCTCATAGCAAATCGATTATATCAGACGTGCAAGAGCCTGCAATTAATCGTAAAGAAACCGTAATGTTCCATCAATTTGCCTTTTCGGCCAATTTAATCCGGACGAAGACCCAGGTTGCCCCCGCGGTGACCCAGAGGCCGATCAGGGCGTAGCGCAGATAGCGACAGAAAAGGGCCACGGCGCTGTCGCCGTCAGGGAGGAGATATTTCAGGCCGTAGCGGATGATCAAAACGCCGGCCACCCCGAGCAGGTAGCGCAGGATGAGTTGCCACCAGGGGCCTTTGGTCTGGAACCCACCCTGGCGGGCGAACCAGGCCACACCGGCCAACAGCCCGAAGAGCGTCCCTGCGGATGTGGCCGTGCCCTGGAGGGAAAATACCCCGGCGGCGTAGGAGGCCCACTCCTGCGGCGGCTGCCAGCCGGCGGCTTTCAGCCAGACGAATGGGATGAGCGGCAGGGCGAACACTGCCATGGAAACCAGCAAGGCGGCCAGGACCTGCCGGCCGAAGGTGAGTTTCTTTGCCCAGGCTGACACCGGCTCCCAGAACCGGACGACCAGCCAGAGGATCAGTGCGCCGAGAAGCAGGCCAACCAGCACGTCATGTGGGAAGTGTACGCCCAGGTAGATGCGCGAGAGACCGATCAAAAGGACGACCAGGATTGCCACCAGCCAGGCCCACCATTTGCGCAGGTAGGCCGCCACGATTCCCCATACGACTGCGGCGCTCTGGGTGTGGTTGGATGGGACGCCGAAGGAGGTCTCTGTTGCCATCCCTTTGACCTGCGGGTTGTACCAGTAGGGGCGCGGGCCGTGAAAGGCCAGTTTGAAGGCATCGTTGATTCCCCCGCTCAGCATCAGGATGAATGCCACCTGCAGGCCCAGGTTGCTGTCCACACACCAGTAGATGGCGGGCAGCACCACCAGGAAGAATTCTTCCGTCCCGAGGAGCGAGAAAAATTTCATCGGGAGCTCCAGCCAGCCTCCCAGGCCTTGCAGGGCGAGGACCATGCGAATTCCGAAATCCAGGATGGGTTGCATAGAATCTCCTTCACATTGACTGTTTGGCAATCTTTATTGTACACTCAAAGCATGCAACCCACCCCCGCCCGCGTCCGGGATCCTTTGGCAGCGGTTCTACTGGTCCTCATCCTGCTGACATCCAGCCAACGCCTGTACGCTACGAACTGGGCCTCCGGCCTGGGCACGGCCCTGCTCCTGACCGTGCTGGGAGCGGTCGCCGGCCTGGCGTTGGGGCTGGGCAGATTCAATCGCCTGGGGGCCTTCCTGCTCGGTTTGGCCTCCACGCTGGTTTTCGTTCCCCTGGTGACGATCTGGAATCTTTATAAAGGAATCGCCTGGCTGCAGCGACTGGCCATCCTTTCGAGCCAGTTGGCGGAATCCTCCCGGCAATTGGTCACCGGCCAGTCGGTGAACGATTCGACCCTCTTCATCGTTTTTGCCTCCACGGCTTTCTGGATCATCAGCCTGACGGCCGGATTTACCTTGGCGCGCTCCGGCGGTTTTGCTGGAGCGGTCCTGCCGGCCGGCGTGGTGCTGATCGTCGTCCAGCTCTTCGACCTGCGGGTCGCCGATCGCGTCCTGACCCTGGCGGTCTATTCCTTCCTGTGCCTGCTGTTGCTCGGCCGATTGACCTTCCTGCGGAAACGGCAGTTCTGGAAGGACAGGCACGTCTGGGTCTCGGCGGAATCGGTCACCGACCTGAACCTCTTCTTCGGGGTGGCTGCCCTGGCATTGGTGACCCTGGTCTGGGTCGCGCCGGCGTCGGGGCATCCATTGACCTCCGCCCGGGTGGCGTGGGAGGACCTGACCCGCCCATGGCGCGACCGCCAGGAGCAGCTCAACAAGACCGTGGAAAGCCTGCAAAGCGACCAGGTCCAGACGGTCGACTTCTACACCGATACCCTGGCGCTCGGCGGACAGGCCGAGACGGGCAGCGATGCCTTCATGAATATCCGCGTCCCGCTCAATTACGGGCGGGATCGGTATTACTGGCGCGTCCGCACCTATGATCTCTACCGGGACGGCCAGTGGTATACCAATTACGCCTTCGACGAGCTCTTTACCCCGAACGAGTCCGCCCTCTCCCTGGCAGAAGCGCAGGGGATCGCCGGGGAATTCGTCTTCAGCTCCCCGAACGACAACCTAGGAATGCTGGTCACCCCTGCCCGGACCATCTGGCTGAACCGTGTATCCACGATGACGTTCATGCCGGTTCCCGGCGGGAAGATCGACCCGCTCATGTTCCAGGCCAACCCGCCGGTGCTGGCCGGCGAGGAGTACCTGGTCCATGCCAACCTCTATCAACCCACCGTGGCGCAACTCCGGGATGCGGGCGCGGCCTACCCCGCCTGGGTTACCGACCACTACCTGCAACTGCCGACGGACCTGTCCCAGCGGGTGACCGACCTGGCCCGCCAGGTTGCGGCGGGCGCCTCCACGCCGTATGACAAGGCCGTAGCTATTACCGATTATCTGCGCAACAATATCACCTATTCTCCCACTGTGACCTCCCCGCCTGCCGGCACGGATCCGCTGGTCTGGTTCCTCTTCGATACCCGGATGGGTTTTTGCAATTATTACGCCACCGCGGAAGTGATTCTCCTGCGCACTCTGGGAATCCCCGCCCGGATGGTCGTCGGTTTCGACCAGGGCAGTTACCTGCCCCCCAACCAGTACATCCTCCATCCGAGCGACGCGCATGCCTGGCCGGAAGTCTACTTTCCGGGCGTTGGCTGGGTGGAGTTCGAGCCGACCACCAGCCAGCCGCCGCTCGTCCGCCCGGCCGGGAACGGGGCGGAGGCCGGCACCCCCACGCCGCAGACGACGCCTCAGGCGAACGCCGCCCGGCAGACGGTGGTCCCGCTTGGGGAAGGGGGAACGCCCCCGGGATCCGGGGCGCCGCCCAACACGCTCCTGCGCCTGACGATCGTCTTCCTGTCCGTCTTTGCGTTGATCGGGGCGATCCTGGCTGCCTACCTGTTCGGCGCGCTGGATAAAGCGCTCGACTCGCTCCGCCGGACCTTCCGGGGACCGTTCCCGGTTTTCCTCAAGACCTCCCTCGAAGACCTGTCGCTGACCCCGCCGGCCTGGCTGGTTCGTTGGGCCACCCTGGTCGGGCTCGACCCGGCCCAACGCTCCTTTGCCGTGGTCTACCGGAGCCTGCGCTGGCTGGGACTGGAATCTTCCCCGGCGAATACCCCGGCTGAGGCGGTTGCCACCTTGAGCGAATCCGTCCCGCAGGCGGCCGGTCCGCTCCGGACCTTGCTGCAAGCCCTCGAGCAGACCATGTTCAGCCCCAAACCTGCCGACCTTTTGGCCGCCCGGCGGGCCGCGGAGATCGTCCGCCGGATCGCCCTGCGGGCTGCAATTCGCCGCCGCTGGGAGGCATTTGGGGGTATATTTAAGGCTGGTGGGCCGCACAAGGATATTCACGACCGCCGCGCCACTTCGATCTCCTCACGGTAAATTAGGAAAAGGCAATGACTGACGAACATCCTGTCCCCCTGAACGAACAAATCCTCGCCCTGAGCAAATTGACGGGCCAGATGCGCACTTCCCTCCAGACTGTGCGCTCCAGCCTGCCGCCCGATACGCTCGAAGGCCTTTCCAGCCTGGAAAACAACCTCTTCCAGGTCAGCAAATCGGTCACGGCGGTGGAGGAGGAACGCAGCAAGCTGCTTGCCCTGGCCGGCACCACCCAGGCGGTCAACTCGTCCCTCGAGCTGGACGAGGTGCTGCAGCTCGTGATGGATACCATCATCCGCATCACGGAAGCCGAGCGAGGCTTCCTGATGCTCCGGGATGCCCAGGGTGAAATGGCCACCCGGGTGGCCCGCAACTGGGAACAGGAATCGATCAATCCGAACGAGTTTGCCATCAGCCGGACGATCATCCAGCGGGTCATCGAGAGCGGCGAGCCGGTGCTGACCACCAATGCCCAGGAGGACCCCCGCTTCGGCGGCCAGGAGAGCATCGTGGCCTACAATCTGCGCTCGATCCTGTGCGTGCCGCTCAAGGCCAAGACCGAGACGATCGGCGTCATCTACGCCGACAACCGCATCCGCTCCGGGATTTTCAAGGAAGCCGAGAAGGACCTGCTGACAGTCTTCGCCAACCAGGCTGCCATCGCCATCGAGAATGCCCGCCTGTTCGCCTCCGTCCGGCGCACGCTGGCCGAGGTGACCGAGCTCAAGAACCTGATGGACAACGTCTTCTCGTCCATTGCGAGTGGGGTGTTGACCGCCGACGTCAAGGACCAGATCACCCTGTGCAACCGGGCGGCCGAGTCCATCCTGGGCCGGACGATCCCCGACCTGGTCGGCCACCGCCTGGAGGAAGTCCTTCCGGCCCTGGCAGGTGAGATTCGCGCCCACCTGATGGAAGTCCGGGATACCGATAAACCCCTGGTGGGCCTCGAGATCACCCACAACCATCCTGAACGGGGCGCACTGGACTGGCGGCTCAACCTTTCCCCGCTCAAGGACGCCGAACAGACCACCCAGGGCGTCGCCATCGTGCTCGATGACATGACCGAGCGCAAACGCCTGGAAGCCCAGCGCCGGCTGCTCGAGCGCATGGTCTCTCCGGCCGTGCTCGACCAGATCAATCCGGACAGCCTGCAGATGGGCGGCCAGGAGCGCGACATCACCGTCCTGTTTGCCGACATCCGCGGCTTCACCACGTACAGCGAGAAGCACACCCCGGAGGACCTGGTGGCCGTGCTCAACCGCTACCTGGCCGCCGGGGCCGAAGCCGTCCTCGAGCAGGAAGGCACCGTGGACAAGTTCCTTGGCGATGCGGTCATGGCCTGGTTCAACGCCCCGCTGCCCCAGCCGGACCATACCCTGCGGGCCGTCCGGGCCGCGCTGGCCCTGAAGGCGGCCGTGGAAAAACTCCACGTGGAGCTCCCGCCGGAGGCGCACCTGTCCTTCGGGGTGGGGATCCATTACGGGAAGGCCGTTTTGGGTTGGATCGGGACCGAGAAACGCCTGGAGTTCACCGCCATCGGCGACAGCGTCAACACCGCCAAGCGCATCCAGGAGAACGCCGCCAAGAGCCAGATCCTGATCAGCAAGGCGGCCTACGAACGGGTCAAGAAGCAGATCGAAGCCAGCCCGTATGCCCCGCTGAACGTGAAGGGAAAGAGCGAGGCGGTGGACGTGTACGAAGTGAACGGGTTGAAATAGTTTCCTGCCTTCCCTGAAAACCATCCCATGACGACCGACCCCCAGGATCCCTCGATTGCTGCCCGGACTGGGCGCACCCGCTGGTTCCTGTCGGACCGGTTTGGCATGTTCATCCATTGGGGGTTGTACGCCATCCCGGCGCGCGGCGAGTGGGTCCGCAGCGTCGAGCGGATCAGCAACGAAGACTACCAGAAGTATTTCGAGGGATTCAATCCCGACCGCTACGATCCCCGCGCCTGGGCCAGGCTGGCCAGGCAGGCCGGGATGAAGTATGCCGTCCTGACCGCCAAGCACCACGACGGATTCTGCCTGTTCGACAGCCGTCTGACCGACTACAAATCCACCAACACCCCTGCCGGGCGGGACCTGGTCCGGGAGTATGTCGAGGCCTTCCGGGCGGAAGGCTTGAAGGTGGGCCTATATTATTCCCTGCTCGACTGGCATCATCCCGACTATCCCGCCTACGGCGACCGGCACCATCCGATGCGGGATAACGAAGCTTACAAGGATCGTCCGCGGGATTTTTCCCGCTACCTCGAATACCTGCACGGCCAGGTCCGTGAGCTGTTGACGGATTACGGCCGGATCGACATCATCTGGTTCGACTTTTCCTATGACCAGATGACCGGCGAGACCTGGAAAGCGACCGAGCTGGTCGGGATGGCGCGTTTGCTCCAGCCGCACATCCTGATCGACAACCGCCTGAGCGGCTCGGGCGAGTCCAACTGTAAATTCGGCGGCCGGAATGCGCCTGCCTACGCCGGGGATTTTGCCTGTCCCGAGCAGATGCTCCCGCCGGAGGGCCTGACCGACGAAGCCGGCCGGTCCGTGCCGTGGGAGGCCTGCCTGACCCTGAACAAAAACTGGGGCTACGCCTCCGCCGACCGGGATTTCAAATCCCCGCAGCAAGTGGTGCGGGCGCTCGTCGAATGCGTCAGCAAGAACGGCAACCTGCTGCTCAACGTTGGGCCGGACGCCCGGGGCGAGATCCCGGACGAATGCGCCAGGATCATGTCCGAGGTCGGGGAGTGGATGCGCCGGAATGGAGCCAGCATCACCGGCTGCGGGCGAGCGGACCTGCCCAAGCCGGAGTGGGGCCGTTACACCCAAAACGAAAAGTTGCTCTATGCCCACGTCTACGAGCGCGGCATCGGGCCGGTCAACCTGCGCGGCCTGAACGGGAAGGTCAAAAAAGCCCGCCTGCTGGCAGACGGCTCGGAAGTCCGGCTGGACCGGCCGTGGATGACGACAGAGTATCCAGAGGACGCCTTCATCGACTTTCCCAGTTCCCGCCTGCCGGATGAGCTGGATACGGTGGTCGAGCTGGAATTGGTCTAGATCGCAGCGCGGGGTTTTGTCCTGCAGGATGGGTTAATAGGAAGACGAGCGACGTTATCTGTCGCTCGTCTTTTGGTTGCAATTTCTCAGGAGGCGGCCGGGGCTTTTTTGTGCTGGGGATAGCGTGGGCAGTCCACGTTCGTGCAAGCCTCACAGTGGCGCCGGGAGTCGACCGGCAGCAACCAGAAGGCGACGATACAGAAGACGGCCAGCAGGGCCAGGACCGGCCAGGCGAAGTGGACGATCAGCAGGTAGACTCCGGCGACGGGCGGCAGGAACCAACCCGGATAGAGCACCCAGGATTTGCGCCGGAACTCGGTCCCGAAGGTCCGGCCGGGCACGGGCTTGAAGCGCTTTCCCGAAAGGAGGTCGAACCCGGCCGCGCAGGTGCCGAGGGCGTAATGCCCGCAGTAGGGACAGATCCAGGCCATGTAAAGGTAGTTCGAGAGAATCGAGTAAGCCAGATAGACCGGTCCCAGCGGCCACCAGACCAGCCCGATCGTCACGGTCCCTAGCAGGTACATGAGGAGCTGCAAACCGTTCTCGCGCAGGATGGTCCAGGCATTTCTCTTGGGAAGGGTGTGGATGGTCATCGTTCGGGTCCCTTATACGTGTCGAAAAAATTATACATGCAATCGGCGAAAAGGGACCCCTTACAACCGGCTACCAGTTTCACGCTAGGGATTCCAGTCGAACAGCACGTAGGTCAGGGCATTGGACTCGGCCATCCAGCCGGAATAGGATTCCCCGCTTCCGCCGATCGGGGCAACCGTCACCTGCCAGTAGGCATACCCCGAGGCGCAGACCGGACCGTCGCGGATGTCGACCAGGACCGGGGCGTGCTTGGGGAACAATTTGATCCGGTTGTTCGGGCCAAGCTCCGGCGTGCCGCGCAGCCAGACCCCGGAATCGCCGATATAGGCGGTCTCGCCCGGGCGGAGGAGCGGCGGCAGGGCGTCGCAGGCGAAGGCGCCGCCGAGGGACGGCGCGGGGGTGGCATGGGCTGTCGGGGTGGCGCCGCCGGCGAATTCGGAAGCATCCACCACGTCGGCCAGGAGGGTCTCCAGGACGGTCTGGCATTCCAGGTCGTCGACCCCGACCAGCCTGAAATAGACCCGGCGGGATTCGTAGAGGCTGTAGCCGGGATATTCGAAGACATGGAAAACCCGTCCGCGCATCACCTCGAGGTCGATGAGCGCCGGGACGGGTATTTTCGTATCCGAAACCGCCTCCAGGCGGCAGGTGGGATTGCTCTTGTACTGCAGGAACAGGTTCGGGTCGGCCGGGGAACTGCCTGCCTGGAGATCGTCCGCCCAGCGGTTGGCATCCACCAGGAAGACCAGGCCGGGGAAGCCGGGGTGCCGCATGGGAGTCAGGCCGGGCAGGCCCGCAAAAGTGGGTCGGACGGTCGGCAGCGGTGATACGGTCGGGGTGGGAGAGGCTGACGGGGAAGCTGCTGTCGGGCTGGTTGTCCCAGCCGCCGGCGAGGCGACCGGCGTACAGGCCGCCAGGACGAACAGGGCAGCGACCGGCAGCAGCAGCCTCATTCTACGCGGATGGTGTTTTCGCCGGGACCAAGACCCAGAAAAGAATGCCTGCCAGCAGGGCTAGGCTGGCGCCGAAGAGGAAGGGTGCCGAGGGACCCAAGCCGTGCCAGCCGAAGGCGCCTTGCCAGAGCAGCCCGGCGATGGCCGAAGCCGGGAAAGCCATCAGCCCGATGGCGGCGTTGTACAGACCGTAGGCGGTGCCGCGCCGGTCTGCCGGCACCAGGTCGGCGATGAAAGCCTTGGCCGAGCCCTCGGTGGCGGCGTAATAGATTCCGTACAGGCCATAGAACAGCCAGATCTGCCAGCCGACCTTCGATAAAGCGAAGCCCAGGTAAACCAGGCCGTAGGCGATCCAGCCGGCGATGATCAACCGCCGCCGGCCGATCTTATCGGAGAGGGCTCCCAGGGGGCCGGAAAGGACCGAATAGATCAGGTTGAAAGTCACCAGCATGAGCAGGATCTCGAGCACGTTCAGGCCGCGGTTCTGGCCGAGGAGGATGATGAACGCGTCCGAGGAATTGCCCAGGGTGAACAGGACCAGCACCAGCATGAACAACTTGAAACGCCCGTCCATGCCTTTCAGGCTCAGCACCGGGACTGCGGAGCGCTTGTTGACGCCGGTCTCGCGCGCCCAGAGCGCCAGCACCACGACGGCCAGCACGGCCGGGACGATGCTGGCCAGGACCAGGATCTGGAAAGTGTGGCGGGTCAGGTCGGCCGAGCCGCGCTCGGTCAGCCAGACGATCAGGGCGGCGATCAGGACGCCCAGGAACGCCCCGGCCGTATCCCCGGCGCGGTGCATACCGAAGGCCAGGCCGCGCTGCTTCTCGTCGATGCTGTCGGCCACCAGGGCATCCCGCGGGGCGGTCCGCACGCCCTTGCCGAAGCGGTCGGCGACGCGCACGCCCAGCACCCAGCCCCAGGCGTTTGCAATGTAGAGGAAGGGTTTGGAGACGGTCGAGATGGCATAGCCCAGGACGGTCAGCCACTTGCGCTGGCCGAGCTTGTCCGAGAGCCCGCCGGCATACATCTTCATGAGGCTGGCAGTGGTCTCGGCCAGGCCGTCGATCAGGCCGATGACGGCCGTCCCGGCCTGGAGCACGTTGGCCAGGAAGAGCGGGACCAGGTTGAAGATCATCTCCGAGGAGACGTCGGTGAGGAAGGATGTGGCGGTCACCACCCAGACGTTGACAGGCAGGCTGCGCAGGCGGGCGAAGAGCCCGGTCGATGGGCCAGATTGGGTTTGTTCCATGCGTTTCTCCAATAATTTGTATACGGACACGGCATGCCATGTCCGTACGAATATATCACGGAAACAGGCGGCGGGTCTTGACCTCGGCCACGGCGTCCGGGCGGTAGCGGTAGAGGCGGGCCGGGCGGCCCTCGCCGGTGCGGAAGCGCGGGGTGCTCTCGATGATCCCCGACTGGAGCATGCGCCGGCGGAAGTTGCGCTTGTCCAGCTTTTCGTCCAGGACGATCTCGTAGGTGTGCTGGAGCTCGGAAAGGGTGAACTGGGCCGGCAGGAGCTGGAAACCGACCGCGCTGTACTCGAGCTTGTAGCGCAGACGGCGCAGGGCGTAGCCGAGGATCTCGGGATGGTCGCCCGCCAGGGCCGGCAGCTTGACCAGCGGGAACCAGCGCACCGTCCGGCCGGGGAGCAGGTGGGCCTCCGCCGGGACCAGGGCGAAGTAGACCACGCTGACGGCCGCCCGCTGGGGACCGCCGTAGGTGTAGAGCTGCTCTAGGTAGGTCTCGCGCCGGTCGATCAGCCCGGAGAGCAGGCGGGCGGTGGCCTCCTCCAACGAACGGGCGGCCTTGACCGGCTCACCGGGTAGTTCCCAGCCGGGATCGCGCTCCGCCAGCAGCACGCGCAGGCTGTCTTCGCGCAGGCTGAAGAGGACCAGGTTGACTTCCAGGGGCCGGTCGGGCATGCTATTTCCGCTTTTCCAACCAGCCCAGCAGTTTGTCCGCCGGCCAGGCGTTGATCACGTCGGCTGCCGTCAGCCAGGCCCGCCGGGCGATGGCCACGCCGAAGAACAGGTTGTCCAGGTCGGCCTCGGCGTGCGAGTCGGTGTTGATGGACAGGGGAATGCCCAACTCCTTGGCCCGCTTGACGGTGGCGTCGTCCAGGTCGAGACGAGCCGGATGGGCGTTGATCTCCAGGGCCACCCCGCTCTCGGCCGCGGCCGCCAGGACGGCTTCCATGTCCAGGTCGGCGCCCTCCCGGTCGGGGATCAGCCGCCCGGTCGGGTGGCCGATGATGTCGACGTGCGGGTTGCGGACGGCGGCCAGCATGCGCCCGGTGACCTGGTCGCGGGGCTGGCGCAGGCTGGTGTGCAGCGAAGCCAGGACCAGATCGAGAGTCGCCAGGAATTCGTCCGGGTAGTCCAGGGTCCCGTCGGCCTTGATCTCCACCTCGGTGGCGTGCAGGATGCGGATGGAATCGCCGAGTTCCTTTTGGGCCTTCTCGATCTCCTTCTGCTGTTCGGCGTGCCTGGCCTGGGTCAGCCCGTTCGCCACGCCCAGGCTGACGGAATGGTCGGTGAAGGCGATGACTCGCATGCCGCGCCGGGCGGCGGCCCGCGCCATCTCGAGCATGCTCAGCTTGCCGTCCGACCAATTGGAATGGACCTGCAGGTCGGCGTGGACGTCGGCCAGCTCGATCAGCTTCGGCAGCCTGCCGGCTTTGGCGGCCTGGACCTCGCCGCGGTCCTCGCGCAGCTCGGGCGGGATCCACGGCAGGTCCAGGGCGGCATAGACTTCCTCCTCGGTGGCGCAGGTGATCTCGCCTGAACCATCCGTTTTCAACAAGGCGTGCTCGGAAAGCGACAGGCCCTTGTCCAGGGCCAGCTCGCGCAGGCGCACGTTGTGGTCCTTCGACCCGGTGGCGTACTGGAGGGCGGTGCCGAAGCGCTCCGGCGGATGGACCCAGACCTGGGCGCGCACCCCGTCGGCGAACTCCACGCTGGACTTGGTCTCGCCCTTGCCCTGGATGCGAACGACTCCCGGGAGGGTCGTGAAGGCCTCCATGACCGGGGCGGAGTCGCGCGCCGCCACCAGGATATCCAGGTCGCCGACGGTGGAGCGCATCCGCCGCAGCGAGCCGGCCGGGGAGGCGTCGACCACGCCGGGGACCTTCTTCAGGGCGGCGATGATCTGCTGGGCCAGGGGATAGGCCCGTCCGAGCGGCAGGCGGCCGGAGCGGCGCGCCAGTGATTCGATCCCCGTCACGATTTGCGCCTCGGATTTTTCGCCCATCCCGGGCAGGTCGCGCAGTTTTCCTTCCCGTGCGGCCTTCTCCAATTCCGGCAGGGCCGTGATGCCGAGCGACTTCCAGATCAGGGCGATTTTCTTGGGCCCCAGGCCGGGCACCTGCAGCCAGTCCGCCAGGGAGGGCGGGACCTCCTGCTCGAGCTTCTCGAGGAACTCCAGCTTCCCGGTCCGCAGCAACTCGTCGATCTTTTCGGAAATGGCCTTGCCCACGCCGGGGATGTCCTGGAGCATGCCCTCTTTCCAGTATTCGTTGGCATCCCGGCCGAGCGAGGCCAGGTTCTCGGCGGCCTTGCGGTAGGCCAGGGTCTTGTAGATGACCTCGCCCTTGATTTCCGATAAGTTGGCGATGAGGGTGAAAACGTCCGCCAGTTCGCGGTTGTTCATGGCAAACCCCTTTCGGGCCGGGGCTAGGCGGTCCCGGTTTTGGGAGCGGGCTTCAGGAAGTACAGCTCCAGGAAGTAAAAGATGAACGATAAGAGGAAGTTGGTGGCCATGCCGTGGGAGAGGCCGTCGTTCTGGTAGCCGGAGAGGACGAAGTACAGGCCGCAGTAAGCCGCCAGCAGGACGGCCACGAAAGCCAGCGCGCCGAAGACCTGCACGCTGCGGACCCTGGAGGCCAGCGCCAGGATCAGGTCTGCCAGGGCGAAGAGGGCCAGCCATGCGCCCAGGCTGGCGTGGATGACCGCCGCGACGCCGGCCTGGTTGAGGGCGCTCGAGACGGCGCCCAGGGACAGGCCGAACGGGGCGAGCGTGGGCAGCGCCGAGAGGTTGACGGCCATCCCGAACTCGTATTGGAGCAGCAGGAGCGCCAGGGTGACCATGACCAGAATGCGAAGGGTACGAATGCGTTTCGGAACCATGTCGAAAGCCTCCTAGTTTGGTCCAATTTTACTATGATTGGGGAGGAAGTTCGGTGAGCGGATTCGGCTCGAAGAGGCATGGGGATAATTTTGTCGACATTCCTCGCCGCCGTTATAATTGTGATAGAAAGAGGTGTCTTATGAATAAAACCTTAGGCTTGTGGCGAAAGACATTTACCCAATTGATCAAGATGGACGACAAAAAGGAGTGGGATGCGCTGGATATCCTCTCCAAGTGGTTCGTGGCCACCCGCTCGGCCGTGGGCAGGATCACCCTGTATTCAGGCTTCATTGGCGGGGTCCTGGCCTGGCAGCACCAATACGCGGCCGGCAAGCCTTTCAGCTACCTGACCTGGATCGTCCTGACCCTGGGTTTGTTCATCGCCCACGGAACGAACAACCTGATCAACGATTTCACCGACTTCAGCCGCGGCATCGACCACGATAACTATTTCCGCACCCAGTACGGCGTTCACCCGCTGGCGCAGGGCTTCTGGAGCAAGCGGACGCACCTGGCCTGGTTCTTCGTCAGCGGGACGCTGGCCGTGCTTTCGGGCGTCTATGCCATGTTCTTCACCCACTTCGCGCCGCTCACGATCTGGCTGTTCGGGATCGGGGCATTCATCCTGCTGTTCTACACCTACCCGCTGAAATATTTCGCCATCGGCGAATTGTCCATCTTCCTCATCTGGGGACCGCTCATGATCGGCGGGGTTTATTTCGTCCTGACCGGCGATTGGAGCTGGACCGTCGTCCTGGCCAGTCTCCCCATCGGCGCCTCGGTCGTCACTATCAACCTCGGCAAGCACACCGACAAGCGCGCCGAGGACAAGGTCAAGAAGGTGTATACCCTGCCGGTGCTGGTAGGCGAGACGGCGGCGCGCATCATCACCATGTCGGCGATCGTCCTGGCCTACCTGGTCACGCTCTACCTGATCTTCGTGCCGCACTTCTTCACGCCGGTCATGCTGCTCGTCTTCCTGGCGGCCAAGCCGGCCTGGAAGGCGCTCCAGCGTTTCTCGAAGCCGCGTCCCGCCGGGCCGCCGCCGGGCTACCCGATCTGGCCGCGCTGGTACTCGACGGTCTGCTTCGTGCACAACATCGCCTTCAGCAATTACTTCGCTTTGGGATTGATCCTGAACACGGTCATCAAGGCTGTTTTCCCGCATCTATGGTAATCTTTAATTTTCGCCAGAATCGAATACGACGTCGCATGCGGCGTCGTATTTTGATTATTCGCAGAACATCTTTTCAGTGCAAAAGCTCAGTGGGTTGGGGAAAGGGCGGCTTGCCGCCCTTGGGCTATGGAGCCGGGGACTTGAGTCCCCGGCGGATGGGTTGATGCCAAAATCTTGTCTCTCATTTTGTCCGCAGGGACATGAATGTCCCTGCTCAGTGCGGAAGCCCGGTGGGCTTTTCAGAGAGCGCCTCGAATTTGGTAATTAGAGTCGATTCGGCATGGTGGCTTTTTTGCCCCTTTACATAGCCCATGGCTCTTTCCAGAGCCGACTCGGAGAGGCTGAAGATACTGTATTCGTCCTGCCAGGCAAATCCATCGCCTAAGAAGTTTTCGTTAATGTGATGAGAACTGGCACCCTTCAGTTTCCCGATGATAGTGGCAATTGCCAGTTTAGGCGGAATGGAAAGGACGATATGGATGTGATCGGGCATGCCGTTGATGGCGTGAGGAATGCATTCCAGCGCAATAGCTTTTCCCCATAAGTAGCCGTACAAATCTTTTTCCCAGCTTGAGTCGATCAATGGTTGGCGATATTTTGTAGACCAGACGGCATGATAGAAAAGACGCCAGTAGGACATATTTTCCCCTTTCTTTTGTCCGCCGGGAGAATTCTCCGGCGATTTGATCCGCCGGATGGTGAGCCATCCGGCTCAGCGCAAAGGCCCTGCGGGCTAGGAGAATGGGCGATTGATCGCCCTTCTGCCATGAGCCGGGGACTTGAGTCCCCGGCGGATGAGTTGGCGCCAAAACCTCCGTTTCTCATTTTGCCCGCCTATACATCAAGGTCCCGGTTCAGCGTAAAAACCCTCCCGAAGGAGAGGACCCTGAACTATCCTTGTGCCCTGAGCCGATGGATTTATCCCCGGCGCTCCCAGGATCAATACCCCAACTCCTTCATGATCTGCGCCTCGTCCTTCTTGCCTCCCGCCCCGAGCAACTCCTTCCAAAACTGGTCGTCATACCGCCGCGATTTCACCGGCAGCGGCATCGGCACGCCCCAACCCAGCAGGAGCACCTCCTCCTTGGGCTGCAGGCGGGCCAGCATGCCGCGCAGCGACTCGCGCCCCGAGAGACCCGACAACACGGCGTGGATGTCGTCCTCGTCGCCCAGCCAGCCGGAGATGCGCGTCCCGAGCTGCGACAGGACCTCGTCGTGGATCTGGGACGGACGCTGGTCCACGATCAGCAACGTGACGTAATACTTGCGCATCTCACGCGCGATGGTTGCGAAAGTGGTTTGGGAGGCCATCTCGCGGTTCAGGAGCTTGTGGGCTTCCTCGACCACGATGACCAACGGGCGGGGTTCGTCCTTTCCGCTGGAGCGGAAGGCGTTGGTCTTGCGCTCCCAGGCGTCCCGGATCTTGCGGGTCAGCAGGTTGGAGACGAACAGATAGTCCAGGTCGGTCTCGAACTGGCCGAAGGACAGGATGACGTGCTTCCCGGCCTCCAGCGACTTGACGATCTCGGCCACCGGGTCGGCGGCCGGTTTTTCGACGATGTAGGGCTTGTCGAACAGGCGGCGTAGCTTGTCGTGCAGGCCCTCGGCGGCCATTTCGTTGACGCCGTTCTGGCCGGCCCAGGCGCGCACGCTGTCGGGATGCGGCACGCGCTTGGTCTTGCCGCGCTCGTCTTCGACCTCGATCTCCTCCCGGTTCAGCGCCTTGAAGCGCCGGAACCAGTCCTTCCCGAACGAGGTGACCAGGGCATGCAGCGTGGAGGGTGTGGTCTCGCGCAGGTTCAGCTCGCCGGTCAGCAGCTCGATGTCCGCCGGGGTGATCTCGGACATGGCGATCTCCAGGTTGAAATCGGGCGTGTTGCTGCGGATGGTGGCCTTGGGCCCGAGCCCGACCACCCGCACGCGGCTCTGGAATTTGCTTTTCAGACCTGTCACGCGCAAGCCGGTGTCGGAGGCGGTATCGTCGAAGCCGTACTCGTTGTGCATGTCGTAGACCAGCACCGCGGCCTGGCTGCCGTGCATCAGCCCGGCCAGGACCAGGCGGGTCAGGAAGGACTTGCCGGTGCCGGTGGCGCCGAAGACGCCGGCGGAGCGCTGGACGAACTTCTTCAGGTCCAGGCAGACCGGGTGGCCCTGCTCACGCGTATAGCCGACCACGAAGTTGTCCTTGGCGGCCGGATCGCCGAAGATCTCGGCGATGTCGCCGCCCGAGGCCAGCCGGACCTCGGCGTGGTGCGGCGGGACGGTCTTGACCGGCAGCGGACGCGGCGGGTTCTCGGCGTGCTCCTTCGCCCAGGCCGGGTACTCCGGCGCGCCAGGCTCGGGGCCGCGCTCGAGCATCAGGGCAGGCAGGATCTCCAGGTTGGTGAAGAGGGTCTGGCCGTGCAGCGATTTTGCCAGCGCGGATGGAAGGCGCGCCTCGGTCGGCTCGTCGGCAAAGCGGGGGTCGGTGGCGCCCAACTGCAGGTCGGTCACCAGGCCGTAGAATTGCCAGTCCCCGCTCGGGATGACGACGAAGGCGCCCTCCTGGACCTCCTGCGAGGGAACGGTCAGGCGGGCGCGGAAGGATTCCTTCAACCCGCCGCCGACGATGTAGCCGATGGTATGCGAAATTTCATTTGGGGATTTTGACATGATCGCTCTCATTTTCCGCAATTATGGATGTCCAGCAGTTTCCGCCAATGGCGGGGCGAGCTTTGTTCTTCGACGACTTTGACGCACGGCTGTGACAGTCCGTTCTGCTTGTCCACGGGCAGGGTATTCCACCAACTCTCGTCCATGTAAATATAGGTGTAGCCGGCCCTGGCGATCTCTGCCGGATCGAGGTGGCGGACCAATGCCACCCAGTCTGGGAGGGATTGGTACAGGCTGCTATTCGCCTTGCTGGACCGTCCGTAGACCACGACGGCCCGGTAGGGGATGTCGTCGATGATCTGGGCGTTGGGCTCGAGCCGGTTCCATCCCGCCTGGCTCATGCGGGCATCCGTCGCGTCGATGAAATCCGACAGCGTGGGCGTTTGGATGGCAAGCAGTTCCAGCGCAAAGATGGCAACCCCGCCGAAAATGACCATCCCGAAGCCGATCGAAATGATGGCCTTTACCCAGGCTTTGCCCGTCCTGACTGCAATCCACAGGACTGGAATGGCGATCAGCGTCCAGGTCTGCAAGGCAAAACCGGAGATGCGGGCGATGTTTTCATCGTCGCTGGTCAGACGGACGAAGAAGGGGATGAGGATGGCGAACAGGGAGCCGACGCCCAATCCAGCTTCAAGCCAGCGGCGGCGCTTGAATGCCATCCAGCTCCACCCGGCTGCCAGCGGCGCCAGCAAGACCGCCGGTCCCATTTCGGCCAGGCCGATCAATAATTGTTTGGGCGTCAGGAAGGAGAGTGAGCCCAGGAAGAACGAGCGCAAGGCCGGCGGCCAGCGCAGGGCAAACCCTTGGGACATCGCCGCGCCTTGCGCGGCCGGCCCGGCCAGGTAATTGCGGACCGTCTCCGTCAGCACCCCGCCCTGGACCAGGCTGATCAACCCTGCAACGATCACGAGGATGCCGATGGGAATGATATTCGAGCGTCCGATGGATCGGTGGGTGAATTTTGCAACCAGCAGGCCGGCGACCAGGACCAGGCCGGTTCCGAAGCAGGCAAGCACGAAGACGTGCTCCGCACTCAGCG
>DATJPX010000009.1:0-43820 GCA_035506155.1 Anaerolineales bacterium
TCCCGAACGACCCGGAGCTGGCCACCATGACCAAGACGCGCGCCGTTCACGAGGTCGTCCCGGTGGATTACAACGTGCCGGGCTGCCCGCCGGATGCGGACGTGATCTTCTACGTCCTGAGCGAGCTGGCCCAGGGCCGCAAGCCAGAACTCAAAGACAAACTGCTGCACTGGCATTAATCAAATGACGAATGTAGAATGCGAATTCATCATTCACAATTCTGCATTCTGCATTTATGAGAGGTAATCATGGACTCACGGAAAATAACTATTGAACCCGTTACCCGCATCGAGGGCCATGCCAAGGTCACCGTCCACATGAAGGCGGATGGCTCGGTCGAGCATGCCTACATGCACGTCAACGAATTCCGCGGCTTCGAGAAGTTCTGCGAAGGCCGTCTGTACTTCGAGATGCCCGAGATCACCCCGCGCATCTGCGGCATCTGCCCCGTCAGCCACCACCTGGCTTCGGCCAAGGCCGGCGACGCCCTGACCGGCCAGACCCCGCCCCGCCCCGCCAGCCTGCTGCGGGAGCTCATGCACATGGGCCAGATCATCCAGAGCCACGGCATGCACTTCTTCGAGCTGGCCGGACCCGACCTGCTGTTGGGCTTCGACTCGTCGCCCGAGATGCGCAACGTGGCCGGGCTGATCGGCGCCGACCCCGAGCTGACCGTCAAGGCGGTCCAGCTGCGCAAGTTCGGCCAGGAAGTCATCCGCACCCTGGGCGGGCGGCGCATCCACCCGGTCTTTGCCGTACCGGGCGGGGTCAACAAGGCCCTTAAGGTCGAAGAACGCGATACCCTGCTGGGCGGCGTGGACGGGGCCATCGCTACGCTGCAGGCCGGCCTGAAGATCATGAAGGACTGGGCCGAGAAGAACGTCGAAGACATCAATAAGTTCGCCGTCTTCCCGACCGGCTACTTCGGCATGGTCACCCCGGAGAACGGCCTGGAACTGTACGACGGCCAGATCCGTCTGATCGACCGGGCCGGCAAACAACTCGAGAGATTCGACGGCGCCACCTACTTGGACCAGATCGCCGAGCACGTCGAGCCCTGGTCGTACCTGAAGTTCCCCTACTACAAGAAGCTGGGCTATCCCGCAGGCGTCTACCGGGTCGGTCCGCTCGGACGGCTGAACATCGCCGAGAAGATCGACACCCCGCTGGCGAACGCCGAGCTCAAGGTTTTCAAGTCCCTGAACGGCGGCAAGCCGGTCGAGAACACCCTCTATTACCATTACGCCCGCCTGATCGAGGCCCTGTTTGCGGCCGAGCGCGTGCGCGTGCTGTGCGAGGACAAGGATATCCTCAGCACCGACATCCTCAACACCCGCAAGAACTTCACCGGCCACGGCGTGGGCGTGCTCGAAGCGCCCCGCGGCACCCTGATCCACGATTACCACACCGACGAGCACGGCAAGCTGCTCAAGGTCAACCTGATCGTCTCGACCGGCCACAACAACTGGGCGATGAGCAACGCCGTCGACAGCGTCGCCAAGGAATACGTCCACGGGCCGGATGTCAAGGAAGGCATGCTCAACCGGGTGGAAGCCGCCATTCGCGCCTACGACCCGTGCCTGTCCTGCTCGACCCACGCCATCGGCCAGATGCCCATCCAGGTCGAATTCGTCACCCCGGACGGCCAGGTCGTCAAGACCCTGCAGCGCGACGGCGGTTAAGGGATAGAATCGAGTGCGGACGCATGTGTCCGCACTCCTTGTCAATAGGCCGGATCCTTATCGTTTTCGTGTCGAAAGGAGTCACTATGTCTACGGTCCGCAAGATGCTGGACGAAAAAGGCGAGAGCAACAGGATCTATTCCGTCCCGCTGGATGCCAAGGTCCTGGATGCCCTCAAGGTCATGGCGGAAGCCGATACCGGCTGCGTCTTGGTTACGCAAGGCGACAAGTTCGTTGGGATCTTCTCCGAGCGCGACTACGCCCGCCTCGGCGAGCTGAAAGGCCACTGCGCCAAGGACACCCAGGTCGACTCGGTCATGACCAAGGAGCTGGTCTCCGTCAAGCCCGAGACCTCTGTCCAACAATGCATGGAGCTGATGACCAAGTACCACATCCGCCACCTGCCGGTGGTCGCCGACGAGCACGTGGTCGGTATGATCTCGATCGGCGACGTGGTCCGGGCCAAGATCGAGGACGCCGAGAGCACCATCAACGAGCTGGAGAATTACATCCTCGGCACCGGCTACGGCCGGTAAGAAAGTCTATCTTCTCGTCTGCACGGATTCCCGCCAACGATCTTTGCGCAGGTCAGCGTTGATTGGCGGGTCGCTCCAAAGCATGCGATTACAGGTAAAGCATATTGAATAAAATCCTCCTGATCGGCTACGGCAATCCCGACCGGCAGGACGACGGGGTTGCCTGGCACGTCCTGCACGAGCTGGCAATCCGGTTGAACCTGCCGGTTCCCGATTCCTACGAAGACGAGTTCCCCCTCAACGACCGGCTGGACTTTGCCTTCTATCTCCAGTTGACGCCGGAGATGGCCGAAGACCTGGCGAATTACGAACGGGTCTGTTTCGTGGATGCCCACACCGGCAGCGTCGCCCGGGAAGTCAATTTCCAACCCATCCAGGGCGAATTCCAGCACTCCCCCTTCACCCACCACCTGACCCCCCAGTCGCTCCTGTCGATGTGCAAGACGTTGTACAAAAAGATGCCGGAGGCGGCCCTGCTCTCGGTGCGGGGCTACCAATTCGAGTTCGAGCGGATGCTTTCGGCGGAGACCGCCGCCCTGGTCCCGAGAGCAGTGGATGTAATCCTGGAGTGGCTCGAGAAAAAATAAACTGCCCTTCGACCGGGCAGTTTATTCATTATAGATGGGTGGGGAAACGCCAAACGGTATGGTTGCCTTTCCCGGAGGGGCTGGAGCCGGTATCGGGCAGCCTAGAACCGTAATGCGGTTGCTGCGACGATGATGATCCAGAAGATGTATGTGACCACATTGAATCGATTCGGCCAGCCCATAAGAACTTTCGGGCCGCCTCTGCTCCCGGCAGAAGGGTCTTTGATCCGGGCGATGATAACGGTTGCGAAGTAAAGGATCATCCCTACCCAGATCAAAACCGTTCCGAATATCAATACACCTTGATCTGCCGCCCAGGATGGGTCATAGAGCAAACTATGGACTGCCAGGGTCGCGGCGATAGGGAAAGTAAGGATTACGATGGTTCCGCAGAGCGTGTGAATGATATTGACGAGACTGGAGGTCTGGTCGGTGATCGGATCCGTCTTGAAAATCCCGGCGCCGAATAAAGCGATCACGATCAGAACGAACCACCAACGACCGATCGACCCACTGATCGGCTGCAAAGAAGGCCAAAGGGTGACGACGAGGGCAAGGAGGCTTGCCCCCCAACAAAAGAACGCCAATCTCATCATCCAACCGAAACGCCCGATTTCGTATTCACTGATCATGCGCCAGGCTGGGTCGAGCTCCCGCTTCAGGAAATGAAGCATGAAAAGAATGGCGATGAAGACGACAGCCAAACCGATCGCTAAATATGAAGAACCCATGACTTATTACTCCTTTTTTTTTAATACTATCCATTGATCGCATGCATTGTCGGCAATTCCACTATTGTAACGGGATCATGACCAGGATCGGGACGCGCCTACCCTGGATGCGTTGCTTGTACAAAGGATAACCGATGTAAACACTGGCCGCGTACTCCCAGAAGCGGGCATATTCTTCTCCGCTGGCTTCGTGGGCCAGATAGTGCCGTATATCGCCGCCGATCGAGCACGTGGCATGGGGGTGGGCTTTGAGATTGAAGTACCAGGCAGGATAATTTTTCTGTCCAAAGTTCGTTGCAATGAGTGCGAAATTTTGAGGGTCTTTTTCGTCGCGGATGCATAAGAGCGGAACGCTACGGGGCAATCCACTTTTTGCCCCTGTTGTTGTTACGTGGACCACAGGGGCGCCAGTTAGCAGACTTGTCAGATTTACTCTTCCCCTGGACCATCGCAAGAGAAGGGTGTCGAAATGATGAAGGCTTCTGGCAAGCAACCAAGCCCCCAGCTTCGATGCCGAGATGCGCAGCACGAGTGCCTGGAAAGGATTATATTTCTTGGAGATCATGATTGGTTTCCTATGACCGTGAGTATAGATAATATGGAGTGCAGGGTCAAGCGGTTTGCGAAAACAGGTCGTTTCACTCCAGGAATTGTGATACTCTCGCATTGGACGAATTGAGAATGCTCACAAAGGAGGAGCAATGGAACCAGAAACGACCTGCAAGATAATAATACTACGGAAACGGAGAAGCTCTATATGGCAATGGAGTTGAGCCAAAAAGAGTGGAAGCTGGGGTTCAGCGTGGGGCCTGGGCAGGCGCCACGCCTGAGGAGTGTGGCTGGTCGGGACCTTGGGGGTTTGGTAAATGAGATCCACCTAGCTCGAGAGCGGTTCGGGTTGGGAAAGGACGTGGAGGTGGCAAGCTGTTATGAGGCGGGGCGGGACGGATTTTGGATCCATCTCACAGGGGGTAAAGAATCTAGTGGTGGACTCGGCCAGCATCGAGGTAAGTCGGCGATTTCGGCGGGTGAAGACTGACCGGATGGATGTGGGGAGGCTGCTGGGGATGCTGATGCGCTATCACTTGGGGGAGAAGAAAGTGTGGAGTGTGGTACACGTACCAAGTGCGAGGGCTGAAGACGAGCGGCAATTACACCGGGAGTTGCTAGCTTTGAAGAAAGAACGGACGCGGCATATCAATCGGATAAAGGGATTGCTTTCGAGCCAGGGAGTAGTGATAGAGGTGGATACAGGGTTCATGGAGGCAATTGAAACAGTGAAGTTGTGGGATGGTAGGCCATTGCCTGTGAGGTTACGGATGCGGCTGGAACGGGAGCACGAGCGGATCGAGCTAGTGAGGCAGCATATTGATCAGCTGGAGAAAGAGCGGGAGGAAGTGATTCGCACTTCGCAGGCAGAGTCGATGGAGCAGGTGCGGAAATTGCTGCAGCTGAAGGGGATCGGGGTGAACTCAGCCTGGTTGTATGTGATGGAGTTCTTTGCCTGGCGAGGATTTCGCAATCGGCGAGAGGTGGGAGCGCTGGCCGGGCTGACGCCGACGCCATATCAAAGCGGAGAAAGTTCGAAGGAAAGTGGAATAAGCAAAGCAGGCAATCGGCCAGTGCGGGGAATGGCGATCGAGATCGCCTGGTCGTGGCTACGCCATCAGCCTGACAGCGCCTTGAGCTGTTGGTATAACCAGCGCTTTGCGAAAGGCAGTAGCCGGGTGAGACGGATCGGGATCGTCGCCCTGGCACGGAAATTGTTGATCGAATTGTGGAAGTATTTGGAAACCGGCGTCGTTCCGGAAGGAGCGTATCTGAAGAGCAGTTGATCTGCTTCCAGTTGTGGCGTGCTTTCCCCTGGTGAGAACTGCCCGTTGCAAAATGCGGGTTTTCCTAACGGAGACCGAAGTATAGATGGGGCAGTTCCTCAAAAGCTTTTCTCGCCTCCTGGCGAATACATTATTGGGTGTCTGGCTTTGACCAGCACGGATAGAAACTAGTTGGAGGGAGTCTCCCTCAACGCTTCATAAGCTGCCAGATTGTCTTGGAAAGTACTCCTTCGAAAGAAGAACGGTTTGTTCTTGTTTTGGAACTGTTCGCCAATTTGATATTTCTTGAAAAAAACGACCTCTCGCTGGCCGCTCTTCGAAAGCGCCTATCGAGAAACCCATTGACAAAATTACAATCATAGAAGCATGTTCGCGGGTGGAGTAACTTTTACCCGGGGAAGCTTTTCCGATCCACATCAGGTGGAGGACCCTGACGCGCCTCCCAAACCAATTGTGCAGGAAAGACGATCCCGACCGCAGCTTTCCTAACCATCTTCTAACCGAGCGGGGACCGGTTTCATGCTATCCTTGCCGGAACTTTATTCGTAGACAAAACAAAGAGAGAATATGGCAACTTCACAATTGATGGTATCCAAGCCCGGCAGTCTCCCCCCCGGTCCCAAAGTTTCGTTGAGAAAGATGCTCTTTTCCAGCCGCGGCCAGGACCGCCTGGCCGGCCTGCTGAACATCTGGAAACAGTACGGGGACATCGTCCACTCCCGGATCGGCCCACTGAACAACTACATGCTGTTCGGGCCGGAATACGTCTACCACGTGCTGGTGACCAACCAGAAAAATTACGTCAAGGGACCGGGTTACAACAGCCTGCGGTTGATGCTCGGGCAGGGCCTGCTGACCAGCGACGGCGATCTCTGGAAGCGCCAGCGCCGCCTAATGAGCCCGCATTTTACGCCGACCGCCGTGCTCGATTTTTCAGACGTGATGGCCGGGTCGGTCGAACATCACCTGGAACGCTGGGAGCAGGCGGCCAAGCAGGGGGAACCGCTGCACACGGATTTCAAAATGCTGCAACTGACCATGAGCATTATCGGCCAGGCGCTTTTCAGCCTCGACCTGGGGGATGCCCCGACCGAGGTCGGACTCGCCCTCGAAGAGGCGTTTGCCTTCATACCAACCCGTTCGTTCAACCCGTTGGTCCCCATGTGGCTGCCCCTGCCATCCCACCGGCGTTTTGGGCACAACTTAAAGGTCATCGACGGGTTCATCTACGATCAGATCGCCGAGGGACGCCGCCATCCGGAGCGGGAGAATTTTCTCTCGGTCATGCTCAAGGTTCAGGACGCCGAGACCGGCCAGGGCATGTCCGACCGGCAACTGCGGGATGAAGTCATTACTTTGTTCTTCGCCGGATTCGAAACGACTGCGCGCACGCTCACCTGGGCCTGGTATCTGCTAAGCAAACACCCGGAAGTGGTGGAGAAGATCCGTTCCGAATCCGACCAGGTCCTGAAGGACGGGCGTCCCGCCAGCAGCGCGGACCTGGAACGCCTCACCTACGCCCGGATGGTAGTCGACGAAACCCTGCGCCTGTATCCGCCGACGGCCGTCTTGGCGCGCCAGAACATCGAAGCGGATGAGATTGGCGGCTACACCATCCCGGCCAGGTCGCTGATCACCCTTTCCCCCTATGCGGTCCACCGGTCGCCGCAGTCCTGGCCGGACCCCGAGCGATTCGACCCGGAACGTTTCAGCGCCAAAAACTCCGCCGGAAGGCCCAAATCCGCCTACATCCCATTCGCGGCCGGCCCGCGCGTTTGCCTGGGGAATAGCTTCGCCCTGATGGAAATGGTCTATGCCGTTTCGATGGCGGCCCAGCGCTTCGACGTGCGGCCACTCGTGGATGAGGAAATCCGCGGCGTCCTGGGCGGCACCATCCGCCCGGAAAAGCCGGTCGACCTGCTGGTCTCGCCGCGCAGGTAATTTCCACCTGATATGAAACAGCGAAAGGGTTTATCCCTTCCGCTGTTTTTTGATTCGCCGTCGGATCGGCTCAGATCATGCTTATTCCTTCCAAAGCGGCAGCCTGACCGTGAAAGTTGTGCCCTTCCCTACTTCGCTTTCCACGCCGATCTGGCCTTGATACTGTTCCACATATTGCTTGACGATGCTCATCCCCAGGCCGGTCCCCGGGACGCCGGCGGCGTGGGCGTTCTTGGCCCGGAAGAATTCCTCCCCCAGGTGGGACAGCTCGTCCGCCGGGATGCCGATGCCGGTGTCCTTCACCCGGAGGAGGGCGCATTCGCCTTCCACGAGGACGTCCACGGTGACGGTTCCTTTCTCGGGAGTGTATTTGATGGCGTTCCCGACCAGGTTGCGCAAGATCGAGTCCAGGCCGTTCTCCTGGGCCGAAACGGTCAACTCCTGCTCGGGGGTGGAATGGTTCAAGGCAATCTGCTTGTTTTTCGCTTCGTCGGCAAAGCGATCCAGGACCGTCTTGAGTACGACCCCGACATTGACCCGCTCGAGGGGCTTATCCGTTTCGAGGGATTTACTGGCCGCCAGGGTCAGCAGGTCGTTGATCAAGGACAGGAGGAAGTCCAGGCGGGTCTCGATCCGGACCAGCATTTCCTTCTGCTGCGGATTGACCTCCCCGGCCAGGCCGCGGGAGAGCGTCCGGACCAGGCTCTGGGCGCCGCTGACCGGCGAGCGCAGCTCGTGGGCCACCATGGTGGCAAAGGAGGACTTGAACTCGTTCAACTTTTCCGCCTGGTCCCGGGCGCGGGTCAACTCGGCGGCCTGCTGCTCGATGGTCTGCAGGCGCCTGGCTTCGAGGGAAAGCCGGCGCTTCTCCAGCCCCTGCTCGACGGTCATCAGGAGAACGTCGGCCATGAAAGGCTTGGAGATGAAATCGTAGGCGCCGCGCTTGATCGTCTCGACGGCCAGCTCGACGGTGGCATATCCGGTAATGATCACCGTGACCGTCTCCGGGTCCCGTTCGAGGATCGGGCCGATCAGGTCGATGCCGCGCCCATCCGGCATCATCACGTCCAGCAAGATCAGGTCGAAGGATTCCTGCTGGATCTTTTGCAGGCCTTCCCGGAAGCTGGCAGCAGTCTCGACCGAAAAACCGGCCGGCTCCAGCACTCTCCGGCAGCCTTTGCGGATGCCAACTTCATCATCGATGACCAGGATCTTCCCTTTGAGGTCCATTGATTATCCTATCAGATCGTTTTTGTCACCCGGGTGGTCCAGCTGGCCATCCGGCAGGCGAATCGGCAGGCTGATCACGATCGTGGTGCCTTTGCCCGGCTGGCTCTCGACATGGATCTGGCCGCGGTGCATCTTGATGATCCCGTAGACGATCGACAGCCCCAAGCCGGTGCCCTTCCCAACCGGCTTGGTCGTGAAGAAGGGCGTGAAGAGTTTGTCCATGTTTTCAGGGGCAATCCCCGTGCCGGTATCGGCTACGCGAACCTCAACCGCCCCGGCATCCAGCCGGCGGCCGGAGACGGTGATCGTCCCGCCCTGCATGGCATCGGCCGCATTGTTCAACAGGTTAATGAAGACTTGCTGCAGTTGGGCCGGGTCGGCCTGGATGGTCGGCAGGTCGGGGGAAAATTCCCGGGCGATCTCGATCTTCTCGAAGCGTGAACGATGGGCCACCTTGGTGATGACCTCGTCGACCAGCCGGCCCAGGTCGGTATCCTGCGCCAGGACTTCCTGGTGACGGGCGAAGTTCAACAGGTCGGCAACGATCACCTTGCAGCGATAGGCCTCGTCGATGATCATCTTCAGGTCTTCCCGGCGCGGGTCGCCTTCGGGCGCGTCCTTGTACATGACGTCCGAGTAAAGCAGGATGGTGCTGAGCGGATTATTGAGCTCGTGGGCGACGCCGGCCGCCAACTGTCCCATGGAGGCCAGTTTTTCCTTATGGAGCAACTCCCGCTCGGTGGCTTCCAGGGTGCCTGCCATGGCATTGAAGGAGGTATCCAGCATGGCAATCTCGCCGCGGCCGAAAGGTTCCACCCGGACACTCATGTCGCCCTGCGCCAGGCGCTTGTTGGCCTCCACCAGGTCGACGATCGGCCGGCTGATCAGCTTGGCGATCGGGAAGGCGATCACGCCCGCCACGATGATGCAGACGATGGCAACCAGGATGGCGGTGCGATTGAAGGCGTAGACCAGGTCCTTGAAGACGGTCTCGCGCACGCCGGCATAGAGCATGCCGATCACCTTCCCGCTGTGGTCGCGCAGGGGCTCGTAGCGTCCGGTATACCATTCGTTGACCACGAAAGCCCGCCCGAGGTAATCCTGGCCCTGGACCAGGACGCGATCGTAGATGTTCTGGGAGGCGCGCGTTCCGACCGCCCGGACGCCGTTCTGGTCGCGTACGTTCGTGGAGACGCGCAGGTCTCCCAGGAACACGGTCGTGGTTTCGATCTTGGCCACGTCCTTGATGTAGTCGACGAAGGAAAAATCGTTGTTGAACAGGTAGATCGTGACGACCACCCCCTGCAAGTGACCCGTCTCATCCTGGAGTGGATACGCGCTCGTCATCGCCATCCCGGCGGTTCCCTCGCGGGGATCGAAGGGCTGCGGCGCGTCCTGGGGCGTCTCCCGCAGGGCGATCCGGGCCTGCCCATCCAAACCCAACTGGGCGAGCAAGTCAGCGGGGATGATCTCCGTCCCGGTCAACGGCTGGTCCGAAACGAGTACGTCCTTGACGATCGGAAGGCTCCCCCAATTCCCGGTCAGATAAGCCGACGAGAGCTGGCCATTCGAGGAGACCGTCCGGGCGACGACGATGCCCCCGTTGCGATCTAGGACCAGGATCGCCTGGGTGCCGGCCAGGGCCGGGACCGTGATCTTGCGGCTGAGGACCTGATCGACGTTCTTCAGGGCGGCCGAATCCCCGTCGATCGCGGCGCTGATGTTGTCCACCATCTGGGTGTCCACGGCGGCCCGCTCCCCGATCCCGGAGACGTCTTGCAGCTTGAGCTGGTAGAAACCGTTCGTCAGGTCCATGTCCCGGGCGACCCGATCCGCCTGGGCATTCGCCAGGTAATCGTTGATCACCCGCGAAATGAGCAGAACGTTGAAGATACCCGTCAGGATGGCCACGAGTACGCACATCGAGATGAGCACGTACAAGAGGCGCCCCCCCAGCAGCCGCGCGATCACACGTTCCATGAACTTGCCTCCTGCAGGAATCCAGGCCGGCAAGTGGGCCGGGACACGCCCGGCCCCACTTGGATTAGTCATTTGCCGGAAGGATTCAGGCCTTCTGCCGTTCCAGAATCCAGGCGACCTTGCCAATCAGGTTGTCCGGATCGATCGGCTTGTCGACGAACAGCTGCACCGGCAGGTAATCGATATCCGGTTCGTAATGCAGCGGGGTGGTGCTGTGGATGGCCGTCATCATCAGGATCGGGATGTTCTTGAATTCCTTCAGTTCGGACGACGGATCCGGGCTGTGCAGCTTGAGGGCCAGCTGGAAGCCCTCGGTGTGGGTTTCCATCATGACGTCCAGGATGATCAGGTCCGGGCGCTCCGCCTTGATCTTCTCCAGGCCTTCCTTGCCGCTGTTGGCGGAGACGACCTGGTGCTTGGCGCTTTCGAGCGCCAGCCGGGCCGAGGTGACGATGTCCACGTCGTCGTCGATGATCAGAATTTTTGCCATGTTCAAATCCTTTCTTCTTGATTTTAGTTTGAATTCAATTGAAAAACAGGTGTAGAACGGCCTGAATTTATCCGATTGAAAGACACTGGATCAGCTCCCGGGCGACCTGTTCGGCCGCTTCCCGGACCTTCGGCGTGAGCGGCGCATCGGCGAAGGTCTGCGCCGGCTGGATGCCCAGCAACTGCACTTGGCAGCCCAGGTCATCGGTCAGGTAAGCCGCCAGCAAGTGCAATGGCAGGGTATGGGTGGAAGCGCTCATCCCATCCGTACCGCGCCAGTCCAGCCAGCGGACCGAGCCGGGATCTGCGTCCATCAGGGCCGCGTCGACCAACAGGACCAGGTCGGGGCCGAAGCGGCGCAGGGTGCCGGTGAAGTTCTCCGGCGCAGGGCCCGCCTCGACGGCCAGCAGGTCGGCGTTCCCGGCTGCCAGGGTTTTTAACTGGCCCGCCAGGCGCACCCCGACCGCGTCGTCGCCGCACAGCTCATGCCCGATGCCGAGCACGGCCATCCGGAGGGGGCGCTCAGGTTTTTTCAGGCTCTGCAGGCTGGCCGTCAGGCTGGCTTGCCAGGTTCCGTCCGACATTCGGATCTCCAAAATAGATCTTGAACTGGGCCGGGTCGAGCGAGGCCAGTTCCCACTGGCCCTCGGCCATCTGCAGGGCGCCCTGCCGGCAACTGATCACGCACTGGCCGCAGAAGGTGCAGGCATCCACATGATAGGTCAGGAAGAATTTCTTCTCCTTGCGGTCGATCATGGTGACTTCGATCGCTTTGGCCGGGCAGTCCATGGCGCACAGGCCGCAGCCGGTGCAGGGGCCCTGTTTCCATTCCAACCGGCCGCGCAGACGGGCGGGCGTCTCGGTCCGGACGAATGGATAACGCTGGGTCGCCGGCCGGCGGAACAGGGAAACGGAAACGTCTGAAAACATCGTACCGAACTTGTTCATCGCATTACCTCATTACCAGGATCACGACCAGCCACTGGACCAGGACGAGCAGGGTGCCGTAACGCCACCACATGCCGACGGTCTGGTCGATCCGCAGGCGCGTCAGCAGGGACTGCAGTCCCACCATGACCAGCAACAGGCCGAGGGTCTTGCCCAGGAACCAGAGCGGGTTGGAAAGGCCGCCCAGGTAGATCGCAGAAACCAGGGTCACGCCGATGACCAGCTCGACGGCCTTGCCCAGGCGGAAAAGGGCCAGGCCGCGACCGCTGTACTCGGTCAACGCGCCGGCGACGATCTCGGTGTGGGCTTCGGGAGCGTCGAAAGGCGGCATCTCCAGCTTGCCCATCAGGCCGATCAGCGCCACCAGGAAACCGAGCGGCTGGAACACGATCATCCAGTGACTCCCGGCATAGTCTGCGATCTTGCCGATCTGCCAGCTTCCGGCCGCCAGGGCCGGTCCGAGCAGGGCCAGCAGGAAAGGCGCTTCGTAGGAAAAGACCTGGGTCAGGGTGCGGGTGGCACCGATCAGGGAGAAGCGGTCCAGGGTATTGGCGCCGGCCAGCCCCAGGCAGACGGTCAGCAGGCTGAGCAGGTAGAGCACCACGATCAGGTCGCCGGGAAAACCGTAGGCTGGTTTCAGCCCGGCCAAGGGGACGTACAATCCGGCCGTCAGGGCGCCCGCCAACGCGATCAACGGCAACCCCTGGAAAAGGACCCGGTTGACGCCGTCCGGGACGACTTCCTCCTTCATCAAGAGCTTGAGGGTGTCGGCGAAGGGCTGGAACCAGCGCGGCCCGACCCGGTTTTGCAGGAGGGCCAGCAGCTTGCGGTCGAACCACTCGTAGAGCAGTCCGCCGACCAGCAGCGACAGCCCCCCCGGGAAGACCAGCAGGGCTCCAATGGAAAGGACGGAGCTCATTTCGCCTGCCTCCGGTAGAAGTCGATGCCGTACTTGCGCAGCTCTTCCCAGGTCATCAGCTTTTCGGATCCGTTATCGGCGGCGGTGACCTGGACCATGCGGTCGTTGCAGGAGAAGCACGGATCGATCCCGGCCAGGATCATCGGCACGTCCGCCAGCTGGTGGCCAACGGCCAGGCGCACCACCGAAGTAAGATTGCAAATGGTCGGCGTGCGTACCTTGAGCCGCTCGGGCTTGTCGCCGCCGCCGCTCCTGATATAGTAGAAGACTTCGCCGCGGGGCGCTTCCAGGCGCATGATGGCTTCCCCGGCCGGGATGCGGCGCGGCATCCGGGCAACCAGCTCCCCCTCCGGCAAGGCTTCCAGAATCTCGCGAATCAGGCGGAAGCTTTCGAAGAGCTCCTTGATGCGGACCTCGAAGCGGGCTTCCAGGTCGCCGCGCTCATCCAGCACGACCTTGACCGGGAAGGTCTTGTAAGCGGCGTATGGGGCTTCCACGCGCAGGTCACGCGCCACGTTGGAGGCGCGGGCCGTCGGTCCGATGGCGCCCATGACTTCGGCCTGGGCGCGTGTCATCACGCCGATGCCGCGGGTCCGCTGCAGAAAGGAGGTGTCGTGGGAGATGACATTGAGGTAATGATGCGTGCGCTCCTCCAGGAATTCCAGGCCCTTGCGGATGGAATCTGCCTGGGCTGCGTCGACGTCACATTTGACCCCGCCCAACTGGTTGGCCGAGTAGTTGACCCGGTTGCCGGTCAGGCCTTCGAGCAAGTCCATGACGGTCTCACGATCGCGCCAGGAGTACATGAACAGGGTGTCGAAACCGGCTTCGTGGGCCGAGACGCCCATCCAGAGGAAGTGGCTGTGGATGCGCTCCAGCTCGGCCACCAGGACGCGAATGGCCTGGGCGCGCGGCGGGGCTTCGACGTTGGCCAGCTTCTCGACCGCCAGGCAGTAGGCCAGGGCATGGACATGCGAGCAGATCCCGCAGACCCGCTCGAGCAGGTACAGGTTCTGGATCCAGTTGCGCTCCTCGGCGGCCTTTTCGATGCCGCGGTGGGCATAGCCCAGCCGGACATAGGCGCCGGTGACGATCTCGCCGTCCACGGTGAATTGGAAGTGGCCGGGTTCCTTCAAGGCCGGGTGCTGTGGGCCGATCGGGATGGTGAAGCGCTTGGGAGTGACGTTCGTCTCTGCCATGGCTAAGCCTTCCCTTCCGGTTCGGATAACACCTTGGGGTCGAAATCCTTGAGCATCGGATAGACGCCGGCCGGCCAGTTTTCGGGCAAGTAGAGGCGTTCGGTGTTACGTAAGCCGGCAATCTCGATCCCGTACATCTCGTGCAGCTCGCGCTCGAAGACCTCGGCGATCGGGAAGACCTCGCTCAGGGTGGGAAGTTCCCCGCCCTGGCGCGGCACACGAACGCGCAGGACGATCTCGGCCTCCCCTGGGCAGAAGTGGTAGAGCACTTCGATCTCGTTCGCTTCAAGCCCCAGGTCCAGGCCGACGATGGCGGAGAGCTGGCCCAGACGCTTGACGCGCAGGCCGACCGCGATCGGGAGCAGCTCCTTGAGCTGTTTGACGGTCACGTCCAGGTGGTTCGGGCGGGGCTGGCTGGTTTCGGTGGCCCAGTCCCAGGCATGGGCGATCCCATTGGCCAGGTTCATGATCTCTTCCGTGTTCATGCTTGCACCGCTTTCTCTTCTTCCGGCAGCGCCGGGCGCATCTGGCGATCGGGCGGAAGCAGGCTGTTGAGCAGCTTGACCACCCCGTCGATGATGGCTTCCGGCCGGGGAGGGCAGCCGGGGATGTAGGCGTTCACCGGGATGACCTTGTCGATCCCGTCCATGACGTTGTAGCAGCCCTGGAAGACGCCGCCGGTCAGGGCGCAGGCGCCGATGGCGACGACGAACTTGGGCTCGTGCATCTGGGCGTAGATGCGCTCCAGGCGCTCGCGCGCCTGGCGGGTGACCGCGCCGGTGCACAGGAGCACATCGGCATGGCGCGGGCTGCCCTGCAGGGTGACGCCCATTCGCTCCAGGTCGTAGCGCGGGGTCAGCGTGGCCAGGATCTCGATGTCACAGCCGTTGCAGGAGCCGCTGTTGAAGTGCAGCGCCCAGGGCGAATTGACCTGTGCCCAGGTCTTCAAGCCTTGCGCCACCTCCTGCCAGAGATTCTTTTCGTTATTCATCCAATACTCCTGTCAACCCAAAATCAGTGCCAGTAAGGCGACCATCAAACCGATCAGATAGATGACTTCGACCGGGGAGGAAAACCCGGTGCCGAGGACCAGGATGCCCAGGTGCAGGACGGCGAAGAACAGGGCCACCACGAAGAACGGACGGTAACCCGGGGCAGCCATTTGGGTGGGGGCCGTCTCGCCGCTCGAGTAGGTGCTGGATTTGAGCGAGCTGTATTTCGACGGGCCGGCCAGCAGCCGTCCGGCCAGGCTGAGCAGCCCCGCCAGGGCCAGGTAGACCAGGAAAGCGATCAAGGGAGTAAAAAGGGTTTGCATCATACCTCATGAAAGAGATTCACCACGAAGGGCACAAAGGAAGAGCTCACAAAGATTTTTTGTTTTAATCCGTCGTGTACACTTCGACAAGCTCAGTGCAGGCTTCGTGTCCTTTGTGTTTAATATTTTATCGGATCAAACTCGTCACCAACGCTTGCGCGGCAGGACCGGTCAACCAGGTGACCAGCCCGGGCCAGACGCCCAGGACGACGATCGCCAGGCCTATCAGTCCGACCGGCAGGCCCATCAGCCAGGGCATGGGTTTCCCGGCCGCGACCCGCTCAGAGGGTTTTAGCCGGTACATAGCGTTGACCAGCGGGGCGTAGTAGGCCAGGGAAAGCACGCTGTTGAGGGCCGCAAAGACGACCAGCAGCTCGATCCAAAGATTGCGGGTCTGGAAACCGGCCACGAAGATCTGCCACTTGGACATGAAACCGGCCAGCGGCGGCAGTCCGCCCAGTCCGAGCACCGCCAGGCTGAGGCCCAGTGCAGCGAGCGGGTAGCGTTTAGCCGCCCCGGCCAGGTCTTCGACCAGCAACGGCCCGTGTTTCCCATCGGCAATGTACAGGCAATACAAAAGCACGCCCGCCGACAGGAAGGCAAGTCCCTTCATCAAGGCGTGGGTCAGCAGGTGGAACAGGCTGCCCTGCGCCCCGGCTGCCTGGGCGGTGTAGAAGGTGATGCCCAGCCCCAGCAGCATGTAGCCGACGTGGGCCAGGCTGGAGAAGGCCAGCAGGCGCTTGATCTGTTTCTGGCGCAGGGCCAGCAGGTTGCCAACCAGCATGTTCAGCGCACTGAAGGTGAGCAGGACGAAAGCCCAGGCGTTGCTGACGGCAAGGAGCGCCGCCAGGACCCGCAGAAGGGCCACCAGCCCGGCTTCGATCACCACACCCGAGAGCATGGCGCTGATTCCGCTGGGCGCCTGCGAATGGGCATCCGGCAGCCAGGTATGCAGCGGCACCAGGGCCGCCTTGACGCCGAAGCCGGTCACGAACAGGGCGCCGGCGGCCAGGAGCAACGGCGACGACCAGGCCGTAGCGTGGATCCGGGCCAGGTCCAGCGTGCCGGTGACGGCGAAGACCAGGCCGATGCCGATCACCACCAGCACCGATCCAGCCGCGCTCTGGACCAGGTATTTGAAACCTGCTTCCAATGAGGCCGGTTGGTCCCGGTAGAAGGCCACCAGCAGATACGAGCTGATCGCCATGGCCTCGAACCAGATCCACAGGTTGAACAGGTCGGCCGCGCAACCCAGGCCGGCGATCATGCCGACCAGCATGACCAGCATGGCGTAGAATTTTTCCTGGTTGTTCTCTTTGGCCAGGTAAGGGCCGGAATAGAGGCTGACGAGCGTCCCCAGCCCGAGGGCGACGGCTGCCAGCAAAAGCCCCAGCCCATCCATGCGCAGAGTGACGGAGCCGAGGGTATAAGCCAGGTCCTGGCCCACGGCCAGTTGGCGGGCCGCCAAGACGAACGGGGACCAGGTCCCCGCCAATGCCAGGAAGGCCAGGAGGGCCGGCAGGCGGACGAATCGGGAGTTCCGAACGAGGCGGCCGGCCAAGTAGATGACTGGCGAGGCCAGGACTGGCAGCAGGATGATCCACAGGAAAGTGGGCAGGTTCATGCTATCTGCCTCCCCACAGGGCCAGCAGGAGGATGGTCAGGCCGCCCAGGATGCCGACGATATTCCAATTCAACTGACCGGTCTGGGTGCGCTGCAGTTGCGCGGCGATCCATTGGGTGAAGCGGACGATCTGGCGGTTGACCCAATCGAAGCCAAAGCCGCGCCCCAGCAGGGACTTGAGGTCTTTCGACAAGGCAGGGAAACCTTTCCGATAGAACCAGAGGCCGAAGCCGGTCGCGATGACGGCCAGGGCCAGCCAAGTGGCCGGGTTGAGGAAGGTCTGCACGGCCAAGAGGCGGGTACTGGTGACATTCACGGAATGGAATGGCAGCGTGGCCGCCAGCATGCGGCCGAACGGACCGGCCAGCAGCCAGGTCGTCAGGGTGCCGAGCGCCAGTAGGGTCAGCGAGACGCGCATGGCCGGCAGGCCGTCGTGGGCGGGATCCGGGCCGCGCCGCTCGCCCTGAAAGACCATCCAGAACATGCGGATCGTGTAAAGTGCTGTCAGGAGGACGCTGAAGAGCATGACGAAGTACAGCCAGGTCGGTCCGCCCGCCAGGCCGCCTTCCAGGATCAGGTCCTTGCTGAAGAAGCCGTTGGCGATCGGCAGGCCCACCAACCCGCAGGCGCCGATGACGAATACGATCCGAACGAAAGGCATGACTTTTCCCAGCCCGCCCATCTTGTTCATGTCACGCGTCCCGACCGCCGTGATGATCGCCCCGGCAGACAGGAACAACAGCGCCTTGAAGACGGCGTGGCTGAGCAGATGGAATTGGCTGGCAAAGAACGCCCCGCTCCCGACTGCATAGACCATGAAGCCCAGCTGGCTGATGGTCGAGTAGGCCAGGACGCGCTTCAGGTCGTCGGCAGCCAGGGCCATCAATCCAGCCAGCAGCGCCGAGAGCGCTCCGACGATCATGACGGCCAGCCGCCAGCCCGGAACCGCCGCGAACGCCGGATAGAAGCGGGCCAGCAGGTAGACGCCGGCGTTGACCATCGTGGCGGCGTGGATCAGGGCCGTCACCGGGGTCGGGGCTTCCATCGCATCCGGCAGCCAGGTGTGGAACGGCACCTGAGCGGACTTGGCGGCTGCGGCGATCAGCAGGCCAAAGGCCATGGCCGCCAGCAGTCCCGTCGGCAGGACGCCCGGGTTCGCCAGGAACTGGTCGATCTGGTAATTGCCCTGGTAGGCATACAGCAGCAGGGATCCGGCCAGCAGGCCGGCCCCGCCCAGTTGGGTCATGATCAGGGCTTTGACGCCGCCCGCCACGGCCCGCGGGTCGTCGTTGTGGAAGGAGATCAAGGCATACGAGCACAGGGCGGTGATCTCCCAGAAGAAGAATGTGAAGAGCAGGCTGCCCGAGAGGGCCAGGCCTGCCATCGCGCCGATGAAGAAAAGGATCAGCGAATAGAAACGGGAGAGCTGCTCGTCGTGATGGCGCATATAATCGGTCGCAAAGACGACCGCCAGGCTGCCGACGGCCGCGGCGATGGCAGTGATGAAAACACCCAGCCCGTCCGGGACCAGGGTGAAGTCGCCGAAGACGCTCCCGAAAGGGATGCGCACGGCAGTCGAGCTGGAAGCCAGCGGCAGCAAGGCCAGGGCAATCGCCCCGGTCGCGACCGAAAAGACGACCGCCAAGACGTGCAAAAGGCGGGGCCGCCGGTCTCCGGAGAGCCAGAGGACCGTTGCACCCAGCCAGGGAATTCCGATCACGAGTAACGCTAAAATACCAGACATCCTCAACCTCGTAATTTCGTCAGGTCATTTACGTCCAGCGACCCGGTCCGGCGGCGGATCTGCACCCCGATGGCGATCCCCATGACCGCTACGATGGTATCCGCGACGAGGACGGTGAGCGCCAGGCTCTGGGCCAGGTTCACCTGTCCATTGGCGCTGCCGGCTGCGATCAACCCCAACAAGGCCGCCTTGCCCAGCACCTGCAAGGCAATGACGATTTTGATGAGGTTGCGGCAGGCCAGCAGGCCGTAAAATCCCACCCCGAGCAGGGCGATCATTCCAAGGATGGCAACGATAAACGGTGAGAGAGTCACTGCACCCGCTCCTCGTGCTCCTGGACTCGGTCTTCGAGGGCTTTCAAATCCCGTTCGCGTCCGGCGGAAACCTGCTCGGCCAGGGATCCGGAGAGCGGACCCTTGACTTCGGCCAGCAGTCCCAGGAAGCCCAGCACTCCGGAGAAGATCAGGATCACCTGGACCAGGACGTCCAGGCCGCGATCCTGCCAGAGAATCCGGGCGAAATCCGATTCGGTCCCGGCAGGGACGGCGGCAGGGACGGCGGCCGGCGCGAAGCCGGCGAGGCCGAACCAACCCAGGACGAGGACGAAAAGAAGGGCGAGGCCGATCGTCAGGCCGGGCGGCAGCAGTGGCTGCGGATTCAAGGGGGCGTCCCCGGCAATATTGATCGCCAGGACGAACAGCACGGTCACCAGGCCGGCGCCGACGCTCAGTTCGATGACCGCCACCTGATGAGCGCCGTAGAGATAGAAGACCAGCGAGCTGAGCGCGCTGACCCCTGCCAGCCACAAGGCACTCGGGATCAATCCCTTGGCGCGGATCGCCTGGATGGCGAAGACGGCCGCAACAAGGATCAACAATAAAGACAGCATGATCGCACCTAGGCAGCCACCGCGTGCTTCTGCCCCTGCAGGTACTCGTCCAGCGTTACGCCGTAGAACTCCGCCATCTTGACCGGGCTGCTGGCGTCGACTTTTGCCCAACGGGCCAGGCCCAGGTCGCCGACCAGGTTGAAGCGGCCGTCGTAGACTTTGCCGTCCGGCATGGTCGAGCCGAGCAGTTCGTTGGTTTTGGAGAGCTGTTCATCGGTCAGGTTGCGGGCCCCCCGCAGGTTGACCTTGTAGAGGTCGGCGTTGGTCAGGTCGGCATGGTCGAAATTGACGCCCTGCAGGCTGGCGCGGTTGAGCTTGGCGCCGTTGAATTTGGCTTTGCTGCAATCGGCGAAGTCCAGGTTGGCCTGGTGGAAATCGATATTGGACAGGTCTGCTTCGAGCAGGTCCGCGCTCTGCAACTGGGCCTGGCAGAAAGCCGTCCCGCGCAGGGAGCCGTCCGAGAGCCAGCCGCGCACGCGCAGTTCCTCGATCGCCTGGAGCGAGTATTTGTTTTCCAGGCCCCAGATCTTGTTGATCAATTCGGTCTTCGTAACCATGGTTCCTCCAAGATGATGTGAATGGATTCCAAAAAAGGGATTCGCTAAAATTGCTTCCCGGCCTGAATATCCACCGGTCGATCAAAGTGAGTATATGTGAAATGCGTCACAAGATGGGTAACAGGCCGGTCACAAACCGGTAACAAAAAGGACGCGGAGAGACCCAGAAAACGCGGGCACCTTCGGGTTTTTTACATGATCGATCCGCCAGGCACCGCGTTCGTCCGCGTCCGGCTTCCAATTTTCACTTTTTGGCTGTGGAAAGGCTGTATCCCACCCCGGGAACGGTCTCGATCGCGACGGCGCCGGAGGCGGCCTTCTCGACCTTGGCGCGCAGGCGATAGACGACCTGCTTGAGCATTGCCCGGTCGGCTCCGCCCGGACCCCAGACCCGGTCGATCAGGGTTTCCGCCGGGAGGACCTGGTCCCGGTTAAGCATCAGGGTCTGGAGCAGCTTGTTCTCGAGCGGGGTCAGGCGCATGGCCGGCTCCCCCTCCGCCAGGAGCTCGCCCCGGCCGATGTCGAGGGTCAGGCCGCCGGCAGTGACCTTTTCCGGAGCGGGACGGTTGTTCCCCGCCCGGCGCAGGACCGCGTCGACGCGCGCCACCAGCTGGCGGGGGCTGAACGGCTTGACGATGTAATCGTCCGCACCATATTTCAAAGCCGTGACGATGTCGTCGTCCTCGTCGCGCACGCTCAAGATCAGGATGGGCGTATCCGCCTCGGCCCGGATGCGCTGGCAGACTTCCAGGCCGGTCAGCTTGGGCATGTTCAGATCGAGGATGATGAAATCCGGCTGTTCGGCCTGCCAACGTTCGACCGCCATGGCCCCGTCATGGGCCAGGATGACTTCATAGCCAGCCCTGCGTAAAGTAAAGGAGACCACGTCGGCCAAGGCCAGGTCGTCGTCTGCGATAAGCGCTTTCATGCTTCGCCTTTCAACGGAAGGGTGAACCAGAAGGTCAGGCCTCCGCCGGGACGCCCGTCCAGCCCCACCCTGCCGCCGTGACCTTCGACGATCGACTTGACCACCGACAGGCCCAGGCCGATCCCGTACTGGGCCTTGTCCTTCTCATCCAGGCGGATGAAACGACGGAAGACGTTGGCGCGCTCCTCGAGCGGGATGCCGGTTCCCTGGTCGCTGACCGAGACCCTGAGGGTGTTTTCATCCTGGAGGGCCATCCCCAGCTCGATGGGCTTGTCCATCGGTCCGTATTTGCTGGCATTCGAGATCAGGTTGACCAGCACCTGGGTGAGGCGCATCGGGTCCACGTCTGCTGTAGGCAGGTCCGGCTGGAGTTCGATCACCAGCGTCTGGTTGCGCCGTTCCAGTAAGGGCTTCATCACCTTTTCGGCCTCCACGACGACCGTGTGCAGGTCCGTGGGGCTGCGGCGGATGCGGAAACGCCCGGCTTCGATGCTGACGCTCTCGAGCAGGTTGTCGATCAGGGTCTGCAAGCCGGTCACACTGAAGTGGAGGGATTTGACCAACTCGACGGTCTCCGCCGTGGTCAGGTCGCCGATCTCCTCGAGGAGCAGCTCGACGGACGCCTTCAAGGCCGAGAGCGGGGTGCGGAATTCGTGCGAGATGTTCGCCAGGAAATAGGACCGCAGGCGCTGGGCGGATTCCTCCTCGGTCACGTCCCTGAAGACCAGCACGCTCCGGCCGGCCGCATCCGGGGAGCGCAAGGGCGTCCGGGCAAGCGAGAGGGTGATCTCCTGTCCGCTGCGGGTCAGCACATTGACGTGAGGCAGGCTCCCGCCGGCAGGCAGCAAATCCTGGAAGCGGCCCTTGCCGACCGAGAGCGGCAGGATGCCGTCGATCGGCTTCCCCAACGCTTCCCGGGAATTCCAGCCCGAGATCGTCTCGGCGCCGTGGTTGAAGAACGTCACCTGGCCGGCCGGATCGATGACGGCGATGCCTTCCGGGATGGACTGCACCAGGTCATCGAGGGCGGAAGCCGGAAGAGCCGGGGAGGATTTTTTCGGATTGGGCATGGGCTTGGAACCTGGTCCGATTATACCCAAGTGACAGACAGGGAGGGCGGCCGATAACAAATCTGTCATCTTTTCCAAAGCGAACCTGGCGATGGAAAACAAAAAGCGGAAACCGCATTGGTCTCCGCTCCGCTAATCGGGCGAAAATTTCTATGCCTTGGGCAGGCCGATCTCGATCATCCCATCCGTGACGCGCACCGGGTAAGCCGGGATGTCCACCACGGCCGGCAGGGAAGTAGCCTTGCCAGTGCGGATGTCAAACCGCGCCCCGTGGCGGGGACAAATGATCTCGTTCCCTTCGATATCCCCGTCGCCCACCGGGCCGCCATCGTGAGAGCACACATCCCCGATGGCGAACAACTGGCCGGCGATCTTGAAGATGACGATCGACCTCCCCTCGACCTCGATGAACAGACGCTCGCCCTCCGGCAACTGGTCGGCCGGGGCGATTTCGAGGAATTCGACTTTCGAAGGATCGAAAACTGCATAATTGAACATATCAATCCCGCCAGGTCAGGCTTGATTTACTCCACCAATTCATCGCTGGCTTCCCCCAGCCCGTAGACGCCGGCCTTCAGGACCTTGAGGGAGAGCAGTGCGCACTTCAGGCGGACCGGACCGAGCTCGATGCCGAGCAGGTCGAGCAGATCCTGCTTCGTCAGCTTCTTGATCTCCTCGACCGGCTTCCCGATCACGGACTCGATTAGGAGATCGGCCGAGGCCTGCGAGATGGCGCAGCCCTTCCCTTCGAAGCGACCGTCCGTCACCTTGCCGGTCTCGTCGAGGCGCAAAGTCACCTCGATGTGGTCGCCGCACAGGGGATTGTCGTCCTCGAACTGGATATTGTTCGGGTCGAGGTGACCGCGATACTGCGGGTTCTTATAATGGTCGATGATGAGGTCCCGGTAAAGGTCGTCCATTGGTGTACTCCTGTCGGCGCGGGTCCGGCTTCCCCCGCACTGGCATGGTTCTATCCGAAGATCTTCTTGACTTCGTAGATTCCGTCCACCAGCCTGTCCACTTCCTCTTTCAGGCTGTAGACATAGAAGCTGGCGCGGGTGGTGGCGTTGATGCCGAACCTTTCATGGAGCGGCTGGGCGCAGTGATGCCCGGCGCGCACGGCGATGCCGCGCCCGTCCAGGATCTGGGCCACATCGTGTGGGTGGACTCCATCCAGGGTGAACGAAGCCACCCCGCCCTTCTTTTCGGCTGAGGGTCCGAAGACTTTCACATTCGGGATCTCTTCCAGCCGTTCGAGGGCGTAGGAGACCATCTCCTGCTCGTGGACGGCGACCGCTTCCATGCCGAGGTGGGTGAGGTAATCGACCGCCGCGCCGAAGCCGATCGCCTCGGCAATGGCGGGCGTCCCGGCCTCGAATTTGTGCGGGACGTCGTTCGGGACGAAGGTGCGCAGGTGGACGGTCTTGATCATGTCGCCGCCGCCCAGGAACGGGGGCATGGCTTCCAGGAGATCCGCCTTGGCGTAGAGCGCCCCGATGCCGGTCGGACCGAGCATCTTGTGGGCCGAAAATGCCAGGAAGTCCACACCCAGGGCCTGAACGTCCACCGGCAGGTGCGGCACGGACTGGGCGCCGTCCACGAGGCTGAGCGCCCCGGCAGCGTGCGCCAGGCGGGTCATCTCAGCGACCGGGTTGATCGTCCCGAGCACGTTGGACATCCCCGAAAAGGCCACCAGCCTGGGATTCTTCTCGAGCAGGCGGCGATAGGCGTCCAGATCTAGCTGGCCATCGTCGGTCAGGGGAATGAACTCCAGGTCCAGGCCGCGCTCCGCTGCCAGCATCTGCCAGGGGATCAGGTTGGAATGGTGTTCCATCTCGGTCAGGAGCAGCACGTCCCCCGATTTCAGGTTGGCGCGTCCCCAGGCATAAGCCACCAGGTTGATCGACTCGGTCGTGTTGCGGGTGAAGACGACCTGTTCGGCTGTCGGCGAATTGATGAACTTCGCCACCCTGGCGCGGGCCAGTTCGTACATGGCGGTGGATTCCTCCGCCAGGGTGTGCACACCGCGATGGATGTTGGCGTTGTTGGCGCGATAGAAGGCTTCCATCGCCTCGAGCACTTCCCGCGGTTTCTGGGAAGTGGCGGTCGAATCCAGGTAGATCAGGGGCACGCCAGGGCGCACTTCCCGGTTCAGGATGGGAAAATCGGCACGAATGTGGGAAATGTCCAAAGCCATAGGATTACACAATCTGCGAAGGGAGACCTGAGACGCCCGGGGTCTCTCCTCGCCGTCAGCCATCATTCCTGTTCTAGTATTCGAGAATTTCCTTGTTGCCCAGTTTCTTCTGGGTGCCCAGGGGGCGCAGGTGCTCGGAGGTCAGCGGATACCAGAGGATGCGGTCCGGCACCATCCACCCGTCCGTCAGGAAGACGTTCGTCCGGAACTGGACGGCGACCATCTTGTTGTCCACCTGGACGACGATGCCTTTCAGCCAGCCGCGGACGCGGTCGCTGTTCT
Organism: Anaerolineales bacterium; assembly: GCA_035506155.1. Classification (GTDB taxonomy): domain Bacteria; phylum Chloroflexota; class Anaerolineae; order Anaerolineales; family Villigracilaceae; genus UBA877. The sequence continues at coordinate 24,684 of DATJPX010000009.1, forward strand.
TTTCGTGATCGCAAAATACTTCGACAGTGTCCCCGACTTCATAAGAGTGCTCCGCACCAGGCGAACGCATAAAGTTAAATTGTGCCATCGGGCCTCCCCGGGAATGAATTTTATACTTAGTGTTATTGTAGCGATGAGGTTCCTGATTTGCAAGCGATTTGGTTGTCATGCAGCGGCCGTCTTTTCATGGATCGCCTGTTGAAAGCGATCCCGTACACCTTCGAATGGAATGCGTTGCATAATGGGGTCGAAAAATCCTTCCACGATGAGTCGTTCGGCTTCCCGCTCGGGGATGCCGCGCGACTTGAGATAGAACAGGGGTTCCTGTTCGAGCTTGCCAACCGTTGCGCCGTGCGTGCAGCGCACGTCGTCCGCCAGGATCTCCAGGCCGGGGATCGAATCGGCGCGGGCTTCCGGGCTGAGGATCAGGTTGCGGTTGGCCTGGTAACCGTCGGTCTTCTGCGCGCCGGGCGCCACGTAGATCATGCCCTGCCAAACCGAGCGGCTCTGGCCTTTCAGTGCGCCCTTGAAAAGCAGGTCGCTGGTGGTGTGCTGGGCCAGGTGGTTCTGCTGGGTGTCGTGATCGAGGTGCTGGGCCCCGTCCGCGAAGTAGAAACCGGACATCCGGCCGGTCGCGCCTTCCCCGACCAGGTCCAGCTCGGAGAAATTCTTGGTCAGGTGCGAACCGACGGCGCCGAAGATCCAATCGACCCGCGCACCCCGTCCCACGCTGAGGCGCTCGTGGCTGAAGTTCCAGACGTGCCGTCCCCAGGATTGCAGCTCGACGAATTTCAGGCTGGCCCCATCGCCGACCTTGATCTCGACGATCCCGGCGTGCAGCGAGGCGCCCGCTTCATCCGGCGAGGCATCCTCATGGACGTACGTCACCGAGGCGCCTTCGTCCACCCAGACCAGGATGTGGGCGATATGGGCCAGTCCGGTCCCGGGGCCCCACAAGAGGCTGTTGAGGGGCTCTTCGATCGTCACGCCCTTCGGGACGTACAGTACGATCCCGTTCTGGGAAAAAGCTCCGGCGAGGGCGGCAAACTTCCCATCCTCCGGACGGACCAGTTCGCCGGCCATGCGGGCGACCAGCTTGGGATTTTCCCGTTCGGCCGTGTGCAGGTCGGTGAAATAGACTTTCCGCCGCGCCAGGGCAGGGTCAAGCGAGGCGCGTGAACCGCCGGGAAGCAGGATGACCTGTCCGCCCTGGCGGTCGGCGACCAGCGGCTTGAGCAGGTCTTCCGGAACAGGCGCAAGGTCCTTGAAGGCAGCGGTTTCCGGCAGGCGAAAGCTGTCGGCCGGGATCGCCCGCAAGTCGGTTCGCCGCCAGGCCTCTTCGGCCGTACTCGGCATGGGCAGCCGATTATACACCTCCCAGGCGCGTTGGCGGTAGTCGGCCAAGGCCCCGGAGGGGATCATATCCGATGTGAATGTAAAAGCCTTCGCCGCAGGTTCGGGGCGGCGGGAACGCGAGGCAACGACGACTCGAGGTTTCTCTTCCATGTCAGCCGATCGATCCTTCCATCTGCAGCTGGATCAGCCGGTTCATTTCGACGGCATACTCCATCGGCAGTTCCTTGACCAGCGGTTCAATGAATCCGGAGACGACCATGGTAGTGGCCTCCTCTTCACTCAAACCGCGGCTCATCAAATAAAACAACTGCTCCTCGCCGACCTTCGAGACGGAAGCTTCGTGGCCGATGGTCACATCATCCTCATCGATCTCGATAGTCGGATAAGTATCGGTGCGCGACTTGGGGTCGAGCAGCAGGGCATCGCAAACCACGTTGGACCTTGCACCTTTGGCGCCTTTGTAGACCTTGACCAAGCCGCGGAAGGAAGCCTGCCCGCCAGCCTTGGAGATGGACTTGGAAGTCACCTTGCTAGTGGTATTGGGAGCGAAATGGACCATCTTCGAGCCGGCATCCTGGATCTGGCCGGGACCGGCGAAGGCCATCGAGAGCATCTCGCCGTGCGCGCCCGGTTCCATCAGGTAACACGAGGGATACTTCATCGTCAGCTTCGAGCCGAGGTTGGCATCCACCCATTCGTGGGTGGCGTTGCCGAAGACTTTGGCGCGTTGGGTCACCAGGTTGTAGACGTTGGTCGACCAGTTCTGGATGGTCGAATAACGCGATCGGGCGCCCTGCTTGACGACGATCTCGATCACGCCGCTGTGGAAGGAATTGGAGGTGTACTGGGGTGCGGTACAGCCTTCGACGTAATGGACCGAAGCGCCCTCGTCGACGATGATGAGGGAGCGTTCAAACTGTCCGACGTTGGCGGTGTTCAGGCGGAAGTAAGCCTGCAACGGCAGGTCGACCTTGACGCCCTTCGGCACGTAGACGAAGGATCCGCCCGACCAGACGGCCGAGTTCAGGGCGGCAAACTTGTTATCCTCGATCGGAATGACCGTCCCGAAGTATTCGCGGAACAGGTCCGGATGCTTGCGCAGTCCGTCCTCGATGGACAGGAAGATCACACCCTGTTTCTCGAGGTGCTCGAGGATGGAGTGGTAGACCATCTCGGATTCGTACTGCGCCCCGACGCCGGCCAGGAATTTCCGTTCGGCTTCGGGGATGCCGAGTTTATCGAAGGTGTTCTTGATGGTATCCGGGACGTCCTCCCAGGAACCGGTCGAACCTTCGGTCGGCTTGACGTAATAGTAAATATCGTCCAACTTCAGACCGGAGATGTCCGGGCCCCAGGCCGGCATCGGCCGGGCCAGGAAGTGGTCCAGGGCCTTGAGGCGGAAGTCGAGCATCCACTGCGGCTCGCCTTTCATCCGGGAGATATTCTCGACGACCTCCCGGCTCAAGCCCTTCTGCGATTTGAATACGTAGTTTTCCGCATCATGGAAACCGTATTTATACTGGCCAATATCTTCAAGGATCTTTGCGTCTTCGCTCATGGTTTCACCAATCGTCGTACCAATAAATCAGGCTGCACTTTCCTGCCCTTCGGGGACGTTGTCGTACTTTTCACGAACCCAGTCGTACCCTTGTTCTTCGAGATGCAGGGCCAGGTCAGGGCCGCCCGATTCGACCACACGTCCGTCCAGCATGATGTGGACGAAGTGGGGTTTGATGTAATTAAGCAGGCGCTGGTAGTGAGTGATCACCAGGGCGCCCAGGTCAGGACCGGTCAGGGCATTGACGCCGTCAGCAACGATACGCAGGGCATCGATGTCGAGGCCCGAATCCGTTTCATCCAGGATGGCGATCTCGGGTTTGAGGGTGGCCATCTGCAGGATTTCGGCGCGCTTCTTCTCGCCGCCGGAAAAGCCGTCGTTCAGGTACCGGCCGGCAAAGGCGCTATCCATTTTTAGGGTTTCCATCTTCTGCTTGAGCATGGTGCGAAATTCAAGGATCGGGATGCCCTTGTCTTCGGGATTGGCGGCCCGCCGGCGGGCGTTGACGGCTGTGCGCAGGAAATTCGCCACGGTCACTCCCGGAATGGCGACCGGGTACTGGAATGCCAGGAACAGGCCCAGGCGGGAGCGCTCGTCGGCTGCCAGCTTGAGGACGTCCTGTCCCTTGAACCAAACCTCTCCCCCTGTCACGGTATAGGATGGATGGCCCATCAGGGTATACGCCAGGGTGGATTTGCCGGTCCCATTGGGGCCCATAATGGCATGAATTTCGCCCTGCTTCACCGTCAAATCGAGGCCTTTCAGGATTTCCTTGCCTTCGATGCTGACATGCAGTTTCTTGATGACTAGCTCAGACATAAATACTCCTTATTCAGCCTTTCACTGATTGCGGCGGGATTATAGCATGCACGCAGAGTTAAGTCAATATTTATGATAATATTCTAGTATATTGACAAACTGAAAAGGGGCTGATATACTATTGCCTGACGAGGAAGAGGCCGAAGATGAAAAGCACGCGAGATCGAATCTTGCAAACACTCCTGCGCCAGCCGCGGACGACGATCAACGAACTGGCCGTCGCGGTTGGCATCAACCCGATATCGGTACGCCATCACCTGACCAACCTGCAAGTCGAAGGATTGGTGACCGCCGAAGAGGAGCGCCACGGCGTGGGGCGACCGCGCCTCGTCTACCTCTTGACGGAGGCCGGCATGGAACGCTTCCCCACCCGCTACCTGCGTCTGACCAGCCGGCTGCTGGCCCAAATGAAGGAGAGCATGCCCGAGCCGGTCGTCAGCAAGTTGTTCACCGAAATGGCCGACGGCCTGGCCCAGGAATATTCCGAGCAGATGAAGGGCATGAGCATGGAGGAGCGCCTCGACCTGGCCAAGTCCCTGCTTTCCGAGGAAGGTTTCACCGTAGACTGGGAGCGGGATGGCAGCCAGTACCGCATCCATGAAATTACCTGTCCCTACCTGCAAATCGGGCAGAGCCATCCCGAAGTCTGCACCGTCGACCAGACGCTCATCTCCAAGATGCTGGCCGTGCCGGCAGAAAAGGTCCAGTGCATCCTGCAGGGCGACGCCCACTGCACTTACGTCGTCCAGGCAGACGCGAGGGCGAAATGAGCGACGAAGAAGCCGCCGTCAATCCCATCCATTGGGACATTCACGATACCCACCCGGAGCTCGTCACCCCGCTGCGGGTCAAGCTGATGGAAGTCGTCGATCCGGAGATCGGGCTCAATGTCATCCAGCTCGGCCTGATCCGCAAGGTCAGCATCGAGAACGGCCAGGCCAACATGTACGTCCTGCTGACCACACCCTTCTGTCCCTATGGTCCGGCAATGCTGGAAATGATCAAGCAAAAAGCCGAGGAAGGAGTGGGGATGCCCGTCATCCTTCAACTCGGAATGGAACCCTGGGATTTTTCCCTGATGGAAGACCCCAGTGCGATCGACTGGGGCATCTATGGCTGAAACTGACTGACCCGGCCCCATGGAAAGGCCGGGTCAGTTTTTATCTATTGCATTTTGAACAAACTCATCAATTTCATTGCCAGGTTCATATCCCCGGCCAGTTTGATCTTGCCCTGCATAAAAGCCTGCATCCCGTCCATCTGGCCGGTGAAGATCTTGATGAAATCCCCAGAATCGGCCGTGACGGTCAGCTTAGCCGAAGGGGCCGTCCCTTCCGAAAAATTGCATTTGTTATCCCGGATCACGACATACCACTCCGCAGCCTGTGCACCGACGAGCTTGAGCTGGATCGTCGCATCGACGCCAGTGGCTTTTTCGGCCACGAATGCGGCCTCCATCCGGGACAGGAATTCTTGGATCGTTCCATCGGACATTTTTGCTCTCCTTTTCTTGTAGCGGTCTTTTTTCATCTACCCTTGCCGGGACCCGGGCGATCTACCATGATTGCAGATTTACCCTTCTCATTCTTACACGATCCATACACTTTCTGAAACCATTGTTCCCTACATGATATTATAATTTATCAGTTCTTACCCTCCTGTACAAGAGAGACGATGAATCAACTAAGTTATAGAATTCAACGCGCGGTCACCTCGGCAGTTGGCGAGGCGCGCCACAATAAAATCGTGGCCTGTTGGTCCATTGCGGCCTTTAACTCAGGGGACTTAATCACGCCGCTCCTATTACGGCATTATGGCTTCACACCTGTTCATTGTTATCCCAACGACCAGCAGGCAATGCTCTTTTCCTGCGGAAGCTTGATGGAAAAGGTACCCTATGATTTTCCGGGCTTTGTCATCGGGACCGGTTTCATGCATGCCGGATCAACCAGGAAATACCTGCGCGCCAGGATTCTTGCCGTCCGGGGAGAATTGACCCGAGACCACATCGCCGGCCTTCCCAAGGATATCATCCTGGGCGATCCGGGATTGCTCATGCCAATCCTGATGCCAAAAAAGGAACAGAAGCGCTTCACTCTCGGCGTCATTCCGCACTATATCGATAAGAAGGACGAGGGGATCAAAAAATTCTGCCGGAGGTACAAAAAAGAAGTCCGCCTGATCGATATTCAACAACCCCCACTCAAGGTTGTAAAGGATGTAGACGAGTGCGAGTTCATTCTTTCCTCTTCATTGCATGGACTCGTATTCGCCGATTCCCTTGGCATCCCGAACGTCTGGACCATCCTTTCCGACAAGGTCAGTGGGAAGGGCTTCAAATTTCAGGACTACAATTCAGCCCTGAAAAAAGAACAATTCCCGATGCAATTTACGGGGGAGGAAAAACTTTCCGATATCATCGCCTCGACCTGTCTCCCGTCCAGGCAACTGGTCGTTGAGAAAAGTCAGGCCCTTGAAGCCGCCTTCCGGCAATTCAAAGACGAAGCCGGTCCGAATCGGGGATAAAAAAACAATCCCTTTGGATTTTCAGAGCGGCGTTACCTCGCAGGCATTCCACCCCAATCAATATCGCAATAATAGCAGGACCAGGATCTGTGCGAAGAGGATCTTGAAAATCAGCGCCACAGGATAGACGCTGGCATAGGCCAGCGTCGCCTGGTCGGTGGAAGTCTGGTTGTTGGCCGCCGAGAGGCCGGGGGGGTTGGTCATCGCAGCCGTGAGGGCGCCCAGGGACCCGAGTGTTTCGATCTTGAACACCCGCAGGGTCAGGATCAGACCGACGGCTGCTGACAGGATGGTGACAGCCGCACCTGCCAACAAGAGCGACCAACCCTGTTTTTCGATCACCTGGACCAATTGGGCTCCCGCCGTGGTGCCGGCGCCGGCCAGGAACAGCATCAGACCGAGTTCACGGGTCAGGTTCTTCGCCGCCGTCGGAACGTATAGGCGCAGGCTGCCGATCCGTCCGAAGTGACCGATCAACAGGCTGACCAGGAAGGCGCCTCCCGATATTCCCAGCTTGACTTCCACACCTGACGCCAGCCTGAACGGGATCAAACCCAGTGCTATCCCGAGGACCAGGCCGATGAGATAAGGCAGCATGTTGGTTTCCTGGGCTTTGCGGGTATCCCCGCCGGCTTTCTTGACGAAGGCCTGGACCTCGGCCCGCTCGCCGACCACGTGCAATCCGTCGCCGATCTCCAGGGTGATGTCGCCGATCGGACTGATCTCCTCGCCCTGGCGCCGGATGCGGGTGATGATCACGCCGTAGTTCTCCCACACGCCCAGGTCAGCCAATGTCTTCCCAACGAATGCCGAGGAGGTCATCTCGAGATCCTGGGTGGCGATGTTAGAGTTGATGTCCATCGGGACCTCGGTCTCCTCGCCCAGGACGAGTTTGATCTTTTCCATCTCCGACTGCGGTCCGACCGCCATGACCACGTCGCCCTTGCGGAGGACGAAGTCGGGCGTCGCCACGTTTACCTGGTCGCCGCGGCGGATGCGGGTGAGGTTGACATGGGCAAGCCGGTGGGGGTCCATCTCGCGCAGGGATTTTCCGTCCATGTTTGGGTTGGTGATCATCATTTGCTTGACCACAAGGGAAGGCAATTCCTTCTGGTGCTCAGCCAGCCAGTGTTTCTCCTCGGATTTCAAGTCACGATGGAGCAGCCGCGGCAGGAACTGAATCAACAGGACCATCCCAATCATGCTGAAGGGATAGGCCACGCCGTAACCGACGGACACCGCCGCGCCCAGGTCCGGAGCGGAACGGGCAAACGCTTCGACGGCCGCCGCCAGGGCGGGCGTGCAAGTCAACGCGCCGGTGTAGAGGCCGGCGGCCAAGGCGTCAGGGATCTTCAGGATGAAGGCCAACCCAAGTGTCGCGAGGACCCCGGTCAACGCCACTGCCACCCCAATGACCACGTAACGCAAACCTTGCTTACGAAACATGCGGAAGAAACGCGGCCCGGCCTGCAGGCCGACCGAGTAAACGAAAAGCAGCAATCCCAGGTCCATGACCACCTTCGGGACCGAGAGGCCGTAATGGCCAAAGATAAGGGCAACGAAGAGCACCCCGGCCGTACCCAGGGAGATGCCCCGCCAGGAAAAACTCCCCAGCAGTGCGCCCAGAGCCAGGATGATAAAGAGGACGAACATTTGGTCAGCAAGCAAGGTTGTCACGTTTCATGTCCCTTTGGATGGTATAGCCCGCCAATTATAAACGCAGGGAGCGGCGTGTGCGTTGCTGTTTCGAAAGGGAATTAGGGATTACTCGGATAATGAATGTGCTATAATCCTCCATTATGGCTGAGGAAATGAGCACGGAAGTATCGCCGGAAGAGTTGGCCGCCTATCGGGCAGCGGTCCGCAAGCAGCGCTGGATCGTTGCGGGATTGATTGCGGGCGGCATCCTGGTCGTGGCAGGCATCGTCGTGGCGGTCCTGGCCCTGAGCAGCCATCCTGCTGCAGCCGCCAACGTCAGGGACATCTTCATTATTTTCATGGCCTTCGAATCGCTGATCATCGGTGCAGCCCTGGTCGTCCTCATCATCCAAATTGCCAGCCTGATCAATCTCCTGCAGAACGAAGTCAGGCCCATTCTCCAGTCCACCAGTGATACGGTGAATACGTTGCGCGGCACGACCGAATTCCTGAGCGAGAACCTGGTCGAACCAGTAATCAAATTGAACTCCTACCTGGCCGGATTAAAGAAGTTTTTCGATCTGTTCGGCCTGAATCGTAAGTAAAATAGACCAAAAGGAGAGATGATATGTCCGATCGTGATGATTTTGGAGCGTTCTTGATTGGTTTCGTTGTCGGTGGTGTGGCTGGTGCGGTTGCAGCTCTGTTGCTTGCCCCTCAATCCGGCGAAGAGACGCGCAGCATGATCAAGGACAAGAGCATCGAATTGCGCGATAAGGCCGCTCAACAGGCGGAAGTGATCGCTTCCCGGGCCGGCCAGGTCGCCGACGATGCCAAATCCCGCGGGAAAGAAATCGTGGACGGCGCCAGAAAGGCCGTCGCAAAGAAACGCCCGGCTGAAGCCGGCGAGTAACCAAGGTATGTCCGGATGCAAGGGTTTGACCATTCCTGTGGTCAAACCCTTGTTTTGTTTTGCTCGCTAAATCATGTCCCTGATCATCGGCTTCTTTCGCCTCTTCTTCGACCTGCTCTACCACCAGTTCGCCTGGACGTATGACCTGGTGGCAGCCGTGGTCTCGCTCGGCCGCTGGAAGGACTGGGTCCGTTCTTCCCTACCCTATATGAATGGACGCATCCTCGAGATCGGATTCGGCCCCGGACACCTCCAGAAGGCGATGAACGAAAAGGGATTTTCCGTCTTCGGCCTGGATGAGAGCCGCCAGATGGCCATCCAGGCGCGCCGCAAGTTGAAGAAATGTGATTTCCCGGTCCGGTTGGTCCGCGGCCATGCCCAGTCAATTCCCTTCGGGTCGGGCAGTTTCGATACGGTGGTCGCCACCTTCCCTTCCGAATATATCTTCGAGATTCGGACCCTGCGCGAAATCCGCCGGGTGCTCGCCCCAGGCGGGAGGCTGGTCGTGGTCCCGACCGCCTGGATCACCGGGAAGAGTTGGCTCGATAAAGCGGCCGCCTGGCTGAACCGGGCGGCCGGACAGACGCCCGAAATGGTCGGCGGCCTGTCGACCGCGGTGCGCGCTCAATTCGGGCGGGGTGGCTTCAGCATACGGACCGAAATGATCCCGGTAAAAGGCAGCCAGGTACTCCTGATCGAGGCGACCCCTTCCACATTCCTTTAAGCTTGGGGGCATTTGGAGTAAAATGAAGTCATGGAAGTCCAGATCGCCGTCGCCAAGACCAACAAGTACGCCGTCTCGGAATCCGGGGACACGCTGGAAGTCGTCGAGCGCCCCAACGGCGGGCTGTCGGTCGTCCTGGCCGACGGGCAGACGTCCGGCCGCGGCGCCAAGGCCGTTTCGATGATGGTGGTCCGCAAAGTCATCGGCCTGCTGGCCGAGGGCGTGCGGGACGGTGCGGCCGCCCGGGCGGCTTCGGATCTGCTCTACACCGAGAAACAGGGGAAGGTCAGCTCGACTTTGAACATCCTATCGATCGACTTGCACACCGGCACCGTGGTCCTGACCCGCAACAATCCGGCCTCCTACTACGTCGCCCGGGGCGAACAGCTCGACTGCATCGACACGGACTCGAGCGCAATCGGCGTCGCCCGCAACCTGCGCCCGGTCATCAACGAAATTCCCCTCGAAGCAGGCCTGGCCATTATCATCTATACGGATGGACTGGAACACGCCGGCAAGCGTGTCGGCCGGCCGATGGACATCGGCACGTCGATCAAGGCGATGCTGGAAGACCAGGATCCTGTCCCGCAATCCATCGCCGACACCCTCCTGGCCGAGGCGGTCAACCTCGATGAGGGCCGCCCGGTCGACGACATCAGCGTGGTAGTCCTGCGGGTGATGGAACGCCGCGGGGACGACGTGCGCCGGATGACTCTCCGCCTTCCGATCACACTCAGGTAGGCATGGCCATAACGAGTTCCCACCGCTTGCACCACTGGCGCATGGCCTGGCGCGAGACCGTGATCCTGCTGAAGGAATTCCGCCGTCCGCTGCTGATCTTTTTCGTCGCGATCGTCGGGCTGGGAATTCTCTATCATTCCCTTGCAAGACAGGCCGGCGAGCCGCTTTCGAGCCTGCCGGAAGCCGTCTACCTGATGCTGACGCTCGCCTTCCTGCAGCCGGCCGGCAGTTTTCCACACAACCCCATTTTACAAATCTTTTATTTCCTTCTGCCGGTGATCGGCGTGATTACCCTGGCACAGGGATTGGCCGAATTCGGCGTCATGCTGTTCAACCGGCGGGCACGCAGCAAGGAGTGGGAGATGGCAGTCGCATCAACCTATAACAATCACACCATCCTGGTCGGGCTGGGACACCTGGGGTATCGGGTGGTCGAAGAATTGCATGTCATGCGGGAAAATGTCGTCGTCGTGGAAATGAATCCTTCCACCGATTCGGTTACGGCGGTCAAAGGCATGCGCATCCCTGTCATTCAGGACGACGCCACCCGTCCGGCCACCCTCGAGGCCGCCGGGGTCAAGCGTGCCAAGACAATCATCCTTGCCACACAAAACGATTCGATGAACCTGCAGATCGCCATCAAGGCCCGCAGCTACAACAAGGATATCCAGGTGGTCATCCGCATCTTCGACGAGGATTTCGCCCGCTCGCTCCAGGAACAGTTCGGGTTCGTGGCCCTGAGCGCCACCGGCATGGCTGCACCGGTCTTTGCCGCTGCCGCAGCCGGGGCGGACGTCACCCACCCGATCTCGATCGAAGGACAGCAACTCAGCCTGGCCCGCCTGACCCTGCCCCCCGGTTCCCAGCTGGCCGGCAAGTCGGTCGGCTACGTCGAGGATAATTACCACCTGAATATCGTCCTCGTCCGCCACGACCACCAATCCGAAATGCATCCCACCGATAGCCGCGTCCTCGAGCCGGGCGACACCCTGGCCGTGTTGGGCGGACCCGCTTCGCTGAATCACCTGTTGCACGACAATGAATAAAAAACGAAAAAAGGAGCCTCCAAGTCCGCAGGATCGCCTCATCGGGGTGGTCGGACCGTGTGCATCCGGAAAGTCGACCCTGATCGCCGGGCTTACCCGCCTGGGGTACCGGACGCGCCACATCGCCCAGGAGCATTCCTACGTCAAGGACATGTGGCAGCGCCTGACGAATCCGGACGTGCTCGTCTTCCTGGATGCCTCGTATCCGGTCACCTGCCAGCGCCGTAAACTGGATTGGACCGAAGCGGACTGGCAGGAACAGCAACGCCGCCTGAGCCACGCCAAAGAACACGCCGACCTTTACCTGGCCACGGATGCACTCTCGGCCGAAGAGGTCGTCCGCCAAGTGGTCGAATTCCTGCGCAAACCCTAAATTCCCGCAAAAGTCGGAGGATGGCAAGCCCTGAAACGACAAATATGGGGGCGCGACTTCCTTTTCCCCTTTAATCAGAGTATAATGTCCCCCGCCGCCAGCCAAAGGCTGGCATTTTCATGAACGGAGAAGCGCCTTATGAAACGAAATCAATATCGATGGCTCTACCTGATCATCCCTTTGATCGCCTTGGCAATCTGGGTTGATGTAAGCCCCAAACTTCAGCTTGCCAATCCCTTCAAAGCAGGGACTTACTGGGTCAACCGGGACGTTTCGACTCGTCTCGGCCTGGACCTGCGCGGCGGTCTCCAGGTGCTCCTGGAAGCCGACCTGCCAAGCACGAGCACGGTCAACTCGAATGACCTGAAAACCACCCTCCAGATCCTCGAGAACCGCGTCAACGGCCTGGGAGTCAGCGAGGTGGTCATGCAGAGCGCCCCGCCGAACCGCATCGTGGCGGAATTTCCGGGCCTGCAGGACCCCCAGCAGGTGGTCAACGTGCTCCAGGAGACCGGTGTGCTCGAATTCGTCGACTTTGGCTCCAATCCCCTGGCGGCCGGTACCGTCGTCCAGACGGATTTCGGCACTGCCGGCGCCGGCCCGGACGGGATCGTCGTCCTGACCCCCACCAGCGACGCCACTGCCACAACCGCCCCGACCGATACCCCCGTCCCAACCGATACTGCCACCGCGACCGCTTCGGGCACGGAAACCGCCCAGCCGACTTCGGCTGCGACTCCCACTGCCACTGCCACGACTGAACCTTCGGCTCCCATCATCTACCACACGGTCATGACGGGCAAATCGCTGGCCTCCGTCAGCGTGGAAACCGGCGCATCGGCGGGCGTCTCGAGCCCGTTCGTCATCAGCTTCGCCCTGAAATCCGACGCCACCACCCTGTTCGGCGATTACACCGGCAGCCATGTCGGTCAGGTCCTTGGCATCGTGCTGGACAAGAAAGTCATCTCCTCCCCGAGCATCAACCAAAAGATCGACAAAGGCAGCGGCATCATCGAAGGCAACTTCACCCAGGATGAGGCCAACGCCCTGGCCATCCAGCTGCGCTACGGCTCGCTGCCGATCCCGGTCAAAGTGGTCGAAAGCCAATCCGTGGGCGCCACCCTGGGCGCCGACTCGGTCCGCCGCAGCCTGATCGCCGGCATCATCGGCTTGATCGCAGTCGTCCTTTTCATGCTCCTGTATTATCGCCTGCCCGGCTTCGTCGCCGACCTGGCCTTGATCGTCTACGCCCTGGTCAGCTTTATGCTCTTCAAGTTCATCCCGGTCGTCCTGACCCTGCCCGGCATCGCCGGCTTCATCCTGAGCGTGGGTATGGCAGTGGACGCGAACATCCTCATCTTCGAGCGCTTGAAGGAAGAATTGCGCGCTGGCCGGACCCTGCGTCAGGCGATCGACCTGGGCTGGGCGCGTGCCTGGCCGTCCATCCGTGACTCGAACTCCTCGACCCTGATCACCTGCCTGATCCTGTTCATCTTCGGCAATACCTTCGGCGCCAGCATGGTCAAGGGCTTCTCGGTGACCCTCGCGCTGGGCGTGCTGGTCAGCCTGTTCACGGCCGTGATCGTCACCCGCACTTTCCTGCACGTCGTGCTGGACAGTGTCAAATTCGCCGAGCACCCGCGCTGGTTCGGCATCTAGGAGAGTGCGAGATGAATCTCATCAAATATCGCTACTGGTACTTTGCCATCTCCCTGTTGGTCATCGTCCCCGGCATCATCGGCCTGATCATCTGGAAATTCCCGCTGGGCATCGACTTCACCGGCGGCAGCCTGCTCGAGGTTCAGTTCGCCTCCGGAAAAGTCCCGGCCATTGCGGACGTGACCCAGGTCTATAGTGAGTTTTCCACGACCGGCATGGACATCGCCAACCCGGTCGTCCAGCCGCTGGGAACGGATTCGCTATCCATCCGCTCGCGCGAAATGGACGATGCCACCAAGGCGAAAATCGTGGCCGCATTGAAGGACAAGTTCGGCGGCGGCAAGGACGTCGTCATCCTGAACTTCAGCCAGGTCAGTGCGGCGGTCGGCCAGGAAGTGGAACGAGCGGCCGGCTTCGCCGTGATCCTGGCGGCGGTCGCCATCCTGATCTACATCTGGATCGCTTTCCGCAAAGTCAGCCACCCGTTCCGGTTCGGCACGGCGGCCATCATCGCCATGTTCCACGACGTGTTCGTGGTCGTCGGTACGGAAGCCCTGATCGGCCATTTCCTAGGCTGGCAGGTCGATTCGCTCTTCCTCACCGCCCTGCTGACCGTGATCGGTTTCTCCGTCCATGACACCATCGTGGTGTTCGACCGGATCCGCGAGAACTCCAACATCTATCGCCGGGTCGAGTTCGAAACCGTCGTGAACCACTCCGTCGTGCAGACCCTCGACCGGTCCATCAACACGCAATTGACGGTCATGATGACCCTGCTGGCCCTGGCCCTCTTCGGCGGCACGAGCATCCGACATTTCGTCATCATCCTCCTGGTGGGCGTCTTCAGCGGCACATACTCCTCGATATTCAACGCCTCCCCGATCCTGGTGGTCTGGGAGAACAAAGAGTGGCGCAACTGGTTCCACAGGAAAGAAGAAGCCATTTGATAACGACCGGCCCGGACACATGTCCGGGCCGTTTCTTTTCAATGGGCGAAGTATTGTAAGGTTGCCGTAGTGTTCCAGGGGAATGAAGTTATGCTAAACTAGTCCTCATGTCTGGCATCGCTTACGCCATCATCACGCTCGCCACATCCACCCTTTGGGGCGTCATCAGCGGTTGGTTGCTATATTTTTATCTTCCCCCGACAGGCACGCCGCTCGTTCCGGTTGCGCTTTACAGCCTGGTCATGCTGATCAGCCGCATCGTGAACATCGTTATCACCTTGCCGATCGGATACCTTTCCGACCGGACGCACACGCGCTGGGGGCGGCGAATGCCTTACGTGGTCGGCGGAGCGCTCTTCGTACCTTTTCTCTTCGTCCTGCTTTGGAAACCTCCCCACATGGGAGAATCCATGACGAATTTGATCTACATCGCCGTCCTCATGGTGGTCTTCAACGTTGTTTATGAAATCCATCAGATACCGTATGAGGCAATGCTTCCGGATTTATTCACCGAAGATAAGCAACGGATCAATGTTTCGGCCTGGCGCTCGGCTTTTCAATTCCTGGGTGCGATCGTAGTCGGGGCAGCCGGACCTCTCATCGAAAAAACAGGATATGCCAACACTGTTCTGATTTTTGCCGTGGGTAGCGCACCGTTCCTGTTTCTGCCCATGTTCTTCCTGCGTGAAAAAAACACCCCGCCTCGGGATACTACTGCCCAGACTTCCCTGATGGAAAGCATCCGCCTGACACTCAGTAACAAGGCTTTCCAAATCTTTACCCTGGCCTGGGCGCTGTCCTGGATTGCCTCCACCTTCATGATGGAAACCCTTCCTTACATCGTTACCGAAGTCTGCCGCCTAAACGAGGCAGATACCATTTATTTCTACCTTCCGGCCGTCATTGTCTCGCTACTGTGCTTCCCCCTGGTCACATGGCTGGCCAAGCGCTTTGGAAAACTGCGTATCTTCAGCGGCTCGCTCTTGCTTTGCGCGATTATCCAACCCGGCTTGATGCTCATCGGCGACTGGATTCCAATCCCGCTGATGGCGCAGGGAATCGCCTGGGTTTTGATGGTGGCAACCGCCCTTTCGGCTGCGCGCATCCTGCCAACGGCCATTGCAGCAGATATCACAGACTTGGACGAAAAAATCACCGGCTTGCGCCGGGAAGGTTCGTTCTACGCTTTCTGGGGTCTGTTGGACCAGCTTGCGAGCGGCGTCGGCTCAGCCTGCCTGCCGTTATTCCTGCTGCTCGGACGGAGCAAGACAGACCCGCAGGGTCCGCTAGGTATCCGGCTATTGGGGTTGGGAGGAGGCGTGCTGCTCTTCCTGGGTTTCCTGATCTTCCGGAAGTATCCCCACCCGGATTCGTGACTTTACAGAATTGATAGCAACAACCAATCCCGGGACGGCCACGGGGTTCTCAATGTACAATAATCAACGATGTTGATCCTTCGCCTCGCCAGGCAAATCTTATTCAATCATCGATTTTCCAAGAGTCAGCGTGCAGATGGACTTCGATATCCAAATCTTCCACAGTGTGATGGAAATCGGCCCGACCGCCTGGGATCAGCTGGGTAAGGGGCAGCCTTTCACCAGCTCTCGCTGGTACTGCTTCGGCGAGGCAGTCTTTTCCGATTGCTCCCCTACGTACGTAACATTGTCGCAAGGCAACGAACCGCTGGCGGGCAGTGTGTTTTGGGTCAAACGCCAGGAATGGCTGCCGATCGGATCCTCCATTGCCCGTTTCGGGGCCGAAGAACTCCTGCGCAGGCGGCCCCTTCTCATGTGCGCCGCTCCCCTGGCTTGTACACCCGGGTGGTTCCTGCCGGAATCTTCCCTGCGGGCGGCGGCAGTGAAAACGATCTCCGAGACTGCCCTGGAAATCGGGGCAAAGCACCGCGCTTCATTTGTTTCCTTCAGCTATATCCCGGAAGCCGATGTACAGCAAGGCGGCTGGCCGGAGGATTTTTCAGCCATCTCCTTCACCGACGAGGACACCTGCCTGGAAATCTCCTGGCCCGATTTCGACAGCTATCTCATGCACCTTGCCAAATCGACGCGACGGAACCACCGTCTCCACGCCAAACAAGCGGACGAGATGGGAGTGGTGGTCACGGCTCACTCAACCGTCACCGATATCGACCGCGCGATTCCACTGATCTGGAACGTCGAACGTTTTCATCGTGCAGGCCGCCGGCCCTGGACACGCTCCGTACTGGAAAATGCCCATTTGGTGGATTCCACCTGGATCACCGCTCACATCGGAGAGCGGCTCGTAGGGTGCTGCCTGGTCATCGGCGACGGCCCCGCCCGGATCGCCACCCTGCTCGGGCTGGATTATTCCGTTCCGCAATATATTTACGTGTATTATCAGATTATCTACGCGGCCATCCGGAGTGCAATCGAACAGGGGGCCGAAAAATTATACGGCGGAGGAGGCGCGTACGAACTCAAACGGCGGCTCGGATTCCGGGTGCTGCCGAACGATTATCTGGTGGTTGCAGCAGCCGGAAAATCCTTCCGCTGGATCGAGCGCAAGCTGGCCAAGTGGGCCGGTTTACAGAACGCCGGTGAGAAGGCTGCAAATGCGACCATCGACCCCGACCGGGTAACGGAAGACGCTCCAGATGGATATTGAAATCCGGGTCTTCCACCAAGTTTCCGAGGTCGATCCAATCCTCTGGGACCGGTTGAGCGCTGGCAGGCCGTTCGCCAGTCACCGCTGGTACCGATTCGGCGAAACCGTGATGGCGGATTGCGAACCGGTTTTTATCGGCGCTTTTTTGCAAGGCGAAATGATCGCGAGAGCAACATTCTGGGTGGTGAGAAACGAGCCACTCCCCATCCCCTGGGCGCCGGCCCGGGTTTTGTCTCAATCGATCATGCATCGGTGGCCTCTGTTCATTTGCCGTTCGCCACTTTCGAATTGGACAGGTCTGATCCTGCCCGACCCTCCATTACGCCGGCCTGCGCTTGCCGCGCTGACCAGAACCGCTTTGCAGGAAGCAAAGAAACATGCGGCTTCTTTTCTACTCTTCGACTTCCTGGCTGAAGGACAAGCCGGGTGGGAAGACTGGCCAGGAACATTTTCCCGTTTTTCCTTTTCCGACCCCGGGACCCTGCTGGAAATCACCTGGCCCAAATTCGAAGATTATCTCGAGGATCTGAATACCAAGGCGCGCAAGCATTACCGGCAACATAACCGGGAGGCCGGGAGATTGGGCATCCAGGTCAAACAGCAAAATACCGTAACGGATATAGAAGATGTCTTGCCTATCATTCAGGACGTGGAAATCCGCCACCACTCCAGCCCCAATCCATGGATCAGGAAGATGCTGGAGAATATTGGTCTGGTCGGCGGTGTCTGGCTAACCGCCAGCCTGAATGGTCAGATCGAAGGCTGTGAATTGATCCTGGAGGATAATGGCGCCGTGATGGTAGCGTCCCTCGGATTGGCAAACAGGGTCTCTCATATCTATCACCTGCTTGGATATAAAGATATACAATATGCTATTGAAATAGGCGCGCGCTGCCTGCGGTGGGGAAGCGGGGCCTATGAAACCAAGCGGCGCCTGGGCTTCAAGCTCGAAGATAATAATTATTTGGTCTTCTGCGGACTCAATCCGCTCTCGCGATTGGTCGCGCGCATGGTGGCGTAAAGGAGTTCGTAATGGATACTTTCCGAAGAGTCTGGGTGCAATCGAAAGTGTTCCGGACGGTTTTGATCGTAGCGTTTATTTGGTTTTTCCTGCGTCTGACGTTTCAGATCATCTATACCGCCGGGGCCTTTCCTGAACTGACCGGAGAGTCCGGTCTCCCTGCAGACCTTCCGGTCTACATGGCAGGCGCACAACATTTCCAGCTCAGGCAAATGCTCTATCCGCAGGATTTGAGCGACTCGACTGCCGACTATCCCTATTCCCCACCCTTTGCCATGCTTTCCGAAATCCTGCTCTGGCTGCCAGCGCGTTGGACCGCCATGCTCAGCCTGCTGTTGATCGTCCTGGCATATATTCTGATCTATCTGCAATGGATGAGAATATTCAGGCAGCTCAAGCTGCCCCATGTCGAAGAGAAAATGGTCTGGCTGCTGCCCGTCTGGTTGATTTTCTCGCCTTTCTGGGGGGGAATCTCGTATCTTAATATTGGCGTCATTGTAGCACTGGCAACTACTTTATTGCTGCGGTGCATTCTGGAAGAACGCCTGGGATGGTCGGTGTTACTCCTGGCATTCCTGTTCATCTCCAAGATCATGTGGGCATTCCCCCTGGCATTGCCCCTGCTGCTCGGACGGCGCCGCTTTTTCCTGAAACTCGTCGCCTTCACTGCTGCGGCTTACCTGGCGTTGGTCGGGTGGGCCATGCTGGCCGCCGGACCGGCTTACATCGTGCAACAATATGGCCAGTATTTCAACCACCTGAACCGATTAACCACCGACTTTCCGTGGAGTGTGTGGAGCGTCACCCCCTACTTTGGGTTGAATCACTCCGTAAAACAGACCGTGATTTTCATCCTGGGAGACAAGCCCTGGGTCCAACAATTAGCCACGCTCCTGAAATTGGTCCTGTTGATTCCACTGATTGTCGTGAGTTGGCGTCTTTATCGTCACCCCCGCGAGGTTGCCAAGTACGAGAATCCATCCGCATCCCTGTATCTGGAATTGGCTTTCATTCTCTATCTGGGAGCCTTTATCTGGCTGGACATTGTGTGGGAGCTCCTGCTCGGCATCGTCATATTCACGTATCTATTGGCAACGCTCGAACAAACCTGGCAAAAATGGACGGTATGGGGTCTCTTCCTGCTCTACGCTTTCCTGGATGTAATCCGCCTGG
>DATJPX010000010.1:0-9080 GCA_035506155.1 Anaerolineales bacterium
CCGCCAATTTCTTCTATGACAACCTGATGATGGGCGTTGAATTAATGCACCAGGCCTATAAGAACAATGTGGGGAAATTTACGGCGATAGGCACGGTGTGCGCCTATCCCAAATTCACGCCGGTGCCATTCAAGGAAGAAGACCTGTGGATGGGTTACCCCGAAGAAACGAATGCGCCCTACGGCCTGGCGAAAAAGATGATGCTGGTGCAGGCACAAGCCTACCGCCAGCAGTATGGCTTCAACGCGATCTTCCTATTGCCCGTGAACCTATACGGACCGCGCGATAACTTCAATTTGGCGACCTCGCATGTGATCCCGGCCCTGATCCGCAAGGCGATTGAGGCGGAGGAACGGGGCGACAAGGAGCTGGCGGTGTGGGGAGACGGTTCGCCGACGCGCGAATTCCTGTATGTGGAAGACGCAGCCGATGGGATTCTTTTGGCCGCTGAGAAATACGACGGCTCCGAGCCGGTCAACCTGGGTTCCGGCAACGAGATTTCCATCAAGGATTTGATCGGGACGATCGCCCGGTTGACCGGATTCAAGGGCAAGCTGGTGTTCGATACGAGCAAGCCCAACGGCCAACCCCGCCGCGCCCTCGACGTCAGCCGGGCGGAAGCCCTGTTCGGTTTCCGCGCCAGCACTCCTTTCGAGGAAGGCCTGCGCCGGACGATCACCTGGTACGATGGACACCGGAAGTAGCATGGCGAAGACCAAAACTGCCCTTTCCATACTGGGGCCGGCCGCTTCAGATAAATGGGATATGATCATCGGCCCGCAGCGCAGGGTGTTCGACCTTCGCCTGCGTGAGTTGTGGCACTCGCGCGACCTGATCGGACTATTCGTGCGGCGGGACTTCGTTTCGGTCTACAAGCAAACTATCCTGGGCCCGTTGTGGTACCTGATCCAGCCCTTGCTGACGACGATCGTGTTCACGGTCGTTTTTGGGAACATTGCCAAGCTGCCCACGGATGGCCTGCCGTCCTTCTTGTTCTACATGGCGGGTACGGTGATCTTTACGTATTTCGCTTCCTGCCTGACCAAAACCTCCGAGACGTTTGTCACCAATTCCAACCTGTTTGGGAAGGTGTATTTTCCGCGCCTGTCGGTGCCGGTTTCCATCCTGATATCCAACCTGATCGCGTTCGCGATCCAGTTCGCCCTTTTCCTGGTTTTCATGGGATATTTTGCCATCAAGGGAACCCTGCTTCATCCGAACTGGTGGGTCCTGCTGACGCCTGTCCTGCTCTTGATGATGGCCGGGCTTGGCCTGGGTTTTGGGATCATCGTTTCGTCGATGACGACCAAATACCGCGACCTGCGCTTCCTGGTGCAATTTGGCGTGACGCTGTTGCAGTATGTCACCCCGATCATTTATCCGCTTTCATCCATGTCTCCCAAATATCAGGCGCTGATGCGCTTGAATCCACTCACATCCATCGTGGAGGCGTTTCGCTATGCCTACCTGGGTTCCGGCTCGGTGAATTTCCTGCAGCTGGCCTATAGTTTTGGGGTCATGGTGATAGCCATCATCGCCGGCGTATTGCTCTTCAACCAGGTCGAAGCGACCTTCATGGATACGGTATGAGCAATACAGTCATCAGCGTGGAGAACCTCTCCAAAGCTTACCGATTGGGACAGATCAGCTCGGGCACCCTCTCCGACGATATCAAAGTCTGGTGGGCAAAAGCCCGCGGCAAACCCAATCCACTGCTCAAGATCGGGCAGGAGGATCACGGCAACCGGGAAGGTGAATACCTGTGGGCGCTCAGGGACATCAACTTTTCCGTCGATGAAGGCGGCGTGCTGGGCATCATCGGGCGGAACGGGGCAGGCAAGAGCACCCTCTTGAAGATCCTCTCCCGCGTGACTGCTCCCACCAGCGGCTATATCAAAGTCAAGGGACGAATTGCAAGCCTGCTGGAAGTGGGCACCGGTTTCCATCCCGAATTGACCGGGCGTGAGAACGTTTATTTGAACGGTGCCATCCTGGGCATGAAACGCTCGGAAATCGACCGCAAGTTCGACGAGATCCTGGACTTCTCCGAAGTCGAGCAGTTCATCGATACCCCGGTCAAGCGTTATTCTTCGGGAATGTACGTCCGCCTGGCGTTCGCGGTTGCGGCCCATCTTGAGCCGGAGATCCTTGTGGTGGATGAGGTCTTGGCAGTGGGAGATGCCGAATTCCAGCGCAAAAGTCTCGGCAAGATGGGCGACGTGGCCCAGCAGGGGCGCACGGTGCTTTTCGTCAGCCACAATATGTCGTCGATCCTGCGCCTGACGCAGGAAGCGATCGTCATGGAACATGGACGCCTGGCCATGCGGGCCGCCTCCCCGGCAGCGGTGGATTATTACCTCTCCGCCGGCAATGCCCAGGCAGGCGAGCGGGTCTGGGAAGATGAAGAGATTCCTGCCAGCGCCCAGCCGTTCCGCCCGGTTGCCTTGCGCCTGCTCGACCGGAAAGGTAAAGTGGTCGAGACCGTTCGTTCGGTGGAGCCCTTCTCGATCGAGATGGAGTACAGGTTGACCGCGCCGCTGACCGGCCTGCGGATCGGCCTGTACCTCAACTCCGCCCGTGGTGACCAGGTCCTGACGACCTTCGATACCGATGACGGAGAAAGGTTCGAGGAGTACACCTCGCGTCCCGCCGGGCACTATATCAGCCGGTGCGAATTCCCCAAGGACCTTTTGAATGATGGACGGTATATTATCGGTGTGAACGCCAGTTCCTATCGTGTGCGGCGGTATTTCATGGACGAGCAGGCCCTGGCGTTCAACGTGGACCCATCCGGGGCGCCCGGAATGCAGTGGTCCGAGCCCCGCCCAGGCGCGCTGCGTCCGCGCCTGGAGTGGAAGATCGAGAATCAATGAAAACTCAGACGACTTTGCGTGAAGTGCTTGGCGCCCTGCCTTTCGCCGGGGATGTGGATTGGAAGCTTCTTCACCGCGACCATAAAATCCAGAGCCGCTTTAACCTGGAGTACTTGCGTGACAAACTCCCGGAAGTGACCTCCCAGCTTGAACCGTTCATCCAGCAAAACCCTCCTGGCAAGAATGTGTTTGTATTTGCTTCCTCGCACCTCTGGATCATCCATACCGTCATTTCCAGCCTGGCCCTGCGCGGTTTCGGCCATGGTGTAACCCTCGGATTTCTCCCATACGGGTATTTCAATCAGCCGGTCAGCCGCCTGGATTTGCGGCTGCAGGATCTGTATGCCCGGGATGTGCTCAAAGTGGTACAACCGCTCATCAAAGTCGAACCGTTCCTGGATGTCAGGCCGGAAAACAAAATCCCGCTTGAGCTGGGGGAAGCTGTCGACAAAGTGACTTTCTTCGATACGCAATATATCCTCCAGCGTGAAGACGTGAGCGGAGAGGAGCCGATCTATCGCCTTCGCCGACAGAGGAATAACGAAGCCGCCAGGCGGGCCCTGACGTATTTCCGCGTCAACCGGCCGGATGTGGTCCTGGTTCCGAACGGGATGATCCAGGAATACGGGGCGATCTACGAAACGGCCCGCTTCCTGGGAATTCCTGCAGTCACCTTCGAGTTCAGCGAGTTGGAACGGCACATCTGGGTGGACCAGAACCGATTGGTCATGCTCCACCTCACCGACGAGCTCTGGGCCGGGGTGCAGGATCGCATCCTTGACGAGGAACAAAAGGCCTGGCTAGAATCCTTTCTGGCGGGGCGCCAGGGCGTCAAGAAAAGCGCGCAGTTTGCCCACCTGTATCAGAAGGCGGTGCGCACCGGCGGCGAAAAAATCCGTGCCCAGCTTGGGCTCGACGAGCGGCCGGTCGTCCTGCTGCCGACCAACGTCCTGGGTGATTCGGCCACCCTCGGGCGGACGCTGTTCAGCCGGTCGATGGCCGATTGGATCGAGTGCGTCGTCCGGTATTTTGCGGGCCGGCCGGAGATCCAGCTGGTCATCCGCATCCATCCCGCCGAAACCTGGACGGTGGGCCCATCCGTGGCGGAGATCATCCATGCCGCCCTGCCGGAATTGCCCGCCCATTTCCACCTGATCGGGCCAAAAGAGAATGTCAACACGTATGACCTGATGGAAATCGCCGACCTGGCGCTGGTGTATACGACTACCGCCGGCCTCGAGATGGCGACCCGTGGAATTCCAGTCCTGGTGAGCGGCCTGGCGCAGTACCGTAAAAAAGGTTTTACGCTGGACGCCGATACCTGGGATGAGTACTTCGACGTCCTCGACCGGGCGATCAAAGCGCTCCCTGACGGGCGCTTGACCCCCGAGCAGGTCGAGCGTGCCTGGAATTATGCGTATTTTTATTTCAAAGAGTATCCGCGCCCATTTCCATGGCATCTCGAGCGGATCGGTCCCGACATGCAGCGTGACCCGCTATCCTATGTATTGAGCCCGCAGGGACGGGCTGAATTCGAGAAGACTTTTCAGCAATTGGTCGCTGCTACGCCGCTTGGCTGACCAAGCCGGCAGTTTATCTGGATTTCATCGGGCCGTTTTGCGGCCATCCACCCATCAATTTGCAGGAGGAACGAACATGTCACAAACAAAGGTTCTTGTCACCGGTGCAGGCGGGTTCATCGGCCACCATTTGGTCACATTTTTAAGGGAAAAGGGTTACTGGGTACGCGGGGTGGACGTCAAATATCCTGAATACAGCCAGGTCGATGCAGACGAGTTCGAGCTGCTCGACCTGCGGCGCTGGGACAGTTGCCTGCAGGCCACCCGCGGCATCGAGGAGGTCTATGGCTTGGCCGCCGACATGGGCGGGATGGGCTTCATCTCCAATCACCACTCACAGATCCTGCACAACAATTCTTTGATCAACACCCACACCCTCGAAGCCGCTCGCGTCAACGGCGCCAAGCGCTATTTCTATACCTCCTCGGCATGTGTCTATCCAGAATTCAAGCAGACCGAGACCAACGTGGTCCCGCTCAAGGAAGAAGACGCCTATCCTGCCATGCCGCAGGACGCCTACGGATGGGAAAAGCTGGTCATGGAACGGCTATGCACCCACTACCGGCTGGACTATGGCATGGAAACCCGCATCGTACGCTTCCACAATATCTTTGGGGAGGAAGGGACCTGGGAGGGCGGGCGCGAAAAGGCCCCGGCAGCCTTGTCGCGCAAGATCGCCATCGCCAAGCTGACCGGCTACCACGAGATCGAGATGTGGGGCGACGGCGAGCAGACCCGCTCCTTCTGCCACATCAGCGATACCCTGGAAGGTATCTATCGCCTGATGCGCTCCGACCACAATTCCCCGCTAAACATGGGTTCGGACCGCATGGTATCGATCAATGAATTGGCCCATATCATCGCCGATATCGCCGGCGTCAAGATCACCATCAAACATATCCCCGGACCGGAGGGCGTGCGCGGCCGCAATTCGGACAACACCCGCCTGCGTGAAGTCCTCAAGTGGGAGCCCAAACTGACCCTCGAGCAGGGCCTTGAACGCACCTACGCCTGGATCGAGAAACAGGTGGCGGAGAAACTGGCCGTCGCCCAGAAGTAGCTATGGCTTTCCTGACCATCTTCACGGCCCCCAAGCCGTTCACCAATCCGCATATCAACATCATTCAGCGCAACGCGGTCCAGGCCTGGACCAGGCTGGAGGATGTCGATGTCATCCTGATCGGTGACGAGCCGGGGATTCCTGAAGTGGCCAGCGAATTCGGCCTCAAACATGTCGCTCAGGTAAAAAGGGACGATAACGGTGTTCCGCTGGTCAGCGCGGTGATGGAAATCGGCCACCAGCAAAGTGACAGCCCGATCCTGTGTTACTCGAATGCCGATATGTTGCTGATGACAGATCTGGTCACCGCAGCCCGCCAGGTTTCCAGGCAGGCCAAAGATTTCCTGATGGTCGGCCAGCGTTGGAATCTCGACATGGTTGAGCCGATGGACTTTCGCGGCGATTGGGAAGCACGGCTGCGGGAGCGGGCGTACGAGCAAGGCAAGTTGTTCAGCCCCTGGGGCATCGACTATTTTGTTTTTCCCCGCCACCTGTTTACTCAGGTGCCTGATTTTACGATCGGGCGGGTGGGCTGGGATAACTGGATGGTGTACCACGCCCGGACCAGTTTCGGCATGGCGATCGACGCGACCCGGGACGTGCTGGCTGTTCATCAAAATCACGATTATAGCCACCTGCCAGGACAAAAACTTTATGGCACGGATGTTGCCAGGTCGAACATTGCCAAAGCGGGTGGACGCAGATGCATCTATAATACCTTGGATACCAACCGTGAATTGGTCAAAGGGAAAATCAGCATCCCTGAAATCCGCCTTGTGCGCCTCCTGCGTCGGCTCGAGCGAATATTCATCAACGATGAAGGAAGAGGTTGGAGATGGGAAATATCGCTCCGCCTCCAGAAAATCCAAAAAGCGCTGCCAGTCAGGCCAAGGAGATGAGCAATGCGCGTCGGTCATAACCCTGCTCGGTTCATCGAGAAAGTGGCCCAGCCGGCTGAGATCACGGTGGCGGTGGTCAATTGCATTCCATTTTTGAGTGGATATTACGAACAGAGCCTGGATGTAATCAAGGCTTGTATTTCGAGCATCCATGCGAATACGCCTGAACCTCACGACCTGATGGTTTTTGATAACCATTCCTGCCATGAGGTGCGCGCCTACCTGGAAGATGCGTATCAACAGGGCATGATCCAGTACTTAATCCTCTCCGAGAAGAATATCGGCAAGATTGGCGCATGGAATTTCATGTTCGGGGCTGCCCAGGGGAAATATGTCGTCTTTTCCGACGGGGATGTCGGCTTCCGTTCCGGGTGGCTGTCTGCCTCATTGAAGATCATGGAGGCTTTCCCCAATGTTGGGATGATTACTGCCCGGCCCTTGCGGACGCCGATGAAATACTCCACGGCCACCCAGGAGTGGGCCAAGCAGCAGTCCCCCGGGACTTATACAGAGGGACATTTCCTGGATTGGGAAACGTTCAGGGAACATGTGATCAGCCTGGGAGTTACGGAGGAACAGGCCCGGGCGGATTTTTCGGCCGGCACCGAGCATCGCCTGTGTTATCACGGCCAGACCGCCTTTATCGGGTCCACTCATTTCCAATTCATGGCTCGCGGGGATATTTTGAAGAAGATCATTCCGGTCCCGTCCGAGCAGCCGATGCGGGGTGAACGCGCCCTGGACGTGGCCATCAACGAAATGGGTTTGCTGCGACTGACGACCGAACAGCCATACGTCTGGCATATGGGCAATCACCTGACCGGGCCGGTGGCCGAGTCATCCAGGAGGCGCAGATCATTGTTGCGGAGCATTCTTTGGCTGGCTCCCATCCGCAAGGTGTTGCTCTGGCTGAACAACCAGATTTTCCGAATGTACTTCTTCAATGTGGAGTAGTATGCCTGAAACGGTCTTGCATTGTGCCCTGTGCGGGAGCAGCCGCAGCTTGCCTTTCGACCGGCGTGAATTCCACGGCCGTCTGGTTGAGAACCGTATCTGTCGCGATTGCGGCCTGGTTTACCAGTCACCGCGCATGACGGAAGCCGAATCGGCGGCGTTCTATGCCGATGGGTACCGCCAATTCCAGGAAGGCAGCGCTGCCCCGACTGCCAGGAATATGGCTGCGCAACGCAGCCGGTCCGATTCGCTGGCCGGGTTTGCCCGTCCGGTCGTTCCAGGCGTATCCCGCCACCTGGACATCGGCTGCTCGATGGGCATCCTGTTGCAGCGTTTCCAGGCCGAATATCACGACCGGGCGGTGGGAATCGAGCCAGGTGAAATGCACCGCGCCCAGGCCGCCCAAAATGGGTTGACCGTCTATCCAACCCTCGAAGAATTGGAAAAAGCCGGTGAAGCCCGTTTCGACCTGGTCAGCATGTCGCATGTCCTGGAGCACCTGCCCGACCCGGTGGGATATTTGAGCCACTTGCGTGACTTCCTCCTGACGCCGGACGGCTGGCTCCTGATCGAGGTCCCAAACTTGTACGCTCACGATTCTTTCGAAGTGGCGCATCTTTACGCTTTCAGCCCGCATACCCTTACGGAAACCCTGCACCGGGGCGGATTCGAGGTGGTCAAGTTCGAGAAACACGGGCGCCCCAATTCGGCCCTGTTCCCGCTCTACCTGACCGTCCTTTGCCGCCCCCTGGCGCAATTCGAGACGGCACCGGTCCGCCCGGAAAAAGGCGTTGCATTCAAACGCCGGATTGGAATGCTGCGGCGGCGAGTGGAACAAAGACTCAGACCAGGGAAGGCCTGGCTGGTTCAATTGTCGGAGTAAGAGGATCGAGGAAACGCGTTGAGAGAAATCCATCTGGCCGGTGCGTTTTCCGTTGAGGACATCCTGGCTTACAACCTTTCTCATCGGACAGACGCGGCGTATCCCAAGATTTTTCCTTTCTGGCAGCTTTGTCCGGGTGCGGTCATTCGCAGGGCCGGGCAGGCTCCGGCCAGCCGCGAGGCGATCCTGGTGGTCATCAACCTTGACGCATCCGTCTGGAGCGAAATCAAGGATGCGCTTTGCTTTTTCGGCAGGAGAATCCTGATCCAGACAGAAGCCCGGATAAATTACGAGGCCGCTTATGAGCAGGTGGATGAATTCGACGTTTTTGTCAATTTCGATTCCTCCTATGCTTCCCACCCCGGCTTTTTGCAAGCTTATGTACCCTATCTCCCGCATCGGCCCTTCGCCAAGCGGGACGCCCGGGGCCTGAAAGCCATGAAAAATCAGTGGGTATTTTCGCGGAGCGTTTTCATGGATGCTTACCTTCTCCGGTTCCTGCCGCGTCATCGTAAGGCGTCCATGATCGCCACACTTCATCCGCAAAGCCACTATCAGATCCGCCTGGAGGCCGTTCGCCGGTTGGCTGGACAGGTGGATGTCTATGGCGGCGCCTGGCCCAAGGACCTGCCCGGCTGGCGCGGGATGTGCGGAGACAAACTGGCAGTTTCCAGCCGGTATCGGTATGCGCTCGTCATGGAAAATCAGCGCCAGCCGGGCTACATTACAGAGAAACTCCTGGATGCGTTTGCTGCCGGGGCTGTGCCGATCTATTGGGGCGCTCCGGATGTTGCAAGTCTCCCCGGGGCAGACGCGATCATCCCTTTTGGA
>DATJPX010000011.1:0-22316 GCA_035506155.1 Anaerolineales bacterium
CATACTGGCATCCAAGGTATAAGGCGAATCGATAATTCAGAATTTCTGAGATTCGAGGCCGCCGTCGGACAAATTGCTGACTTTACAATTCACCACGCGCTTCTTGAAATTTGCGAGGCAAACTTTAGTGAGCTAATGCTCTGCTACGAAAATGCACAGGAAAGATTTAGGAATACCCATCAAATTGACGAAACAATAAATGACGAGATCCTCAATGAAATCAATCGCCTTTTGATCAATTATTTGTCTAGCTTCAGAACAATGATTGACCATTATCAGACCAGGTGCACCAGACTTGATCGCGGCGGCTCACAATACTTGGGCACGTTCAAAGTATCGACAGCAAATATCTACGATGCCAGCTTTTCTTATCGCTTTATCTATCAACTGCGGAATTATGTCCAACATTGCGGCCTTCCCGTTGGATGCGTAGGCGCTGAAGTATATAAGAATGAGGCGGGCGATACCGTTGCACAACTTTCCGTTTATTTTGACCGCGATTCTTTATTAACACGATTCAACAAATGGGGCAAGATCAAGAATGAATTGGAGGCTCAACCTGCTCGGATAGAGATTTCAGTTCATTTGGTCGAATTCCATCAAAGAGTTCTTGAATTATACAGAGCATTAGTCCAGATGGAACTAGATATAGTAAATGGAGCTCGCCTCTACCTATCTGGCTTAGTATCTGAAGTTCATAGCCAGTTACCTGGCGCACGGCCGCTTATAGTGGATTTTTCTCAAGTCTCAGCCGCAGGCGGAAATTTGCCAGCAAGAGTAATACCAATCAAAGAATTAGCAAGAATACAAGAGGTTGAAAAAACCATCAATTCAAATCATGGAGAATGATTACGGGCCTAACACCGGCTCCACCTGACCGCCTTCGGCGCGGTCCGCGGCGGCCATTTGGCAGAAAAAGCATACTATAGGAAAAATGTAAAGTAGCTCTGGTGCATCAATAAGCGAATATTCAAGAGAACCCTATATGACACAGGGTTTGGCGGGAAATATGGGGTCAACCAAAGACCAAGCTCTTTGAACTCAACGACGACTGACCACCAGGCATAACCCAGCCGAAATTCTTGGGATCCAACTAGTCCATCCGAGGTCGAGCCTCAACATACTTAATTCGATCTAACCAAGCGGCAGGGGCAGCCAAGCTTTTTCACGAGGTCGCAAAGCGCCTCAAGTGATTTTACGGTGTCCCCTGGCGGCCAAGAATACTCATTAGTCAAAGGGATAGGTTCAATGGGAGACGGAATGGCCAGAGGCAATGCTCAAATGGACTGGGCGAAAGATGGATTGTAAAGGGTCTGGTTTTGAGCGAGAGCCCACAAGATGTGCAAGAGCTTATTCATCAAGACACCCAGCGCTTGCATTTTGGTGAGTGGGTTCTTTGGCCTCCTTTGCAAATCAGAATAAATTTGAGCGAAGTGAGGATCTTGCTGAACCATACGCAGGCAGGTGAAGTAAAGTAACGTGCGCAGGCGAGCGCGACCATGATGGGACATGGGGGTCTTGCTGCGCTGCTTCTTCCCGGAAGCGTTGGGGACAGGTTGAATGCCAGCCAGCTTGACCCATTGAGCGGCGGTCCGATAACGCCGGGGATCCCCCACTTCTGCTAGAAAGAGAGCAACAGTCATAGGTTTCAGGGATTTTATTGAGAGCAGGTAGGGAGCTTCAGGGAGAGATACCAAACAGGCGGTCATCGCCTTGGTTATCTGTCCTAGCTGCGCTTGCAAGGTCTGCAAATGGGTAAAATGCAACTGAATAGCCAATTGGATGGCCTGGATCCCTTCAGTAAGTCCAATTGAAGTGGCCGCCAGTTGATATGCTCGCTGGACTTTCGAGACATGTAACTTTTTTCCCGTGTAAGCCGTCCTCACCTTGACGATAAAATCGTCTTCACTCATCTGACGAATATCGGCTGCACAGGCGCAGCTCACTAAAAGTGCCCGGCTGGTTGCTCCATCCAGATCCTTGAACGCCTCGGATAATTCGGGAAAGACCTGCCCAGCCAGTCCCCACAAAATTTGTAGCTCGCGTTGCACACCCTGGATCAACTGGCCATGCAGTGTGGCGTACTGGCGCAATTCCTCATAGACGCCTTTTTGTAGACGGGTCTCAGTGTAGTGGCCAGTCCGTGAGAGCTCGGCGATCTGCCCAGCATCCCGCGGGTCATCTTTCGATGGGTCGAGTTGATTCCCTTCGCGATGCTTCTTAACCGTGTAGGCGTTTACCAAGTGATACGAAATCTTCTTTTCTTCCAGTTCTCTCGCCAGCAGCTTCCAGAAGTAGTTGGTTGGCTCCATGGCTACCGCGATCCCAGAAGCGGCGTGCTTCTGGCGTAATCCTTCCACTCGTCGCAAGAAGTAGTCATAGCCTCCCCGATCTTGTGGAAAGCTGAAGCGGTCCAATTGTTTGGCCTTTTCGTTGATCACGACCACCATGTTCTTCTCCAATGCCAGGTCGACACCCACGTGCAGGGTCTCTGATTGGACTTGCCTTAATGGTTGGGATATGCTAAATTGTGACATGAGGTATCCTCCTAAGTACGGTTTGATCCAATTTGGTTCATGTACACAGAGGATACCTCACGCTTTTTTCCCTATACTAGTGATTTTATGCAATCTTGTTCAGTCCAAGTCGGCGGCAGGTGAGCCAACCCGTTGACTGGCTCTTGCAAACCTTCAAAAGCCTCCTCAGAAGCGACTCGTTTACAGCCTAATTGATTCCTGGTATATTTCATCACATGAAAGCAACAGCCTTGCCCAAATTGGATCGAACCGCATTTACTGTCACACCTCTCACCGCACCTTCTGGGGAGAAAGAGTACTGGTTCTCTAAGTCACCTCATGAACGTCTCTTAGCTATCGAAACTATGCGGCAGATCATTTATGGCTACAACCCGATTACCACCCGACTTCAAAGAATTCTTGAAGTTACTCAAAGAACATAAGGTCCGCTATCTCCTCATTGGCGGATACGCGGTCGGCTATCATGGCTATCCACGCGCCACCGCCGACATGGATATTTGGGTAGCAATCCAACCAGATAATGCGCAGAAAATCGTATCAGCCCTTCAAGAGTTTGGGTTCGATTCGTCAGAGCTTTCAGCAGAGCTCTTTCTAAAGAACGATCAGATCATCCGAATGGGTGTTCCACCAGTTAGGCTAGAAATCATCACGTCTATTTCAGGGGTGGAATTCGATGAATGTTATAAGGAACGCGTGATTGACAATTTAGATGGGATTGAAGTCAATCTGATAAGCTTGAAACATCTCAAAGTCAATAAAAAAGCCAGCGGCAGGTACAAAGACCTGAACGACCTGGAGAATTTGCCCTAACCGGCATGTGAACTTACAGTAAATGTGATGGGGCGTGTAAAAAAGAGCCAGCCAACACCGGCTCCAGGCGACAGCGGCTTGCGCCGCTGAGGGTATGCACCCGGCTAGAAATGGCGCGAAAATGATTGTGGTGTCTTCACTGTCCCGCCGCTGAGCCAATCCGTTAGGCGCTTTCTTCAGATGATTGCGAGCGAATAGGATTTGACAACGATGAATCCAAATACCCCTAATCTCGATGACAAAGCCGTTTTGGTCACTGGATGCTCTTCCGGTATTGGCAGGCAAACCGCCCTTACCTTAGCAAAGCACGGTTTGGTTGTGTTTGCCACGGTTCGGAAAGAAGCCGATGCAGAAAACCTGCGCAATCTCAGCCTGCCCAACCTTGTGCCCCTGTGTCCACTTGACCTGACAAACCCGGAGCATATCTCTAATATATCTAAGCTGGTTGCCAAGGAACTGGACCGCCGTGGCATGAATGGTTTGTATGCGCTCATCAACAATGCCGGGGGCGGTTCACCTTCCCCCCTGGAATTAATGGAACTGGATCAGTTCCGAACAGAGTTACAAGCGCGTGTTTGGGGCTCGGTCGCGATGATCCAGACGTTTCTGCCATTCATCCGGCAGGCGAAGGGAAGAATCGTCTGGATCATGACGCCGGCCCTGATGCCAACTCCGTATGTTGCCAGTATTCACGCTTGCGATTTTGCGATCAATTGCATCGCACGGACCCTTGATATCGAACTCAAACCATGGGGAGTTCCGAACATTATGATCAAATGTGGCGGCATCAAGACGCCAGCAGGATTAAGAACCACCATGGATGTAGAAGCCGTTCTCCAAAAAGGGCCGCGTGAGAAGATTTCACTCTATGAAAAAGCTCTCCGGGAATGGGCCAAGGATATGGCCGAATTCGATAAAAAACGAACAGAACCCGAGAAGGTGGCGGAGATCGTTCTCGAAGCGCTGGTCGCCAAACGACCGAAACGGCGATATTCCATTGGCTATATGGTACAAGCGGCGAGTTTTCTCGAACTTTTGCCCCAATCGGCTGCAGATTGGATTCTAAAAATGCGATTCTAGTTCTGTTTCGCGCCTGATACAGCGTGCAACCACAAGTGGGAGTCTGCGCGATCTCAGAGGGTTTTCAAAGTCCCAGCAGGATTCCGTTTTCGAACCGGTCCGCGGGGTTCGCGGTTTGATATACACATGCTGTATTCCCTGGCCCTCGACATGCCAGTGAAAACGAGCTCGAAATGCATGACCTCGATCGGTCCTGACCGTGCTGATCCGGAAAGGAAACTTTTCCATTCGATCGTCAAGGAGCACAAAAATGAAAATCCAAAAATCCCTCTATATCTTCCTGGCCTCCGCTCTCTTTCTTGCAATTCCCGGTCTGACCGGATGCTCGCCAACCCATGCTCCCACGAACCTGCAAGAGGATGCCATCGAGGCAATCCGGGCCAAACTCGATTTGCCCAATTCGCCCCTGACATTCGTCGGGATGACCGGCATGATCAACTCACCCGACGGCAACCTGGAGGTCGCCCTCTATCAGGATTCTCAGGGCCGAAAATATTCCGTCGAGCCTAAAACCAATCAAGTCGTAGAGATCGATGCCCGCTCTCTTCTATCGAGCATTTCTCCCAGTGCGCCGGCCCTTTCGGAAGAGGCCATCAAGGCGATGGCAATGAGGTTCATATCGGCAGCCATCCCCAATTTTGAAAATCTTCAGAGCCAATGGACTTACGAAGAAGGCGGCAAGAAAGACAACTATTTCTTTTCCTGGTATGGCGAAATGGCGCCCGGCGCGATGAACCGCCCGTTTGCGCAGATCGGCCTGGATAAGACTGGCTTTCTCTTCGCCTACTACAACACCTTGCTGCTCGGAAAGTAAAGTTCGCCCAACCTCGCCATGGAATTAGGCATGCCGACAGAGGTATCGAGAGGAAGTGGACGATGATGAAAAGTCAGGCGAATGGAGCGGACGGGGCCGCCCGGAGAGGCCGGGTCCGCGATTGGCAGCGTTGGGCGCCTTACGCGGCTGTGGCATGGTCGCTGATCTACGCTACGCTGGGAGTCTACTGGACGGTGAGCGGGCGCGGGTTCCCTTACGCCCCCGCCATAGTGTCCGGCGGGCTGGGGCCGCTGCTTGGACGGTTCGGACCCGGCGTGGCCTGGGTCGTCGTGGCGATGGCAGGGATTCCGGCCGCGGCGATGGGAGCAGTCATGCTGCGCGGGGTGCGCAGCGGGGCTCTCCGGCCTCTCTTCATTGCTGCCGGAGGACTGCTCGCCGGGGCCCTCCTGCTGCTCATGACCGGCCTCGACCTGCTGGTCCTGGTCGGTTATATCCCCTACGCCATCCGCAGCCTCTTCACCGGCACCGGGTTCGGCCAGAAGTACCTGGGAGGTTGGACTCAGTGGGCGGTGATCCATCAAGTGCTGTGTCTTGTCGGCGGTTTCCTCTGGCTGGCAGCCACGGTCTGCTATGCCCGCCGGAGCGCGGACGCCTGCCCATATTGCGGCCGGGGGGACGGCCCGGAGGGCTGGCAGAGTCCGGACCGGGCCGCGCGCTGGGGCCGGATCGCCGTGGTCCTGGCGATGGTGGCGCCGGTCTTCTATGCCTTTACCCGGTACGCCTGGGCGCTGGGATTCCCGCTGGGGATGAGCGAGGAGTACCTGCGCCAGGGCCAAAAGAGCGGGATGTGGACCTCGGGACTCTTCCTGGCGACCTTTGGCCTGGCCGGGGCCGTCCT
This sequence comes from Anaerolineales bacterium, assembly GCA_035506155.1. GTDB lineage: Bacteria > Chloroflexota > Anaerolineae > Anaerolineales > Villigracilaceae > UBA877. Next base: position 6,101 of record DATJPX010000011.1, read on the forward strand.
CATGCTCGGATTGGTGCAGCGCTGGGGCGAGGTTTTCCCGCGCTGGATGGTCGGCCTGGCCGGACGGCGGGTCCCCATCGCGCTGGCGGTCGTCCCGGCCTCGCTCGTATCGGTGCTGCTGGTGGTCGGCGGCATCGTGATTGGGTCCGGCCTGGGCCAGATGGTGGCCAACCTGACGGCCAGCGGGGTGGAAGGTGGGGAAATCGCCGGGGCAATCATCTTCCAGCTCGGTCCCACCTTGCTGTTCCCAGTCTGGGGCCTGGCGCTTGCGGCGGCTACATTGGGCTACTATTACCGGCGGCGCGGCCCGTGCGAGGTGTGCGGTCGCGGCGCATCCTCCCAACCTGCTCCACGACGGGCCAAAAGCAGCGTTGAAGAGGGCGTGACCCGGTAAGCGCAGGGCAGCACCAGGATGGCCCCTGGGCCCAACCCGGGACCTGCCCTGCATTCCGCCCCGGGGCGCCCTGTAGGCGATTTGATATACTGTAAGAATGAACATCGAGTTCGAAGGCAAAATTTGGTACTGGAGGGGTCCGGCCCCATGGTACTTCATTACCGTTCCGGCAAAAGAGTGTCGCGACCTGACTGCCATTTCAGCAATCGTGACCTACGGCTGGGGAATGATCCCGGTAACGGCCCGGATCGGCGCAACCGAGTGGAAGACTTCCCTGTTCCCGAAGGATGGTCGCTATATCGTGCCTGTGAAAGCGAGCGTCCGAACGGCGGAAAATCTTGTTCAAGGCGACCAGGTGACTGTCCAGCTCGAAATTCGTCTCTGAACCGGGGAGCGCCTGGCTGCACCTAGCACGTCAGCGGGCTTGGCCTGCGTCCGCCTTCGCAGGTAAAGTCGGCCGTGGAACTGCGGGGAGAATGGGTAAGCGGAGACCGAGAGGATAAAATGGAATTCGTTGGAATATGCCTCATCACTAAAAATGTACCTTGCCTGGCAAAATTTTACTCGACCATCTTGGGAGTTGGAACCGAAGGGGGGGATACCCATGTCGATTTGGATACCAAAGGAGCAAAGATAAGCATCTTTTCGGCAGACGGGATGGAAGACCTTGCCCCGCACTCCATGCAGGGGGCCGGCTGCGGGAGTTTTACGATTGGATTCGAAGTCCAGGATGTGGACGCGGAATATGAGCGGCTCAAGGCGATGGGAGTCGAATTCGTCAAACTTCCGATGACCCATCCTTGGGGGGCAAGATCGTTTTGGTTTCGAGATCCCGACGGGAATATTGTCGATTTCTTTGCTGTCCCAGCGAAGGATAATTAAGGCCGTGTTCGGAGAAATGGTGAAACGGACTCTCTCGATCGAATCGATTCCCGCGATCGTATGGGGACCTCCTAAAGACGATGGGTATCTATTCGTGCATGGGCGGATGTCGCGAAAAGAAGACGCCGAAGGATTTGCTAAGATCGCGGCAGGCAAAGGCTATCAGGTCATAAGCTTCGATCTCCCCGAGCATGGAGAAAGGAAAGGCGAAGCCTATCGATGCACCGTCCAAAACGCCGTACACGATCTGCAAACAATCAGTGACTTTGCAATAAGCAAGTGGGGAACTCTCTCATTGTTTGGGAGCAGCCTGGGGGCTTATTTCAGCCTGGTGGCATATCGGGAATTGAAGTTCAATAAATGCCTCTTCCAATCCCCAATTCTCGATATGGAGAATTTAATCCAAAGTATGATGAAATCGGCGAATGTGACCGAAGAAATGCTCAGGGAAAGACGGGAAATACCGACCCCGATGGGAGAAACCCTGTCCTGGCCTTATTATGAATTCGTCAGGGAAAATCCAATTGTGAAGTGGAACAATCCGACGTGCATTTTGTACGGGTCCAAGGATGCCCTGACCCCGAGAAATGTCGTCGACACTTTTGTGGCGAATTTTCATTGCAATCTCGCTGTTCTCCAAAACGGGGAACACTATTTTCATACAGAAGAACAATCGATGGCCGTCGAAAAGTGGTTGAATTTGAACATTTGAGCAAAGGAGAAGCCAAATGTCCGATTTCATCGTGAAACCCCTGGACGAAAGCACCTGGCCGGATTTTGCCCGGCTGGTCGAGAAACACAACGGCGTATGGGGCGGCTGCTGGTGTATGGCCTTTCACCAAAAGGGTACCGGGTCGGCTTCCGGAAACCGGAACGAAAAGGAGCGCCGGGTGCGGGAAGGCCGGGCGCATGCCGCCCTGGTGTATGACGGCCCGGTTGCCGTCGGCTGGTGTCAGTTTGGATCCACAGACGAACTTCCCCGGATCAAGCTCAAACGGGACTACCTGGACGGCCTCGACAAACTCCCGGACTGGAGGATCACCTGTTTTTTCGTCGACCGGGATTACCGGAGGAGAGGCGTGGCTTCCATCGCCCTCGAAGGAGCCCTGAACGAGATCGCCCGCCTCGGAGGAGGAACCGTCGAAAGCTATCCCGAGGACGTGGATGGCCGGTCGACCTCAGGATCTTTTCTTTACAATGGGACGATTTCGATCTTCGAACGCCAGGGATTTCAACGAACGCGCCGACTCGGGAAGAACCATTGGGTGGTCACCAAGGTCATCGGTTGATTTGCCGGCATTATATTAGCTCCCCAATTCCGCCCGCGCAAGCCCGTTCACCTTGACACCTTCCGGCCGGCGCATATAATCAGGCCCATACCAAAAGACGTACCCGGAGACGAGTACCCGCTTCCCTGTTCAGAGACCTGCCGGTCGGTGCGAGGCAGGCAGCCTGGCGGCGAAATCCACTCCGGTGTTTGTAAAGCGAATTGGTAATTCGCTCCACAGACAGGTCGTCCTCGCAGGAACCGCAAGGTTGTAAGAGGACCGGGCAGCGCCCGTTAGCGCGCTGGCGAGAAGTAAAGCAGGTGGCACCACGAGTCGCCCCCTCGTCCTGCAATGGAGAGGGGGCGTTCTTATTTCCTGCGGCTGTTCCACAGCCAATCGCTCATTCGGAGGTGCTTTATGCTGGACATCAATGTCATTCGTGAAACGCCGGACCTGGTCCGCAAGGCGATGCGCGACCGTCAGATGGACCCGTCCCCGGTGGACGCCATCCTGAAACTGGACGAGAAGCGGCGCGCCATGCTCAGCGAGGTGGAAGTGCTCAAAGCCGAGCGCAACGCCGTCTCGAAGGAGATCGGCCAAATGAAGGACGCGTCTTCCCGCCAGGCGAAGATCGAAGCCATGCGGACGGTGGGCGACAAGATCGCCGCCCTCGACAAGGACATCGCCGCGGTGGAGGAGGAGCTCAAGGGGATTACGGCCACGATCCCGAACCTTCCGGATGGGCGGACCCCCCTGGGCAAAGATGAGAGCGAGAACGTCGTCCTGCGGACGGTCGGCGAACTGCCGAAGTTCGACTTCGAACCGAAGATCCACTGGGACCTGGGTCCCGCCCTCGGCATCCTGGACTTCGAGCGCGGCGTCAAGATCACCGGGTCACGCTTCTATGTCCTAAGTGGGGCCGGGGCGCGTCTCCAGCGGGCCATCATTGCCTACATGCTCGACCTGCACATCCGCCAGGGCTACACCGAACAGTACACTCCCTTCATGGTCAAGGCGGCCACCCTGTTCGGGGCGGGCCAGCTGCCGAAATTCGTCGATAATTTGTACCACGACGCCGAGGAAGACCTCTGGATGGTCCCGACCGCCGAGGTCCCGCTGACCGGGCTGCACATGGACGAGATCCTGGAGGAGGCGAAACTGCCGATCCGCTACACGGCCTACACGCCCTGTTTCCGGCGCGAGAAGATGAGCGCCGGCCGGGACGTGCGCGGCATCAAGCGCGGCCACCAGTTCGACAAGGTCGAGATGTACATTTTCTCGAAGCCGGAAGAATCGGATGCGATGCTGGAGAAGATGCGTGCGGATGCCGAGGCCACCTGCGCCGGCCTGGGCCTGACCTACCGGGTCAAGCAGCTTTGCACCGGCGACATCGGTTTCGGCGCCACGATGACCTACGACATCGAAGTCTGGGCGCCCGGCCTGCAGGAGTGGCTGGAGGTTTCGTCGGTTTCGAACGACACTGATTTCCAGGCCCGCCGCGCCAACATCAAGTACCGCCCGGCGGACGGCGGCAAGACCCGCTTCGTCCATACGCTGAACGGCTCGGGATTGGGCATGCCGCGCACGCTGATCGCCGTCCTCGAGAATTACCAGCAGGCCGACGGGTCGATCAAAGTCCCCGAGGCTTTGCTGCCCTGGATGGGCGGCGTGGATGTCATCCGGGCCTGAGCCTGAAGAGAATCGGCGATGACAGACTGGTCTGCATATTCCGGGCTTTTTACCCGCATCATCTTCCTGATGGTCATGTTCGGCGGCCTGCTCTCCCTGCCGCTCCTGCCCGGCCTGGTCATCATCTGGGTCGCTGCCCTGGTTTTCGGGATCGTCTCCGGATTCGGTACGCTCGGCTGGGTCATGTTCGGCTTGATGACGTTCTTCATGCTGGCCGGCACGATAGTCGACAACGTGTTGATGGGCGCGCAGGCGCACAAGGAAGGCGCCCCCTGGTGGGCCGTCATGTTGGCGCTGTTGGCGGCGCTCGTCGGCGGCTTTTTCATCCCCATCCCGATCGTCGGGGGGATCCTGGCAGGTCTGCTGACCCTGTTCGGGATCGAATGGATCCGCCGCAAAGACTGGCGAAAGGCCTTGACCTCCCTCAAAGGCATGCTGGTGGGATGGGGCTGGGCATTCGTAATTCGGTTTATAATTGGGATGATTATGATCGGCCTGTGGCTCATCTGGGCCTGGGTCTAAACCAAAATTGGAGGAGAATCGCGATGAATAGTACACTTCAAACCGTCCTGGACATCCTCGGAGCGCTGGTCCGTTTCATCGGGCTGGCGGCCTTCGGCCTGGGCTTCGGCTGGCTCGTGCTGGAGTTCTTCCGCAAGGGTCAGCAGGCCTGGCAGCTCCAGATCGCCATATTCCTGGGCTTCGTCGTCCTGATCATCGCCGCGGCGAGCAGCCTGGCCCCGGCTGCCCTGGGCGGGCTCGGGATCGGCATCGGGGTGGCGTTCTTTGTCTGGGGAATGCCCCGGAAGAAGAAAGAAGAAGAGTAGCATCCGGCGTCCGGCAGGCAACTGCCGGACGTTCGCTTTAAAGCCGAAGCTGGCCGGGCGGGAGCGGGTAAATTTCTATATCTATCATTAATATACAAAAAAACGATCCTTTTAATTCTGTAAAGTCACCCGCCTGGATTGTTAAGCAATCGTAATCCCCTTAGCCTGTAAGATACAACGGGTTCCTGTAAAAGGGAACCTGCTTTTTATTTTACGGGTAAGTAGAGGAGATTCGATCCATGCAAAAACGGCTTTATCGGTACCTTGCTGCAGCCATCCTGGTATTGGGGGTTTTCAGCACGCAATTCGCTACCGTTTCAGCTCAGACGGCATCCATCCATGCCATGCGGGTGGATTATAAGAACTATTCCACCAGCCGCGCCGAAGTATCCACCTGGGAACAGGAGATGAAAGCTGCCGGGATCAACCAGGTTTCCCTGGGAGCCGGGCGGGCCGAGTGGACCTATTTCAAGTGGGCCGGGCACACAGCCAACTGGTCCAGCGACGTGACCAAAACCGGGATCGATTTCCTGGCCGACGACTCCGCCCGCTTCGGCAAGTGGGCTCAGGTCAATGCAGTCGTGGATGTGCTTTCCCCCAATTACATCAAGGCCCATCCCGACAAGGCCGCCGTCAGCGCCTCCGGGCTGCGCAGCACCTCGCTGGTCAGCACGGCCGAGCTGGTCAACGGCGCGTACGGCCAGCAGTTGCTCGACATGATCGCCTATATCGCCGCCAACTACCCGGTCAATTCCATCAGCATCAGCGAACTGTCCTATCACGTCGACGGGTACGGCGCCGACGACCTGGCCCTCTACAAGGCCGCCACCGGCCGGAAAGACTGGCCGCGCCTGTCGAACGGGCAGATCGATATCAACGATGTCTCCATCGGGACCTGGCGCTCGAACCTGCTGGGCGGTTTCCTGGGAAAGGCCAGCGCCCTCGCTCACAAGTACGGAAAGCAGTTATTCATGGAAGTGGGCGTCAGCGTCAACTCCCTCAGCACTGCCACCAATAATTACGGGACGAATTATGCCGTTATGCTGCAGAACGTCGACCGGATCGTGGTGACGGCCAACTTCGCTGCGGACGGCTACACCCCGCAGTATCTGAAGGATATCGACCAGTACCTGGCCCAGGCCGGCAGCAACCGGGTCCTGCTTTCGATCGGGTTGTGGGGCGTCAGCGGGACGACGGTCTCGGCGACCAATCTCCAGGCGGCCGTCCAGGCGGCCCAGAGCGGCGGGATGCCCAACCTGCAGGTCGCCCCTGGTTCCCTGATGACGTCCAGCCACTGGCAGGTTTTGAACGGACTCTGGGGCGTCCAGGCTCCCACAGCCACCAATCCACCGACCAATACTCCATTGCCAACCGTGACGAAGACGACAGTCCCAACGACGGCTGCCACCAAGACAAACACGCCTGTCCCGACCAATACGGTCGCCTCGACGGCAGCTCCTACCAATACCGCTGCACCCACCAGGACGAATACATCCGTCCCGACCACGGCGCCGACGATGACCAATACGACTGTCCCGACCACGGCACCGACCAGGACGAATACGGCCACTTTCACGGCGACTTCGACTCCCGCGCCGACGAACACGACAGCTCCGACCCGGACGAACACGCCCCTCCCAACCAATACGGCCACGTTTACTTCGACTGCAACGGCCGTCCCGACCAACCCTCCGACCCCCACCTCCGCTCCGAAGGCATCCGGGATCCATGTCATGCGGGTGGAATACGCCAACTATGCCAACAGCCGGGCCGAAGTGCCCACCTGGACCCAGGAGATGAAAGCGGCCGGAATCAACATGGTCGCCCTGGCCGCCGGCCGGACCGAGTGGGCCTATTTCAAGTGGGGCGGACACACGGCGGATTGGTCCAGCGACGTGACCGACACCGGGATCGATTTCCTGGCTGCCGATTCGGCCTCCTACGGTCAATTCGCGGACGTCAATGCCGTCATCGACGTCTACGCTCCGAACTACATCCTCGCCCATCCGGAAAAGGCCGCCATCAATGTGCTTGGCCAGCCCAGTCCCAACCTGGTCAGCACAGCTGAATTGGTCAACGGTGCGTTCGGGCAGAAATTGCTCGACATGGTCCAGTACATCGCCGTCAACTATCCGAACGTCGACTCGATCTCGATCACCGAGCTTTCATATCGCATCGATGGGTACGGCCCGGACGACCTGGCCCTCTACAAGGCGGCCACCGGGCGGAGCGACTGGCCGCGCCAGTCCAACGGGCAGGTCGACATCGACGATCCTTCGATCGGGAACTGGCGCTCGGCTGTCCTGGGCCAATTCCTTGGCCGGGCAACCGCGATCGCTCACCAATACGGCAAGCAGCTTTACATGGACGTCAGCGTCAGCGTCGGAAACCTGGGCCTTGCCACCAATAATAAGGGCACCAATTACAGTGTCATGCTGCAGAATGTCGACAAGATCGTCGTCTGGGACTACTTCGGCGAAGACGGTTTTGCCCCTTCGTATTCGAAGGACATTGCCCAGTTCCTGGCCCAGTACGGGCTCAACCGGGTGATCCTGTCGGTCGGCTTGTGGGGCGCCACCAGCGGCTCGACCGTCTCGGCGGCAGACTTCCAGACGGCCATCCAGGCCTCGCAGGCCGGCGGAATGCCCAACATCTGGATCTGTCCCGGTTCGATGATGACGTCGGCCCACTGGCAGGTTTTGAATACCCTCTGGGGTCCGCAGTAATCCCGGAAATTCCGAGAATAGATCAGGCCCGGACAGTCGTCCGGGCCTGGTTTTTTGTTCAGGTTGGCTGGCCGGGCAGAGCGGTATGGGCCGTTCTAGCCGAGCACTTCCATCCCGTCGAACAACCTTCGCTGGGTGCTATCATCGGGCAGGAGGATTTGCAGCGGCCCGTTGAAAATCGACTGGGCGAATTCGAGATAATCGAATCCCTTGGCCTTGGGGAGGCTGCCCTGGATCACCTGGGCGTGATTGACCAGACCCCACATGGCGGAAAACAGATTGACCATGAACTCCATGTCGCGCAGGCGGGTGCGATGGGATTTCTTGACCGTCCGGAAATAACATTCGAGCAGGAACTCCTCCAGCTCGAAATCGAGCGGGCCGATATTGTCGTACGAATAGACCAGCTCTGCCAGGTCGAAATACAGATCGCCCATCCCGGCGAACTCCCAATCCAGCAGGCGGATTTCCCCGTCGGCGAGCATGTTCATCGAATACAGGTCGTTGTGACAGGGTTTCAGCCAGGTGGAATCGTCGGCTTGCTGGCGCGCCTCGACCTTGCGCATCTTTTCAAGGAACTCATCGAAATCTTCGGGGAAGGGGATCCCGGCGGCCTTCACCAGGTCCGCGTATGACTCGACCCGCCGGAACGGGGAGAAAGCCCCGGGGAAAGCCGGCAGCTCATGAACCCGCTTGACGGTCTTGACGACCTGGCGGAGGTTGGCGGGCTGGCGATAGGTCTCCACCGGCCAGGGTTTTCCGGAGATGTAGCGGGTCACCAGGTGACCTTCCGGGAGCAGGAAATGCACCACCTCCGGCCCGATCCCGATCTCCGCCGCGGCGGTCAAGGCTGCCAGCTCGGCTTTCCGGTCGATGCCGAGCAATTCGACGTTGGGGCGGCTGATGCGCAGGACGAACTTTCCGCTCCTGGCGGTGCTGACCAGATAGTTCCGGTTGGTCAGCCCGCCCAGCGGCTTCGTTTTCAGGGTGCGCAATTTCGCCCAGCCCGGGACGCGGGCCAGGACGCTTTTCAGGGAGGCCTGTTTTACCGTAGGTTGGATCGCCCTCTGCATGCTCTACCTGTCTCGGTCGGAATCTTGGCCGGCTGCGCCAGCCTGTAGAATTATATAACCATTCGGGCGGGTGCGGAAAATAAAAACTCGCCCGGTTCAGGCGAGTTCGATGGTCAGGCCGAGATTGGCCGCCACCAGCGGCACCACCTCGTCGGCGTACTGCGCCACGGGCGGCTGGCGGCTGGCGCGGCTCCATTCCGTGGCCAGGCCATAGATCGCCCAGCTGGCCGCCGTGGCAGCCCTCTCACGCGAGACCGGGGTACCGGCGATGGTGGGTATTTTTTCCAGCCAGTGGTTGAGGAGGCCGTGGACCTGCGTCCGCACCTGCGCTTCGACCAGCGACTGGAAGTGCTCCTCGCTGACCGGGCAACGCTCGTGGGTGTTGCCGACGAACTCACAGACCGCCACGATCAGCTCGTGCAGGTTGTGGTTCGAATACTGGCAGGCGTTCAACATGCGCTTTTCCACCTCCTGGTGGAATTCCTCCTCGACGAAGCGCTGCAGCAAGGCGAATTTATCGGGGAAATGGGCGTAGAAAGTGGCCCGATTGATGCCGGCCTGCTGGGTGATATCCTGCACGCTGACGGCCTGGAATCCTTTTTGATCGAGCAGGTCCGTGAAGGCTTCGACAATGCTTTGGCGGGTGCGGCGAACGCGCGGGTCGAGGGTCTCTGTTTCGGTGGGCGACATTTTTACTCCAGTGTTGCTTAGACGACAGAAGTCGTTTTTTGATGGTTGACCTTTTGAACGGCCTGGGGTAAATTAAACAACATATGTTGTTAAAGCAACGTTCGTATTATAATCATAATGGACCAGGAGAGTCAAGCATGTCATTGGAAAACCTCAAAACTGCCCAGCCCGGGCAGACACCCACCCCGGTTTACGCACGACCGGCCAGCGACGAACAGATCGAGCGCACCGTGGCGGCCTTGGGCCAGCGTGGCATCCAGGCATTCGTCGTGTCAGATGGAGTTGCGGTCAAGGCAAAATTGGAAGAGCTCATCCCGGCCGGTGCGGAGGTGTTCACCTCCAGCTCGGCCACCCTCAGGCAGCTTGGCCTGCTCGACGAGCTCGACCAGGAAGGACACTTCAATGGATTGCGGGCGCGACTCGGGAAAATGGATCCCAAGACCCAGAACCGCGAGATGCAGAAGCTGGGCGCGACGCCCGAATTCATCGTCGGTAGCGTCCAAGCAGTGACCGAGACCGGGTCCGTGCTGGTGGCCTCGGCGACCGGCTCGCAGCTGGCGCCTTACGCGGCTGCGGCCGCCCACGTGGTCTGGGTCGTCGGCTCCCAGAAGATCGTCCCCACGCTCGACGAGGCGATCCAGCGCCTGGAGGAATACGCCTTCCAGTTGGAAGATCAACGCGCCATGAACGCCTATGGCAGACACAGCGGGATCAACAAGGTGCTGCTGGTCAACAAGGAAGCCAACCCGGAACGGACCAGGATGATCATCGTCAAGGAAAACCTGGGGTTTTGATCCTCCGTCCGGGGGCGGTCGCCTGCAGACAGTTTAAGAGGAAAAGAAATATGACCATTGATGAGAAGGTATCCACAACGAAACCCAATCCGGCTTTCGCCAAACCGGCCAGCGACGAGCGGATCGAGCGGACTGCCAAAGCCCTGGAAGCCAACGGGATCCACACCCTGATTGCCCGGAACGCGGAAGAGGCGCGACGTTTGTTCTTCGAGCTCGTTCCACAGGGCTCGGAAGTATTCCTGGGCGCTTCGGTCACGCTGGAAACGCTCGGCATTCAGATGGAAATCGACAAATCCGGACATTACGAGGCCCTGCGGCCGAAGATGTTTGCCATGAACCGCGAGACCCAGGGACGCGAGATCCGCAAGCTGGGTGGAAGCCCTGACTACGCCGCCGGGAGCGTGGCCGCCGTCACGGAGGACGGCCACGTCCTGATCGCCTCCAAGACCGGCAGCCAGTTGGGGCCGTATGCTTCGGGGGCCGGCAAGGTCGTCTGGGTGGTCGGGACGCAGAAGATCGTCAAGGATGTGAGCGAAGGGCTGCGGCGGATCGAGGAATACAGCAAGCCGCTCGAGGAAGAGCACATGCAGCAGCTTTATAAAACCGGGACGGAGGTCAACAAGATCCTGATCGTCAACCGGGAGTTCCGGCCCGGCCGGGCGGCGTTGATCCTGGTCAAGGAAAAAGTCGGGTTTTAAGTAAAGCGCAGGACAAGTCCTGCGAATTTTACAACGGAAAACTCCCGGAGTTTCGAAACCCCGGGAGTTTTTTATCAGCTTTCCACATTGACTTCGACGATCCTGTCCAAGCGGAAATTTCGTTCTGCCTGCCGCAGGTGGCAGAACGCCCGCAAGTAAATGTAATCCGCCAGGCCGAGCACCTGGGTGGGCGTGATCCAGCGCTGGGTCTGCTCGCCGTCGCTGTCGACGTAGGTGATGAACAGGCGTTTCCCGCTGGCGATGGCTTCGGACAGCTCGGTCGGAAGCTGGATGGCTTCGTTGGGCCGGGCGGGGGAGTTGTAGATGCCGAGGAAATCCTGGAGCGTCTTGCCGCCGGAGCGGGCCATGTCCATCAGGGCAAAAAAGAGCAGCCGGTCCGTGAAGGCGTCTGCCAGGGCGCGGTGGGCTTCCACCTTGTCGAGATGGAAGGCTTCGGCCAGGGAGACCAGCGAATAGGAGGGCAACTCCACCACCTGCCGGGCGATGGTCAGCGTGTCGGCCAGGTTGGGGATCTCGATCTCCTGTCCCAGGCGGCGGAACTCGCTGTCGAGGAACTGCAGGTCGAAGGGGGCGTTGTGACAGACCACCACCGCGCCGCGCAGACGGGCTTCGATCTCCCGGACGACGACGGAAAAGAGCGGCGCTTTGCGCAGGGATGCCTCGCTCAGGCGATTGGTGCTGGCGGCGGCGGGGGAGAGCGGCCGCTCGGGGTTGACCAGGGTCTGGTAGGCATCCTTGATGCGCTTGCCCTCGGTCAGGATGATCCCGACCTCGCAGATGCGATCCCCGAACCAGGGCGAAAGGCCGGTGGTCTCGAGGTCCAGGAAGGCGAATTTGGCGTTGGAGAGATCGAGCATGGCGGCCATCTCAGGGTTGGGCATCCACGACACAGCGGAAGCTGACCTCCGCGCTGGAGTAATCCGGGGCGCGCCCGTAGCGGTAGGCGGCCCGCATGGCGACGGCGTTGAACGTCCAGGATCCGCCGCGCAGGACGCGCCGGGTCCCGGATTCCGGCCCGGTCGGGTTGAGCGCGGGCGACTGGCTGTAGTAGTTGTCGCCGAACCAGTCTGCGGTCCAGTCCCACACGTTCCCGGCCATGTCGAGCGCGCCGTAGAAACTCGCCCCAGCCGGATATTTGTCCACGGCGGTGACGTCCTCGATGTGGGTGCCGAAGTTGGCCAGCGTATCGTCGGGCGGGTTGTTCCCCCACGGGTAGATGCGCCCATCCGTGCCGCGGGCGGCTTTTTCCCATTCGGCCTCGGTCGGCAGGCGCCCGCCTGCCCACTGGCAGTAGGCCTGGGCGGCGGCCCAATTCACCCAGATGACCGGATAATCGGCGTACTGGGCGTTGCGGTAGTAATCGTCGTGGGAGTTCGAGGTGTAGCGGAGGGGCGGCTTGCAGGCCCCCGCCTGGACGCACAGGGCGTATTCCGCATTGGTCACCTCGGTCTGGTCGATCCAGAAAGCCGGTAGGGTGACGGTATGCTGGGGTTTCTCGATGCTGTACGCCTGGCCGTCCGAATCCGCCGAGCCCATCTGGAAGGGGCCCGCCGGAACGTAGACCAGCAGCATCCCGTCGAGGGTCGAAGTTCGGGTGGCTCCGGCGGCGAGGGTGGGCGTGGCCGCCGGGGTCGGGGTATCGGCCGAGGTCGGGGAGGCGGCCTGGGTCGCCGTCGCCGCAGGCGTATCGGGTGGAAGGAGCGTCGCCGGGTGAACGATCGGGGTGGAAGGGGTCCCGCAGGCGGCGCCGAAGGTCAGGACGAGCGAGAGAGCCAGGAGGCGTTGGATCAGGCGTGTCATGCGCCAATTATAGGCCGGTTTCGTTTTTCCGGCACGCAAAATGAAAGCCCGGACGAGGGAACGTCCGGGCCTGAAAATCATTTTCTTTCGCTGGCGAATTTGCGATGGAGCTCCCGGCGATTGGCGGAGCCCCGGGCCGGCCGCTTGGCAGGGGCGGCTGCGGCGGGCTGGGAATTGCGCGGCCGGAAGGCTGGCCGCTCGGAGGTGGAGTGGACCTCCGGCGCAGGGATGTCGTAGTCGAAGCCCTCCACAGTCTGGCGCGGCAGGGGCTTGCCCATGACTTTTTCCAGGGCCCGGATCATATCCTTGTCGTCGGGGGTAACCAGGGTAAAGGCATCCCCGGTCCGTTCGGCCCGGCCGGTGCGGCCGATGCGATGGATATAATCGTCGGCGGTGGCGGGCATATCGAAGTTGATGACGTGCGAGATGGATTCCACGTCCAGGCCGCGGGCGGCGATGTCGGTGGCCACCATGACCTGGAAATCGCCGTTCTTGAAGCCGTTCAGGGCGGCCTGGCGCTGGCCTTGCGAGCGGTCACTGTGCAGGCTGGTGGCGCGGATGCCTTCCCGGGCGATCTGCTTGGAGAGCTTTTCGGCCCGGTGTTTGGTGCGGGTAAAGATGAGCACGGACTCGGTATCGGTGTGTTTGAGCAGTTCGAGCAGCAGGGCGGTCTTGAGATGCTGCGGGACCGGGTAGAGGGCGTGGGCAACGGTGTGGGCCGGCCGGCTGAGGCCGATGGCGATCCGTTTGGGGTTGTGGAGGGTTCGGGCGGCCAACTGCTCGATCTCCTTCGGGAAAGTGGCCGAGAAGAGCATGGTCTGGCGCCTGGCAGGGACGTGGCTGAGGATCCGTTTGACGTCGGGGAGGAAGCCCATGTCGAGCATGCGGTCGGCCTCGTCCAGGACGAGCACCTCGACAGCGTCGAGGCGGGCGTTGCCCTGGTTGATATGATCGAGCAAGCGGCCGGGGCAGGCGACCAGGATCTCGACGCCGTCCCGCAACGCCTTCACCTGGTTTGCCGCCCCCACGCCTCCGTAGATGGTGGTGCTGCGGATGCCGGTGCCGGTGGCCAGGTCACGGATGGCTTCGTGGATCTGCTCGGCGAGCTCGCGGGTGGGGGTGACGATCAATGCCCGGGCGCGCCGGCGTGGCCCGCTCAGGAGCCTGTTCAAGATGGGCAGGACGAAAGCTGCGGTCTTGCCGGTGCCGGTCTGGGCGGTGCCGATCAGGTCTTCGCCGGCCAGGGCGGCCGGGATGGCTTTCACCTGGACGGGCGTCGGCGTGGTATAGCCGAGCCGGCGGACCCCCGCCATCAGGCGTGAGTCCAGGTTAAATTCTTCGAAATTCACGAGATTTCCTTTTCTTCAGGAGTGCGGGGTGTTGGGGGATCGAGCAGGGCTCGGACGTGCAACAGCAACGACTGCTGAAATGATAGTGGATAAGTGCGTGTAGGGTAACCGAGGACGGCGGGAATGTCAAGGTGGCAAGTTCCCGGCCCCGGGCCGGCCGGGCGCGCAAAGCCCGCTCGAGGGCGGGCTTTGGTCGAAGATCGGAACGGCCGGAAGGCGGCTTACTTGACCGTCACCTTGCCCAGGTCGAACCCTTTGCCCTCGGCCAGATCGAAGACGAGGGTCTTTCCATCCTTTTGCAGGAAGTTGCCCTGCCCGGACATGGACAGGACAAAAACGGCGTAGCTCCCGGCCGGCACCCCTTCCAGGACGAAGATGCCATTGGTGGTGGAAGTCTGGTACTGGGTGGTCGTGACCGTCCCGGCGCCGGTGTCCGCCCGAGCGAGGATGACCTGGTATTCGCTGCCGGACGGCTGGCCGGCGGCGTCCACGAGGGCGCCGCGCACTTCGCCCGCCTTGAGACCGCCGCAGGCGGCCAGCAGGCAGACGGCCAGCAGGCCGAGGGTCAGGAGGGTCAATCTTTTTGGGTTCATCGGTTTCCTTTCGGGGGTGAATGAAGGCGAATGAATGAATAGATTATACAGGAGGTCCCGCCGGCCCGCACCCGGGCGGCCGGCAATTCGTCGTAGGCCATGGTTGCCTCCGTTGCTTCTGCAACCGCCAGGACGCCCAGAGCGCCAGGGGTTGGCGGTGGGTGATCAAAAGGACTGCCGGGATGGTACCTCCGGCAGTCCTTTTGGAAACAAGAAAACAGGCTGGATCAGGCGGCGGTCTTGCGGCGCATCAGGCTGTAGACCACCATCGTCACGCCGGCCGCGGTCAGCAGGACGATGGCCGGGTAGCAGGCCAAGGTTTTGTCCTGAAGGTATTGAAAGCGCACCAGTTTATCGTAGTCAGGCAGCGAGACCCGGGATTTGTTTGGGGAAAGGGACTTCGGCCTACACTGTGATCAACAAATTCCATGGTACCAGGAAAGTATCCCATAATAATTGACCAGGATACTCAGGATGATCAGAATTTTTAATGGAAAAGATATTTTTTCTCCGGCTGTAAATGCGATCAGCATGATGACGGGAACGATGAAATCCAGCACGTAGCGATAACCATACTGGACTGCGCCGTTATTTGAATACATTGCGAGGGTAACGACCGAAAGAAGGATTGCGCACCAGCATCCAAGCGTCCACCATGAGAACTTAAATTTGCGAAAAATATAAACGAGGGCGGGCGTGGTGACAATGATGTTCATGCCACTTCCTCGCGGCAAGTAATTCTGACATTGCCGCAACAGTTTCCATGGAAAAGCCAGGATCATGCTGTAAAGGTTGGAAGGGATAAAGTGCGGGCTGAACATCCCATACTTTTGCGCTTGGCTTACGATCCAGCTTGCGCCATTAATTGTGATGTATCCGAAATCGAATGCATTATTAAACCGAATGTAATTATAGAAAAGGAGGAACGCCCCCCCTAGCACCATTGGAATTCCTGAATACAATCCCCAGTAAAAAATGCGCTTCCTGGATTCTTTTTGCAAACCATTTTCTATTTGGATTTTGATTGCAAATAAGGCTGGCCAGAGAAGAAAAATATTGGGGCGTGCTAAAAGCGCTCCAGCCATGCAAAGTCCCACTAGCCAAGGAGATGATTTTTTTAACGCCAGCCAAAATGCCAATGAGCAGAAAAGAATAGTACAAACCTGACTAAGGAATCCCGTTTGAGGGGTAATGGCTAGCCACCAGAAAACAGTCCCGAATGCAAATAGCGCGGTGAGCCAAACAATCCCGGAGGCGGATAGCCGGACCCAACGCAATTCTCGCATCTGTTGGAGAATGAGAAAAATGATCCCGTTTGTGCAAGCAGCTACGATTATGGAAAAAAGTGTAATGTTAAAGTGATTGACGCCCCATACCGCGATGAATGGTAATATCAGGAAAGCAGGAAGAGG
>DATJPX010000012.1:0-46994 GCA_035506155.1 Anaerolineales bacterium
AATGGGGCCCTGATCTGGTCGCCGGATGTAAGTAGCGCACTTTGTTTCGACTACCACAAGACTTTCGTGCTATCGATGAAGGGATACGCCCCTTTCAAGCTGCCATCAAAGTCTCTCCAACCCATTGGTTGGTTGCCATAAGTAGAATAATCAAAATGCAGAGTTTCTGATGATGTAATGTTGAAAGGGGAAATATTTGTCTTGCCAGCTAATCATGAGTATGTCTGGGCTTTAATTTCCAATGGTTGGTGTAAAAGCCTACCTATCCAGCCTTGGTTGGCAGTGACAGACGATGGCCAAGGAGACATATGAATGGCGCTAACCAGTAATGGATATAATGACCTTTACGTATTGAAGCATGCGATTTCAAAATAATCATCTTAACCACTGTTGAAGCAGAAACAAAAAATCCCATCATGGGCATTTCGAACCCCAGGTGCGCTTGGCAGGCTTCAAACCTGCGACCAAGCAATTAATCAAAGCGCTCTAGACAACCAGTAGAATGGTGCTTGTTCGTTAATTCGTACAACATGGCGGGCCCTTTCCAGACTAATCCCAGTTGAATTATTTCTATGAGCTGCCAACTAGGTGAGATCCCAAGAGGGGTGGGGGAGTAATATCTTGATGCTCGATCAACTACTTTGAAGTATGCACAATTCTCCAATTTCGTAGAAACCAAACCAATGAATTTGGAAACCATCATAAATAGCGGCGAGGTGGGGGAGAAACGGTATATTAGGAAACAAGCTAGATATTTTAACTAGATGTTATTTTCTCGATATATTATGGACTCATCGATTTTTCTCTAGTTACTGTGGACGGTACACAGGGGTTGACAGGTGCCACCTTATTGCTTTATAATCATTATGCTTTCGATAAGTATTATTACCATAATCATTAGGATAATCCTATGGATTCCTCTAAAACCCTTACGATCGCCCTGGCCGTCGATAGATATGTAGATTCCGTCCGGTTGGCCAGGCTGCCCAATACCGCTCTCGCTTACGCCAAGGCCATGGCGGCGTTCCTGGCAGTCCTGAGGCAAAATTCGATCGATCCGGAACACTCCCTCGTGGGCTCCATTTCGGAGGACGCCATTGCCTGGTTCGCGACCGCCCTCAAGGATTTCTCTCCGGCGACCGAGCAGCTTTATCTGGCCGCGACGACAGGCTTCTTCAAATTCGTCGCGGCCGAGCGGCTGGCGGATGTCAACCTGCCCCGCCTGGATCTGATCCGCCAGCAGCGCGCCCGCCGGCCGGGTCAGCGCCTGCCGCAGTTTCCCCGGGAAGAGATCGAGCGCGTCTTGGACTTTGTCTCAGATTCGGCCAATCTGTTGTCAGACAATCCAGAAGAACAGCTACGCGCATTGCGCGATAAGGCTTTCCTGATCACCCTGGCGGATACCGGACTGCGCGTCCACGAAGCGTGCAACCTGCGGCGGGGTGATATCGATTGGAATGAAGGCCGGGCGATCATCATCGGCAAAGGCGACAAGCAAGCCGTGGTTCGTTTTTCCTCTCGCAGCCAGCGGGCGCTGAAGGATTACCTTGCCGCCCGCGCCTCCCTGGACGGTAGCTCAGGACGCCCCCTCCCCTCCCTGCCCCTCTTCGCCCGTCACGATAAAGGCGCGGGAAAAAAGGTCAAGCCGATCACGACGACCACCGGCCGCAATATCGTCGCCGAACGTGTCCGGCAGGCGCTCGGGGATGAAGCGGATGGACGCATTACCCCCCACTCGTTCCGGCATTACTTCGTCACAGCCGTTCTGCGGGGTTCCGGGAACCTCAAACTTGCCCAGGAGCTGGCCCGGCATTCGAATATCCAGACGACCCAGAAATATGCGCACCTGAGCGATGACGAGCTCGATCAGGGATATCACGAGATCTTCGAGAAAAAAGCGTAAATAATCGTACTCTACGCCACCCAGAAATTGAAAGCAAACAACATCGCCAGCAAACCCATCAACAAGATACTCGCGATCGTCCAAACCCGGTCGAAGACGGAATTCCTGCCCCACCTGGCCAGCATGACAAAAACGGCCGGCCCGCCGATCATGTAACGGATCATCCCTTGGACAGAGCCGCTACCCCAGGAAATGACCAATACGGCCAGGCTGAACCAGGCAATCTCCGGATACTGCTTGATGCAGGCCAGGCAAGTCGCCACACCGATGGCTAGACCTAGAAATTCGGTCAGGAAATAAGCGGTACGCGCCGGGATGTGAACAAACATACTGTGAAATGCGGCAGCCGAGTTGTAATACGCACGACCGAAGTCGAGGAATCCACGACCGAAAAAGTTGCTCTCGACGATATCGAAATTCACTCCCAGGCGGGAGAATTTCCAGATCAGGAACGCGATCAGCGGGGCAAAGGCCAGGAGCATTTTACCGAAGGACACAACCACCACCAACTTTTCGCGCAGCCAGTTCCAGTCGGGATCTTCCTGCCTCTGGATTCCGAAGATTGCCCGGAAGATCTTCCGGACTGCAAGGAACAATGCTCGCCAGGATTCCTTGAACCAGTAATAAAGTTGATTCCATTCGAGATCGATATCCAGCCAATCGCCAGTGCGGAACCAGGTAATGGCCATCGGGATGACAAGCGTCACTCCGACGGCCCGGGTCAACGTGGCCGCGGCTCCCAGAAGGGCCGCCGGCAGCCACTTCCCCTTCCGCAGCATGGCCAGGCAGGCAAACGCCAGGCCGACAAACAGGCCTTCCGTGTAGACCTGGACGAGGAAAAAGCCGCTTGGGAAGATGATCAGGTAAAAAGCCGCCCGCATGGCGCCTGCCTCGCCCAGCGATTCATAGGTCAGGTCGTAAAGCGCCAACATCCCCAGCAAGGCGCCCAGCGCAGAGACGATCACCCCGGCGAAAGTGGTACTGGCTACCTGACCGATCCCGAAAGCCATCAGCGGCCAATGGAACAACCACATCATCCATGGATAGAGTGGGAAGAAGGCATAATTCAGGGAGATGGAATCCCCGGTGTATAGCTGCCCGTCGATTCGCATGCCATCGTTCCAGGTGGTCGCCTTTCCCAAGGGGGTCAGGTGCGGAACCTTTGGATCGTCGTAGCCGCCCGATGCGATGCTGATGTAGTACTCCGAATCCCAGCAAACCTGATTGTTCATGAACGGCTCGGCTAAGTAGGGACGATCGACCTGATAGTTCTGCGGCAAGGTATAAGTTGCCGTCCATTCCTGGGCCATATCCGGGAAGACCGGCTGGAAACGGGCGGTTGCCAGGGCCTGGAACCCGATCACGATCAACGCCCAGGCCAGCCAAATCAAAAATATTTTTCGAAAGGCAAGTCTGTTCATGACCTCTTCTCCATTCCCGTGATGACCAGGTCCTGCATGAAGAAGCGCTGCGACACGAGCAGGATCAATACCGGGATTACCATGAGGATCAGCGCACTGGCCTGGATGCTTTCATAGGTGTTCCCCATCATGGTTGCAGCTTGCGTGGTGAACGCGATTGGCTGAAGGTCGTGCCGGATTGCCAGGTATAGGCTGGACATGCGCATTTCGTTCCAGGTATTGAAGAAGTGCAGCAGGGCCACGGTCACGATGGCGGGAATGGCCTGAGGGATCATGATCGAGATCAAGATGCGCGCCGGCCCAGCCCCATCCAGCATGGCCGCCTCGTCCAGGTCGCGCGGGATGCTCCTGAAATTCTGTCGGAGCAGGAAAATATAGATGGCGCTTCCAAAGAAAGCCGGGACGATCAATGGATAGAACGTGCCGTTCCAGGGCAGGATGCGTACATAGACATAGTAGCTTGGTAACAGGGTGATGCTGTCGGGAAGGATGATTGTCGCAATGAGAAGAAAGAAAAGGATCCTCCCGCCCGGGATGCGGAAGCGGGAAAACCCGTAGGCGACCGCGACGGAGGAGAGCAATATCCCGATTTCGCCGATGACGATGATGATGAACGTGTTCCTCAGATACCGGGGATAGTCGAGCAGCTTCCAGATGTCGGTATAGTTCTTCCAATAGATCTGGAAGCGGAATACCCCGGAAAGATTTCGCCAGGACCCCTGCCAAGTGATTAAACCCGCTTCCGGATGGGCCGGGTCCACGAACTGACTGGAGAGCCGGCTGGGTTGGACCAAAGCCCACTCGTGGATGACGCCATCGGAGGTGGGAACCTGATAGAGCTGGTAAGTTTGGCCCTGGTAGTCATACGTAAGGCGGTCGGCTGGATAGAGAGGCGCGGTTCGGTCACTTAATTCCGCTTTCGATTTGAGAGACGTCACGACCATGTACGAGAGCGGGGAAAGGAAGACCAGCAGGATGATCCAGATGAACAAGATCAACAAGGCTGTGCCGGTGAATTTCCAAAGCCGGAATGTCAATGGAGCAGTCTGGCTGGCGGATGCATTCTTAGATTTCTTCATGGCCGGTCTCCTCAGGGAAGTAGACCCAATTCCGCGCCGAGCGGAACAAGAGTATTGTGACTCCCATGACCAGGATGAACATGACCCAGGCCAGTGCACTTGCGTATCCCAAATCCGCGTTTCCAAACATTTGGGCCGCGATGTAGGATTCCATCGGGGAGAAACTCATAAACCCATGCCCGGAATAGATCACGCCGCTATAAGGCAACCCGCGGTCGAGCAACGCCACGCCGCCGAAGGATGTGATCATGTTGATCACCAGTGTAAAAAAGATCGCCGGCGAGATCATCGGGAGGGTTACGGAGACAAACCGATTGACTGGCCCGGCCCCATCGACGCGGGCGGCTTCGTACAGCTCACGAGGGACGGCCTGCATCGCTCCCAAGATGATCAGGAGACCCGGCCCGATCGTCCAGAGGGAAAGGACGAACGGGACGAGCGTGTAGAGCGGGGAATATTTGGAGAAATGAAAAATCTTGACGATCCAGCCTGTATTCGGGTCGATCAAGCCGGAAATCACGATGACGATCGCAATGGCTGGGATGATGCTGGGCATGAAGAAGAGGGTACGCAGGATGAGCTTGCCGCGCAAGCGACCGCTGCTGATTACGGCTGCCAGGAAGAGAGCGACCACCATCTCGAAAGGAACCGTCAGGATGAAGGTGCTGAACGAGCCGAACAGGCTGGTACCGGCGTTCGCGTCCTTGAAAAAGGTCAGGTAGTTGGCCAATCCGATGAATTGGGTCTCTCCCGGTTCCAGCATGTTGAAGTTGGTAAAAGAAAAAACCAGCGCTGCCAATATGGGAATTGCTTTCAAGAATACGAATCCCAGCAGCCAGGGCAGCAGGAAGAGAAAGCCCACTCTCGTCTCGTACGACCTGAGGGAAAGATGTTTTACTGGTTTTGGCAGCCTTCGCCAAAGGATCAATTCGCGTTTGGCAGTGGTCATCAACGGCCTCCATGGGGATCTGCGCAAGGGATGCGATCCAATCTTGGAGAAAAGAAAAGCATCGGGTTGTTCAGGCGAGGTGAACGAATCCTCGCCGGGATACCCATCTGGACGATGCCATCTTGTGATTGTTCTGGCAGTGCGGGCTGCGTTCAGGTGCTGCGGAATGACCTTATCTGGATAGCCGGGATGATCGCACTGTCGATCCTGGGGATACCGTTGAATTTTCCTGTCACCCTATCATCCGAATACCGTTCAAATTCGTTGCAGAAACCGGTTTAATGCAATTGCACTTCGATACCCGGTCGGCGCAACTTTGTTCCCCAACCGTTATCAGTATAGTACGGATTCTCTCCCCGCGTATTGCCTTTTCACGAACACTGCTGAAAATAAACCTCGCTTTTATGGCAGCCCCGGCAAGAGCCCCATGCGGCGCCGGCGCGGGGGTTTTCCGGTCGATTCGTCCGTTTCATGATCGTCCCCCGACCTGTCGGCGGCAGGCTCTTCGAGACGGAATTGCAGGCGATGAAGGTGGGCGTACAGCCCGTCCAAGGCGAGAAGCTCGGCATGGGTGCCGGTTTCCACGACCCGGCCGGCATCCAGGACGGCGATGCGGTCTGCGTTCTGGATGGTCGAGAGGCGATGGGCAATGACGATGCTCGTTCGCCCTCGCATCAGCCGCTCGAGCGCCTCCTGGACCAGTCCTTCGCTTTCGCTATCGAGGGATGATGTCGCCTCATCCAGGAGCAGGACGCGCGGGTCTTTAAGGATCGCCCGGGCAATGGCGATGCGCTGACGCTGCCCGCCGCTCAGTTTGACTCCTCGTTCCCCGACCGGAGTATCGTATCTCTTGGGGAGTTGCGAAATGAATTCGTGGGCGTTTGCTGCCTTGGCCGCTGCGATGACCTCGTCCTGGGTGGCGTCCAGCCGCCCGTAGAGGATATTCTCGCATACTGTGCTTCCGAAAAGCAGTGTTTCCTGCGGGACGATGCCAATCTGGCTGCGCAGGCTGCGGACCTGCAAGCTGCGTAATTCGTGCCCGTCGATGCAGATCTCCCCGGAAGTCGGATCGAAGAAACGCGGGATCAGGTTGACCAGGGTCGTCTTGCCGGCGCCGCTCGGGCCGACCAAAGCCAGGACTTCCCCGGGGCGCACTTCGAGGCTGACGTCGGTCAGGATGCCGGCATCGGGATCGTCTTTGTAGGCGAACGAAACGTGCTCGAAGGTGATCCGCCCATCCAGGCGCGGCAGCTCGACTGCATCTGGAGCCTCGCGGATGTCGCTGGAAGTGTCGAGGATGTCGAAGAGCCGGCGGGTGGCGCCGAGCGTTTCCTGCAGGCTGGTCCACAGCCCGCTGAACTGGCCGATCGAGCCGGCGATGGTCAGGGTCAGCACCAGGAACATAAAGAGTTGCCCCGGTGTGAGGTGGCCAGCCAGAACCTCGTGCCCGCCGAACCAGAAAATCGAGACGACCGCTCCGAATCCCAGGAAGGAGATCAAGGGGCCGAATAAATTGGAGACGCGGATGCGTCGCATTGCAAGCGAGAAGGTTGCCTCGATGCTCTTGCGGAAACGACCGACTTCATAATCTTCCCGGGTAAAGGATTGGACCACTCGGATGCCGCCGATCCCCTCCTCCAGGACGGTTGTCGCCTGGGCCAGCTGGTCCTGGACCTGGGATGAAAGACTTCGCAAGCGCCGGCCGAAAAGCGTGGCAACCACGATCACGACCGGCACCAGGGCGAACATGAACAACGTCAGGCGCCAGTCGGTCACCAGGATCAGGATCAGGGCGCCGATAAAGGTCAGCACTTGGGAAATGGCGGTCGATACGTCGCCTGTGACGAGCGAGCGGACGGTCGAGACGTCGTTGGTTACCCGACTGACCAGCTCACCGGTCCGGCGTTCGTTATAAAAACTGAGCGACAGCTTTTGAAGGTGCTCGAAGAGGCGCAGGCGCAGGTCGGCCATTACCCGCTCTCCTACGAAAGCCAGCAGGTAGCCGCGGATGAAATAGACGACGCTTTGCAGGAGGAAGATCCCCACCAGGATCAGGGTGATCAGGTTGAGCAGGTGGACGTCGTTCTTCTTGAAAACCGCATCGACCAAAAACTGTAAGGAGTAGGGACCGGCCAGGCCCAGGAGGCTGCCTACTACGATAACAACGAAAGCCAGATACAGGCGCGCCCGATAAGGTTGGACGAAAGCGAACAGCCGGCGGAACTGGTTCATTTCGCGGAGAGGATTTGTGCGTTTATTTTGTTCGGTGGGAGTATTTTCCATATTTCCTCGCTTGAAGTATTTATCATAACACCGATAGATGAATGGAGAGAATTGTCGGTCCATTTCCTCCAAAAATTGCCCCCGTGGAGATGGGGGCAATTGTCCCATTGAAATTAGGGTCACCTGACCCTGTAAACAGGAGAGGAACAGTCGTAAATTAGAGCGGTAATCAATCCTCAAACCCGAGATTAGACCAAAGGAGACAAAATGGTTAACGTTGTTACAACCCGCAAGGGCCAGGAAGTCCAGAACCCCTCGTTTATCAGCAAGCTGTTCAATCATCCGTTGGCAGGTCTGATCTGGCTGCCCATCCGCGTCTGGATCGGCTGGCAGTGGCTGGAAGCCTCCCTGCACAAGTTCTCCAGCCCGGCTTGGATGCAGACCGGCCTCGCCCTGAAGGGTTTCTGGGCGGGCGCGGTGGCGATCCCCGCGACCGGAACTGCACCGATCCACTATGCCTGGTACCGGGCCTTCCTGCAGATGCTTTTGAACGCGCATGCCTACACCTGGTTCGCCAAGCTCGTCCCCGTGGGTGAATTCCTGGTCGGTGTGTGCCTGATCCTGGGCATCTTCACCGGTTTCTCGGCATTCATGGGCGGCTTCATGAATTTCAATTTCATGATGGCCGGCTCTGCCAGCGTCAACCCGATGTTCTTCGCCCTGTCTGTCCTCCTGGTCCTGGGTTGGAAAATCTCAGGCTATTTCGGTGCCGATTACTTCCTGGTTCCTTGGATCGGCTCGCTCTGGGCCCGCAAGGGTGAAAAATCCGAGAACGTTTCGGTGCGTGCTCCCAAGGGTGCCGAAGCTTAATCAATCTTTACTCGGCAAAGCAAAAGGCGGCGGGATCTTTCCCGCCGCCTTTTTTAATTCTGCCGCTTATTCGTGTTTCATCCGTTCGGACAGGTTGTGTTTGATGGCATAGGTTGCCAGTTCGATCCGGTTCGAAAGTTGCAGCTTTTCCAGGATCGTGCTGACATAGTTACGGGCGGTCTTTTCGCTTAGGTTGAGACTCTGGGCGATTTCCGCATTGGTCTTTCCCTGGGCGACTTCGAAGAGGACGGCCAACTCCCGATCGGTCAGGTCGCGGAACGCATCCGATTCCGCCTTCTGTTCGGATGCGCGGACCCTGGCAAACAGACGGGCCGTGGTCGCCGCATCCATGATCGAATGACCTTCCGCGGCCGCGCGAATACCGCGCAAGACTTCCTCGTTCCCGACTTCTTTCAACAGGTAGCCGACCGCTCCGGCGCGGATTGCGCTCATGACCAGTTCCTCGTCGGCAAAGGATGTCAACATGACCACCTTGGTCCCGGGAAAGCGGCTTGCAATCTGGCGGGCCGCATCCAGGCCGCCCTCTCCGGGCAGGCGGATGTCCATCAGCACAACCTGCGGCCGGACCCGTTCGATCATTTGCAAGGCTTCCGCGGTGGTGCCGGCCTCGCCGGTGATCTCCATGTCGGTCTGGTCGTTGATCAGGGTCTTCAAACCCAGGCGGACGAGGGCGTGGTCGTCGACGAGGGCGACTGGAATTTTACTCATTTTTTCACCTCCCGGGGCACATGCAGGAAAACGCGGGTCCCCTTGTCCAATCTTGTGATCTCCAGGCGGCCGTGAAGCAGGGACGCACGATCGTGCATGTTCTTCAAACCGTGGCCTTCGACGACTTGGGCCGGCATTCCCACTCCGTCATCCTGGACGCTGAGCTCGAGGGCGCTGTCCGTCCGGCGGGCCGCAATTTTGACCGAGCGGGCTTGGGCGTGCCGGACAATATTCGCCAGGGTCTCCTGGACGATGGCAAGGACGTGTGCGCAGCGTTCAGGATCCAGACATTCGGCGTCCGGCAGGTCCACATCCAGGCTGATATCGACCAGGGAGCTGAAACGTGGATCCGTGACCAGCCTTTCAAGCACGGCGCGGAAAGGCTCGCGCTGTTGAGGCTGCGGATTGAGGTCGTTCAAGTTCTGGCGCAGGTCCCCGATGGCGTCGTCGAGGACGCCGACGGCGGTCGACAACCGGCCGGCCAGAGGCGTATCGACTGAGACCAGGTTCTGGGCCGAACGGACCAGCAGGCCGGCAGTATAAACTTTCTGGATCGTCCCGTCGTGGAGCTCGCGGGCGATGCGTTCGCGCTCGGCTGCCAGCATTTGCTGCTTCGTCATGGCTTCGATCCGGCGCGTCGTCTCGATTTCGAACACTTCCAGCAGCCGGATGGTGGTCCAGGCCATTGCCAAACCGATCAAAGCCCGGATCAGCTGTGGAGGGACGAGAAACCACCTGGTGAAGCTGTCGGTATTCAACCAGTTTCCCGGAAAGAATGGCACCGGCGGGACAATCAACCCTCCCGCCAGGGCGTAGGCTGCCATGGCGATGCCTGCCAGCTGGATCGCCCGGACGATCTTGGGCATGTCATAGGGGGTGATGCGCTGCAAGGTATGCTCCCGCAGGGCATAGGCGGTCAGCAGGCCGCCGGGCAGGCAGATCAGGTACCGCGCCAGGGCGTTGACGGCGTTATACCAGCCGGTGAAGTCAGGGAACCAGAGGCGAAAAGGGAATAATGCCAATCCCAGCCAGCCGGCTAATAAAATTGCCAGGCTGATGTGCAACCATTTGTGATGCTTGATCGGTTCCAGCAGGGCGGCCCCAAAACCGAAAAGCGTGGCAAACGACGAGGCCAGGAGAATGAGATGAATGTATTGTAGAAATACAATCACGGAAGGAGCGAGATACTCCGACTGGAGAGGGATGAATAAATCCCCCCACTCATGGAACCCGTGCAAAAAACCGAAGGCGGCCAGCCAGGGCAGGCTGCGGGCCAGGTCGAGGTGCGAGGAATGGCGGGACTGCAGGCTGATTGCCAACCCGAGTACGAAAAACATCAATCCATAAATAAAATAGATGATGTCGTGGTTGACGTTGAAGAAGTCTTGGATCAATGTCATCGGCAGGCAAATTATAGCACTGCTTGTCCGTCGAGTTCACGATGCCGGGGCGGCCCCTTCCCCACCCCGATTCGGATGGATGGGAACCTGAGGCGAACCATTTGCGCCGATGCTGACAAATGTCACTTGATTTGGGGTGAGGCGGGCGCGATACTGAAGGTGTGGCTGGTGGTTTTACCACCAATCTGCGAGGAGCGCAGTGAATCATCCTCTGGAACCCCTCAAAGTCAGCAGCTTGAAGGAAGCCTGCGTTGCCCGCCTGGAGGAATTGATCCTTTCCGGTGAGCTGCGGATCGGCGAACGATTGCCTCCTGAGCGGGAGTTTGCCGCAAGCCTGGGGGTCAGCCGCCCGGTCCTGCACGAGGCGCTGGTGGATCTGGATGCCAAGGGCCTGGTCCGGATTGCCCCGCGGCACGGGGTGTTTGTCAACGACTACCGCCGGTCCGGCTCGATGGCGATGTTATCCTCCCTGCTTGCTTATCACGATGGAAAAATGGACCCGGCTTTCACCCAGAGCCTGATCGACATGCGGCTGATCGTCGAGACCGAGACCGCCCGTTTGGCGGCTGCGAACCGGACCGAGATGCAGCTGGCTGAGTTTCATGGCTTGCTTGCCGAGGAAGAGGAAGCGGCCGGTCACGACCCGCAGACCCTGACCAGCCTGGACTTTTCCTTCCATCTCTCGGTTGCCATCGCCTCCGGAAACCTCGTCTATCCTCTGATCATCAATTCTTTCAATGGCGTCTATACCCACCTGACCGGCGAATTCTTCCGCAAGTATTTCGGCACGCCGGTGGTGGAGACCGTTCACCGATTTCATGCCGGGATCGTCCAAGCCTTCGAGCAAAAAGACGCCGAGACAGCCGTCCAATCGATGAGCGCAATGCTCAAGCATGGGGAAGCCTACCTGAAAGGAGAAAGACCATGAACAGTCCTGCAACCCTCGAGAGACCGCGCTTTTCCATCAAGACGCCCACCAATCTTTCACCGCGCATCCACTGGCTGCGCGATTATTATTTCCAGGGCGTCGGCCGGGCATGGAATAACGAGTACACGGCTTGGACGACCGGCACCCCGTGGGATTTCCAATACAACGAGCTTACCTTTTATATCGTCCCGGAGACATACGCCTTTCTCCAGACCTTCCGTTCGGCCTTCAGCCAGGTGGCCCGGCCCGTCGTCCTGGACCCGGATTTCTGGAAGTGGAGTTTACCCGAGCGACGAGCCTGGTTCAATCGGGAGGTCATGGTCAGGTGCCTTCCGAAGGAAATCCTGCCGGGAGACCTGATTGCCGGGGCGCGCTTCAACGTCCAGACGTCGGCCTGCCTGACCCGCAAGGAGACCCGGGACCGGGACAAGCTGGTCTACGGTCCAAAAGGCGCCCGGGCGGCCATGCTCTGGTTCCACAACCACGGCTATGGCAACACCGGGGCCACTTCCGGGCACCTGATCCCGGACTACGGTCGGATCGTCCGGGAAGGCTGGAAGGCCGTTCATGCTGAATTGGAAGCGGCGTATGCGGCACTCCCGGCTTCTGATAAACGCGGCAGGAAGGGCGGCCAACTGCGGGCGATGCTGGTTGCCGCGACGTTGCCGCGTGACTTGGCGACCGAATACAGCCGGGAATGCTCCCGCCTGGCGGAAGCGGAGCCGGATCCGGCGCGTAAAAACGAGCTCCGGCAGATGGCTGACAGCCTGAAACGCGTCCCCTGGGAGCCGGCCCGGACGTTCTGGGAAGCGGTCCAATCGCTCTGGCTGACCCACATGCTGGTGATGGCGGACGAAAATTACCCCGGCCCGGGCGACTCCTTCGGGCGGCTCGACCAATACCTTTTCCCCTTGTGGGAGGAATCCATCCAGGAGGGCATGGACCTGGAGTTTGGTAAGGACATCCTGAAGTGTTTCTGGATCCATTGCAATACCGCCTACGATGGAATGATCCGCACCGGCGGTAACCAGGGCATTACGGCCGGCTACGGGCAGCTTTTCAATCTTTCCGGCCTGGGTGCAGGCAGCCGTGACATGACCAACGACCTGACTTACGTCCTGCTGGACGTGATCGACGAGATGTCGCCCATCCTGGAGCCCAAGCCCAATGTCCGCTTGCACCGCGGCTCGCCCGAGAAACTGCTCGACCGCGTCGTGGAAATGATCGCCTCCAGCCAGGGCGCGCCCTTCCTGCTCAACTTCGATGAACGCTCGATGGCCGGCATGATGCTCGAAGCAAAGCGTTCCGGGGCTAGTCAATTCATCAACGCGGACAATGTCTTTGACTATGCTTCGGTCGGCTGCCTGGAGAATACTATGGTTGGAAACGATCGCTCCGGGACCGTGGATGCCAACCTGAACCTGCTCAAGGCGGTCGAGCTGGCCCTGACCGGCGGATACGACCTGGTCCCGTTCACCGACGGGATCACCGGCAAAACGGACAAACCCGTCCGTTGGGGTGCGGATACCGGAGACCCGGCCCGGTTTGTCACCTGGGAACAGTTCTGGCAGGCGTATGCAGAACAGACCCGTTCCATCGTCCGCCGCATCGTCGAGTTGTACGAGCGGTCCGAATTCATCCGGGCGAACTATGCCCCGACTCCCTACCTTTCCTGCCTTGTGAAGGGTTGCGCCGGGAAGGGCCTGGACGTCACCCAGGGCGGCGCCGAGCTCGGTTATGTCACCATCGAAGCTGTGACTTACGCCACGACGGTCGATTCGCTCCTGGCGGTCAAATACCTGGTCTACGACGAGAAAGTTTGCACGATGGCCGAACTGGTCCAGGCGCTCAAGGACAACTGGGTCGGCCACGAGGTCCTGCAGGCGCGCGCCCAGCACAAAGCGCCCAAATATGGCCGGGACGACGATCAGGCCGATGCCCTCGCCCGCCAGGTAATGGAGCTTTGGACGGACGAAACCTGGAAATACCAGACCCGCTCCACGGGCCGGCAGTTCCGCCCGGGGATGCTATCTTGGAACTATTGGGTGGCTGATTCGTTCATCCTGCCCGCCAGCCCGGACGGCAGGCCGCGCGGCAAATTCCTCTCGAACGCCCTCTGTCCATCCAACGGCGCCGACATCAACGGCCCGACGGCCAACGTCAACTCCGTTGGCAAGGCCCTGGGCGGCAAGGCCCCCGACGGCAAGGGTGATTGGGAGGAGTACCTGAATGTCCTTCCGAACGGCGGCAGCCATACGATGACCTTCAGCCCGTCCATCCTCCGGGATCCGGAACACCGCCGGAAATTCAAGGCCTTCCTGAAAGGTTACATCGAGAACGGCGGCTCTGCCCTCCAGATCAACCTGATCGACGCCGACCTGCTGCAGGACGCCCAAAAGCACCCCGAGAATTACCGCCACCTGCTGGTGCGTGTCACCGGCTATAACGCCTACTTCACCTCCATCGGGCGGGAGCTCCAAAACGAGATCATCGCCCGCGAAAGCCACCAGATGCGGTGAGCGTAAATATGGATCCAGTAAGAGCGACGCACTCGCCGCCCCGGCCGCAAGGTCGCATCCTGCACCTCCAGCGACTCTCGACAGAGGACGGGCCGGGCATCCGCACCACCGTCTTCTTCAAGGGCTGCCCGCTGCACTGCGCCTGGTGCCACAATCCCGAGAGCATTTCGCCGCGCCTGCAGACCCAGTGGTTTGCCGTGCGCTGTATTGGCTGCAAGACCTGTGTGGATGCCTGTCCGAACGGCTGCCTGACGATGACGGAAGCTGGTCTGGTCATCGACCGTGAGCGCTGCGAAGCCTGCGGGAAGTGCGCTGAAGCCTGCCCGTCCGGGGCGCTCGAGGCGCTGGGCAGGACTGTGGCGGTCGAAGAGCTGCTGGCTGAACTACTCAAGGACCGCGCCTACTACGATAAATCCGGCGGCGGGGTGACCCTCTCGGGCGGCGAACCGACCTTCCAGCCGGATTTATCCGAATCGCTCCTGCGCGGCTTGAAAGAACAGGGGATTTCCACCGCCCTCGATACTTGCGGCCTGTGCTCGACCCACACGCTCGACCGGCTGCTGCCCTACACCGACCTGGTGCTGTTTGACTTGAAGCTGTTTGCCCCGGCAGCCCATCGCGAATACACCGGCGTATCGAACACGCAGATCCTCGAAAATCTTGAGCACGTCCGGGATTTCATCCGCAGCCAGGATCGGCGGATCGGCCTATGGATTCGCACTCCGCTCATCCCCCGGGCGACCGACTCGGAAGAAAACTTGTCCGCCATCGGCCGGTACCTGTCGACCAGGCTGGATGGGACGCTCGCCCGTTGGGAATTGTGCGCCTTCAATAACCTCTGCCGCGACCAGTACATCCGCCTGGGCCTGGAATGGAAATATGCCCGGACACCGCTGATGACGCACGCTGAGCTGGCCCACTGTGAATGGATCGCAAAGACCTCCAGCCTCCACCCGGAACTTGTCCTCGCCACCGGCGCGACCCGCGCCGCGGAACCAGATTAGGAGCCAACCATGGAACTATCCCAGACCGCTTTCTCTGCAGAAGATATCCAGAGCACCCGCCCGGAATTGAAGATCGGGCTGTTGGCGACGGTCACGCCGGAAGGATTGCCGCACGTGACGCTGCTCTCTTCGCTGATGGCCTGTGCACCGGGGCGCCTGTGCTTCGGGCAGTTCACTGAAGGATTGTCGAAGAAACATCTCCTCGCCAACCCTAAAACCGGGTTCCTGATCATGAGCCTCGACAAGAATGTCTGGCGGGGAAAGGCCTCGTACACCCATGCCGTCAAGGACGGAGCGGAGTACGATTACTATAACAACGTGCCGATGTTCCGCTACAATGCCTACTTCGGCGTTCACACCGTCTATTACCTGGACCTGGTGGGACATACCGGCAAGTCCCCGTTGCCGATGAACCGGATCATCTTCGCCGCGGTCCAGACGATGCTGGCGCGCACGCTGAACCCCGGATCGGGCAGGCTGCCGGTCCTCAATACCTGGACGCGGGCGTTCGTGGCCAAGATCGACAACCTGAAATTCCTCTCCTACGTCGATGCGGACGGCTACCCGGTGATCATCCCTGCCATCCAGACTCAAGGCCTGGATCGGCAGCGCTTGGTGTTCTCGACTTCGGTTTACACGGACGAGCTCCGGGCCATCCCCTCCGGGACCCCCCTGGCGGTCTTCAGCATGGCCTTGACGATGGAAGATGTGCTCCTGCGCGGCACCTTCCAGGGTATCCGCCGGATGGCCGGGATTGACGCCGGCGTGGTTTCCGTGGATTGGGTCTACAATCCGATGCCCCCGGTCCCGGGCCAGGTGTACCCTGCCCTGGACCTGGAGCCGGTCTCGTCGTTCTGAATTCCGTCTGCCTGGGTCTCCATTCAGCTTTCTCCCTCGCCATTTCCGGCGGGGGATTTTTATTGCTGCCAAGCCGGGTTATATCCTGTGGGCTGAATACTCCGCCTGTTATTCTCCTTTGCCTCTCAATGTTTTGGTTGGCTTTGTTATTGAGTTTGTTATTGGATGAGATTGTGTGTGTTAATGGCTACACGCATTTCATGAGTCAATCGAGGCAACTCCGGAAAGGCGCAAAGCATCTTCCCCGAAGCTCCCGGAGGTTTGTCTGCTCATGAAATGCGGTGAACAGAGGCAGAGTCTGGGCAGTCCTTTCGTCCCCTGCCCTGCCAGGCGGAAGTCATTTCTCCACGCCGGCGATGACCATGTCCTGCATGAAGACGCGCTGCGACAGGAACAGGACCGCCAGCGGGATGAGCATCAAGAGCAACGCCCCCGCCTGGAGCACTTCCGGGGTAAAGCCATAGCTCTGGTACATTTGGGCGCTGAACGCAATCGTCTGCAGGTCGGGGCGAACGCCCAGGTACAGGCTGGCCATCTTCATCTCGTTCCAGGCATTGAAGAAATGCAAGAGGGCCACGGTGACGACCGTCGGGATGGACTGGGGCAGGATGATCGAGACCAACGTCCGGAGTGGCCCCGCCCCGTCGAGCATGGCGGCCTCGTCCAGGTCGCGCGGGATGGATTTGAAATTCTGGCGCAGCAGGAAAATATATATGGCGCTGCCGAAGAACTGCGGCACGATCAGCGGATAGAACGTGCCGGTCCAGTTCAGCACGCGGCCGAAGATCACGAAAGTTGGCACCAGGGTAATGCTGTCGGGGATCATGATCGTCCCGATCAGCAGGAAGAACAGGAAGCGCCCTCCAGGGATGGGAAAACGGGCAAAGCCGTACGCCACCATAATTGAGGAGCACAGGATCCCGATCTCGCCCAGGCTGATGACGATCAGGGTGTTCCGCAGCAGCCGAGGATAATTAACAGTCTTCCAGAGCGAAACGAAATTTGCCAAGGTTACCCCCGGATGATAAACCAGCTTGAGATCTCCCCAGTAACCGTCCCAGCGGATGAGGCCGGCCTGGGGATCCGCCGGGTCGACGAACTCGCTGTAGGTGATGTGAGGTTCTGCAAGCGCCCACTGCTTCAGCCCTGCCGAAGTGGGGACTTCGTAGATCAACAGGGATTGGCCTTGATATGTGAAGGCAGCCGCCCGGGCTGGCCAGAGTGGGGCATTGGCATCCCTCATCTGGGCAGCTGTCTTCAAGGCGGTGACCAGCATGTAGCTGAGCGGAGCAAGGTAGGCGACCAGGGCAATCCAGACGAACAGGTTCAGCAGACTCGACCCGGTGAATTCCCACAGGCGCAGGGTCAGGGTCGAGACATCGCTATGCTGCTGGCGAAGGCTAGATTTCTTCATTGTCGTCCTCTTCGGGGAAATGGACCCAGTAGCGCGTCGAATAGAACAAAGCCAGGGTGATCACCATGACAACGATGAACATCATCCAGGCCAGGGCGCTGGCATAACCCAGGTTGTAGCTGCCGGTAAAGAGCTGGCTGCTAATGTACGACTCCATCGGTGAAAGGCTGCGGCTGTATGGCAAGCCGCGGTCGAGCAGGGCTACGCCGCCGAAGGAACTGATCATATTGATAACGAGGGAAAAGAAAACAGCCGGCGAAATCATCGGAAAAGTGATGGAGAAGAAGCGCGCCGCCGGGCCAGCGCCGTCCACCCGGGCCGCTTCATAGATCTCCTTGGGGACGTTGAGCATTGCGCTGAGCATGATCAGAAAGCCAGGGCCAACCGTCCACAGGGCGAGCACGATCTGGAAGAAGTTTCCCCGCCCTGGCAGGGACGGCAGGTCCAGCGGTTTGAGAATCAGCTGGTTGAGCCAGCCCGAATTCGGGTTCAACAACCCCGAGACGACGATCGAGATCGCAATGGCGGGAATGATGCTTGGCATGAAGTAGAGCGTCCGCAGGATCCGGGTGGCTCGCAAGCGTTCACTCGAGAAAAGCGCTGCAAGCCCCAGGGCGACGACCATCTCGATCGGGACAGTCGTGACGAAATAGGTGATCGAGCGGAACAGGCTGCTGCCTGCGCGGGGGTCTCGAAAGAACGTAATGTAGTTCTGGATTCCGATGAATTGGGTCTGGTCCGGCTGCAACATGCGGAAGTTGGTGAACGAGAAGCCCAAAGCCGCCAGGATCGGGAAAGCCTTCAGGAGGACGAATCCCAACAACCAGGGCAGGATGAAAAGGAAACCCACCCCGCGCATGTAGCGATTCAGGGAGTTCCTTTTTCGCGGTCTCGGGGAGCGGATCCGGTTGGTTCGCCGGGTGATATGAAGTTCCATCCAGTGCCTCCAGGTTGTAGTGCGCCGGGAGCTCCCCCATTTTCCCGGCTGCGGCGAAAGCGAGGGAATTCCCCGGATGATAAACCTCCATCCTGAAAGGACGATTAAGGTCGAGTGGACGGGTTCCGCCATTTTTCTTCATCGAGGCGGGTATAATTGCCACCAATCCTATCGATTTTCCATGGGTAGGTCTTATTTTCCGCTCCACGCCGTCGACACCCGGAGATTACGTTCTGGTCCGGCAAACCCCAGGCGTCGATTGGACATACGATTTGAGCGCCCAAACCCTGACCCAAGTTGGGGGCCAACTCCCACTCCCTGATTGGAGGACTGATGTGCAGAAACATCAAACCACTTTTCAATTTCGAGCCGCCTGCCAGCCAGGCTGAAATCCACGATGCCGCCCTGCAGTACGTCCGCAAGGTGAGCGGTTTCCGCCAGCCATCCAAAGCCAACGAAGCGGCCTTCCTGGAGGCGGTGGATGCGGTGGCCGTTGCCACCGGGAATCTATTGGCGAGGCTCCAGACGACCGCCAACCCACGTGATCGCGCAACCGAAGCTGCTCGAGCTCATGCCCGCGCTGCCCGCCGGTTTGCAGGGTGACAGTCGTAAGCGGAGCAGAAAACAAGAGCCCTGACATTCACGCCAGGGCATTTCCAAGCAACATCCAATCGGAATTTATAATATCGTCAGCTATCAATATATACCGAATCGACAATCCCTACGATTACTGAAATGATGCACGCGTCCGGGTTCTTGAGCACCTGGCGGGCACCATTGCCTTCCCGGTTGACCAAGACAGTGTCGCCAATTCCTGCATGGGTAGCGTCGATGGCGATGAACTCTTCGTCGGACGGCTGGCCATCCATGACCAAAGGCTGCACTACCAACAGCCGCCGGTTCTTGTAATCCCGGTGGCTGATAGTCGTCACCACGGTCCCAACTACTTTGCCTAAGATCATAAATACCTTTCATCTCGCCGCCCGGGCGACCGGTCCCCTTCGGGGATCTACGTCCGGTCGCCCCTACAAAAATGGGCGGCTCGTAAGGATACGACCAAGCTTTCCTTCGTGTCCTTTGTGTTTAGGAGTATTTCTTCCAGCCTTTTCGTAATATGAAATCGAACTCGCCCTCCGGCCGGACATCCAACTCGTCGACCACGCCTACCAGGGCCAGGTCGATCGGAACGAATTTCACTTCCGGCATGGCCAGGGCAGCCTCGCGCGAGCGGACCATCACACACAGGTCCCCCGGCCCGGCATCGACCACGTCCGCAGCGACCTGCAAGGCCCCAACCGGCTCAAGCTTCTTGTTAAGCGGCTGGACGACCAGCAGTTTGAGTCCCTGCGTGCCGGGATATTTTAGCGTGCAGACTGCACGGCCCTTAACCCGTCCGAACAACATAGCTACTTGATTCCGGTACTCTTCAGAACCCGCTGGATGATGACGTCCAGCAGGGCCGGGTCAACCTGGCTGCCCATTTTGGAAATGACCGCGGAACGGATGCGGCCGGCCAGGTCGGCTTCGGGGGCAGATCTCGATATGGCGCCTTCGGCGTCTACCCGACCTGCGGGCGGCGGCGCGGCTTTCTGGGAGAGGTATGGCCGGACCGGCGCGGCGGGCGGATTGTCCGGCCTGCTCTGGTTCAGCTTCAGCCCCAGCCGGTTGGCCTTCTCGTACGCCAACTCGGTCAGGACGACATTCTCGTTCATGTCCAGCGACATGACGCCGCGCTTGACCAGGTCCTCGATGTCACGTTCGGTATAGAACTCTTTCGGCATGTTGCCTTCTTTCCCAACAAGAAACCAGCCACAGAGAACACAGAGTGCACGGAGGGGGTTATTATTTTCTCTGCGGTCCCTGTGGCAAATCTTCCTATGCGCCGGGCTTGCCTTCCATGGACTCGAGCGCCCGGATGGCGGCGTCCTTGGCGGTCATGATCTCCGCCTCCGAGCCCGACAGCCACATCCGGCCAAAGCGCCCGACCGAGGAGACGTGGATCAGCTTGATGCTGGCAGTCTTCTCGGCCTCGTTGCAGGCGATGTTGATGTAGGCCGCCGGGGCGCACTCGAGCACCAGCATGGTCTCTCCAGCCACCAGCATGCTGCCGCGCCGGAAGCGGTTGATCAGCTGGGCCTGGTACGGGTCGATGCGGGTGATGACCTGGGTGGAAACCACCTGCGGCTTGATCCGGTCCACCTGGCTCAGTCCGAGCCGTTTCAAGACCACGTCCCCGGCTTCGAGGACGGCCGCCTGGTTGGGCGAATGGACCTCGAACATGCCGAACTCGCGCTCGACGATCTGGGCGCCCGGGCGGGCCTCGGTGGCCTTGACGGCGATGTCCACCACCCGGAAGACCTCGTTGCCGGGGGCCATCTCGACGTACAGGGCCGCCATGCCCTCGGTCGGCAGGTCACCTTGGGTGATCGTGCCGACGAAGGCGGCGAACTGCGGCTGCATGCGGTCCAGGTAGCAATAACAGCGCAGGGAAAAAGCATCTGCCATCGATTTGGTTCCTTCCTCCAAAGCGGAGAGACCGCCAAAGAAAGGAGCGGTCAATATCCGGACTTATCGCAACGACGCCACGGGTCGCGTAACGAACGTCCGTGGCTTCGTCGCTCCGCCCCGAATTGCTTACTTTGCCTTGGGCGTATCCGTATGTCCGCCGATCGAGCCCTTGGAGGACTTCGGCAGGATCATCTCGACGTCAGCATGCGGCCTGGGGATGACGTGGACCGAGACCAGTTCGCCGACGCGCTTGGCCGCAGCCGCGCCCGCGTCCGTGGCGGCCTTCACCGCGCCGACGTCGCCGCGCACCATGACGGTCACATATCCGCCGCCGACGTATTCGGAGCCGAGCAGGACGACGTTGGCGGCCTTGACCATCGCATCGGCGGCTTCCACCGCGCCGACCAGGCCTTTCGTCTCGACCATGCCGAGAGCGATCAAAGAGGGATCTAGTGCCATTTTCTTCCTTCCTTTCTATTTGGATATGTAATTTCGATGTCGTACGGGCGACCCATGGCGCCCCTACCGTTGTTGCAGGATCTCGTTCACGATCTGCCGGACAGTCCGCTCGAGATCCTCGGGCGAAGGCCCGGCGACAACTTCGCCCGGGCGAAGGGCTTCGGGAGGCGGCGCGGTCATCTCATAGGCCAGACGCTTGACGTTGATCAAGTGCTCGGCGGTGATATTGTCGCCGGTGATGGCGCCCCCCACCCCACCGGAGCCGAGGGTCATCGACGGCATCACGCCGGAGGTCAAACCGATGGCGCCCAACGTACCCATCGTGTTGACCAGGATGCGGAAGACCGGCTTTTCCAGCCCGAATTCCATGATCACCTTTTCGTCGTTGGCGTAGATGATCTGGGTGTGGCCGCGCCCGCCGGTATTGATAATGGCGATGGAAGTCTCGCATCCCTGTTCCCAGCCATCCACTTCGTACCAACCCAGCACGGTGGTCAGTTTCTCATGAGAGAGAGGCTCGTCCTTGCCGACCTTTGCGAGAGGCGCCAGGAGGATCCGCCGATCAGCCGGAATGCTGAATCCGGCGTAACCGGCAACATACTGGGCAGATTTGCCCACCACGGCAGTGTTCATGCTCCCGTCCGGATGAAAGAGCGCCTTGCGGAGCAGGTCGGTCTCTTCCGGATCGGTGACATATGCACCCTCCCTGCGCATCAACTCGAGGAGACTGGCGGCGATCGGCCGGTCGGCAATGACGGACTGTTCCGTCGCGCAGATGGTCGAAAAATCGAAGGCCTTGGAGGCGACAATGTAGCGGGCAGCCTTCTCGACGTCCGCGCTGCGGTCCACGTAGACCGGCACATTGCCCGGGCCGACGCCATAGGCTGGCTTGCCGGTCGAGTGCGCTGCCCGGACCATGGCCGTCCCGCCGGTGGCCAGGATGACGGCAGTGTGACGGTGGGTCATCAATTCCTGGGTGCCGGGCAGGGCGATCTGCTGAAGGCAGGCAATCAGTCCAGCCGGGGCTCCGGCAGCTTCGGCGGCCAGACGCATGGTCTCCACCGCTTCAAAAGTGCAACGTGCGGCAGCCGGATGGGGGGCCACGACGATGGCATCCCGGGCCTTGACGGCAATCAAACACTTGAAGAATGCCGTGGAAGTCGGGTTGGTGGACGGCACCAAGGCCGCCACCACGCCCATCGGCCAGGCGATCTCGTACAACCGCCGGGCCGGGTCCTGGCGGATCACGCCGACGGTCTTGACGTCCCGGATGCTCTCCCAAACATTGCGCGACCCGAACTCGTTCTTGAGCTTCTTATGGGCGGCCGCGCCGTAGCCGGTCTCTTCCTGGGCGAGGCGGCCCAGGCGCTCGGAGGCGGCGTAGCCGGCCTCGGCCATGGCCGCGCAGACCCGGTCGACCTGTTCCTGGCTGGCATGGCTCCAGGTCTGCCAAGCAGCATAGGCCGCGGCGACCTTGTCACGGGCTTCCTGAATCGAGGCGAGATCCTTGTCCATAGAATTATTTCCTGAAAAACACTAAACACAAAGGACACGAAGGGCACCAAGGACAAAGAAAGGAGTCTTTTCCTTCGAGTACTTTGTGTCCTTTGTGTTTAAGATCTTTTGCGTTCCGGTCATAAGATGCATTCTCACGACTTGCGAAAAACGACCTTGCCTTCCACCTCGAGCGAATCGATCACCGCCATGATGACAGCATCGACCGGGGTGTCCTTGGTGATGGTCGTCTGGCGGGCCGAAGAACCTGCCGCAGTCAGGACGAGGTCACCGATCCCTGCATCGACCGTGTCGATCGCCACGAAGGGCTTGCCAGCCGGGCTGCCGGCCTCGTCCGTCTGGCGGACGATGAGCAGCTTGCGGCCGGTCAATTTCTCATCCTTGACCGTCGAAACGGTCGTCCCGATCACTCTGGCGATCAACATGGCAACGCTCCTCGTAGGTGCGACGCACGCGTCGCCCCCACCGATCAATAATTCTTGGCCGGCGCGGCAGCCGGGGCAGTCGGCTCGGCTTTGCCAGGTCCCTGGAGGATCTTGACCCCGGCGCTGGCGCCGATCCGGGTGGCGCCGGCCTGGATCATCTTCTCCGCGTCCTCGTAGGTGCGCACCCCGCCGGCAGCCTTGACGCCCATCTCCGGTCCGACCGTCCTGCGCATCAGCTCCACGTCATGGACGGTCGCGCCGCCGCTGGCAAATCCGGTGGAGGTCTTGACGAAGTCCGCCCCGGCTTCTTTCGAGAGCAGGCAGGCAATGGTCTTTTCTTCATCGGTCAGCAGGACGGCCTCGATGATCACCTTGACGATGGCGCCGCGGGCATGCGAAGCCGCCACCACCCCGCGGATATCCCGGGCGACCAGGTCGAGGTCACGCGCCTTGAGCGCGCCGATGTTGATGACCATATCGATCTCGGACGCGCCGTGGCTGATGGCGTTCTCGGTCTCGAAGGATTTGACCTCCGGGGCGGTCGCGCCGAGCGGGAAACCGATCACCGTGCAGACTTTGACGGGAGAACCTTCCAGGAGCTTGGCGCACAGCTCCACCCAGGTTGGGTTGATGCAGACCGAGGC
This sequence comes from Anaerolineales bacterium, assembly GCA_035506155.1. Lineage (GTDB taxonomy): Bacteria > Chloroflexota > Anaerolineae > Anaerolineales > Villigracilaceae > UBA877. Next base: position 23,786 of record DATJPX010000012.1, read on the forward strand.
GAATCCATACTTGCGGGCTTCGAAACAAAGCTGGGCGATCTGGTCCTGGGTGGCGTCCGGCTTAAGCAGGGTATGGTCGATCATCTTCGCGAGGTCGGCATTCTCGGGGATGACGCCAAGCGTGGACGAGAGGCGCTCGGCGCCCGCCTCGACGACCTGACCGGTCCGATCGAAGCAAGTCCGCACACAAAGCCCGTTCGTACACTCGAATTTGCACTGACTGCCATCCGGAAGCTTGGCCCGCTCCTGCTGTTCGACCATCGCCGCCAGCACTTCATGGGTGATGATCTCGACCAGGTTTTCGACCGCTTTTACATCCATTGCCATTCTTGCCTCTATTTCAGGTATTTCTTCTCGACAGCGACTATCTTGTCGATGCGCGGCTGGTGCCGGCCGCCCCCGAATTCGGTCGACAGCCAGGTTTTCACGATCTGCTTGGCCAGGTTCAAACCGATCAAACCTGCCCCCAAGGTGAGGACGTTGGTATCGTTATGCTCACGGCTGTTGCTGGCAGATGACAGGTCATAGGCCATCCCGGCCCGCACGCCCGGAACCTTGTTGGCGACGATGCAGCTTCCGATCCCGGCGCCGTCGATCATGATGCCGCGCCAAGCCTTGCCCGCCGCGACCCGGCTGGCCACCTCGTGGGCGAAATCCGGGTAATCGACGGGATTCTTCGTATACGTCCCGATATCCTGTACATCGTAGCCCAGTTCGGCGACAAAGGTTTTTACGGTTTCCTTCAGTTCGAATCCGCCATGGTCCGCCCCCAGGATGACCAGCTTCTTGCTCCCCTTTCCTGTCTGGCTGGAGTCGGCTGCCGTATCCGACTTGCCGGGCTGGGTTGGGATGGCAGGCGCGGATTTCTGCGGGCTGCCCATCACCTGGGACAAGACCCGCTCGACTATTTCGCGGAGTTTTGCATCGTCGATCGTGTTCACTCAGCAAGCCTCATGACGGACGAACTGGTAATGACCACATGACCAAACTACCTGTATAGTAGCACGGGGAAATTAAAAAGTCAAGTGCGGAGGGTATAATTCCGCTCGCGACCAAGGAAAACAACCGATGAAAAAATCCTTCCCCATCCTCCTTACTCTACTCGTCCTGACCATCTTTGGCAGCATGACATTCCTCCTCGCCCGAAAATTCAATCCTTCGCCTTCGAATCTGGCTGCAGAATCTGAAGCTCAGGCAGTTGTCGAAGGCTTTGGGAAAAAGCTCCAGGCTGTATCGATCCTGGCGCCTTCCGATCAGGCCGCCCAGGCGATCCGGGACAATTACGCGGAATACGTTTCTCCTGCCCTGCTCGCCGTATGGACGGCCGATCCCGGAAACGCCCCGGGGAGGGCGACATCCAGCCCGTGGCCGGACCGGATCGAAATATCAACCATGAAGATGGAATCAGCCACGACTTTCCAGGTCAACGGGAAAGTCATCGAAGTTACCAGCAACGAGGTGGAGCACGGCGGAATTGCGGCAACGCGGAACATCACTTTGACTGTCGAACAGGTGAACGGGAAATGGTTGATCACCGGTTTGACCGAAGGGGATTACAACAATCCCTGAGGCAATATACCCCCGGTCTCGATTAGGGTTTGAACTGAAGGATGCTAGCGAGTCAGCTTGGCGAAATAGCGATAGCGGTCCCCGCGGTAGAGGATCTTGACGAATTCGATCACCCGCCTGTACTGGGAATAGGTGGTTCGCTCACTGAGCAGGAGCGGACTCCCCGGCTCGATTTGCAACAAATCGGCTTCGGGCGGGGTCGCCAGGGCAACCTCGAGGGTTTCATCCGCCTCGGTCGGGATCAGGTGAAATTTCTCCTGGAGCATCTTATAAGTGGAGCCGTATTCTTCCAATTCTTCCCGGGTGATCGTCTGGTCTTCCGGCAGAATATAATAAGAAGTTTGCAATCCCATCGGGATGCCGTCGCCCAACCGCAGGCGCTCGATGCGCAGGACCTGGTCGCAAGTCTCCGGCAGCTCAAGGCGCGAGCGGATCTTATCGGACGGCCGGACATAACCGATCTCGAGGATTTTTTGACCCGGGACCAGTCCGCGCTGTTTCATGTCTTCCGTGAAGCTGGTCAGCTCTGAAATCCCCTTCTGGAGCTTCTGGGGCGAAACATAGGTCCCCCGGCCGTGTTCCCGATACAGGTAACCCTGGCGGATCAGGAGCTCGATCGCCTGCCGGATGGTTGGGCGGCTGACGCGATAGATCTTCTCCAACTCTCGCTCCGAAGGGATCGGCTGGAGTGCAGCGAACTTCCCCTCGGCGATCCCCTCCCGCAGGATATTGGCCAGCTGATAATATCTGGGCAAATAACCATTTGGATCGATCATTTTTTCTGCCTTCCACTGGACATTGATGTGGTCATTACCAGTTAGATTATCTGCTTTTTTTAATTCCAAGTCAAGAGAGCGCGATCCTGGAGTAAAATCTTCGGGGAGACCTAATCATGAATATTGACAGCCCGCACCGTCGCTACAATCCTCTCACTGGCGAATGGGTTTTGGTATCGCCCCACCGGGCAAAGCGGCCCTGGCTCGGGCAGGTGGAGAAGAACCCGGTCAGCTACCTTCCGGCATACGACCCGGACTGTTATCTCTGCCCGCGGAATGAGCGGGCCGGAGGAGTCCGGAATCCGGATTATTCGGGGACATACGTTTTCGACAACGACTTCGCCGCCCTGCTGCCAAATCCCCCGCTTGGGAGCGCCGAGTCCGATCATCCGCTTTTGCAATCCGTTCCGGAGCGGGGAAATTGCCGGGTCGTGTGTTTCTCTCCCCGCCACGATTTGACCCTTCCCGAGCTGGACCTGGCCTCGATCGAAGGAGTTCTGGCCACTTGGGCGAAAGAATCCGACGCATTGGGAAATCTCGAATACATCCAATATGTCCAGGTTTTCGAAAATAAGGGGGCGATGATGGGTTGTTCCAATCCCCACCCACACAGCCAGATTTGGGCAACTGAACACATCCCCAATGAATCGGGGAAGGAATATGCGCATCAATTGGCGTATTTCGAAAAAACCGGCCGGACGCTCCTGGAAGATTATCTCGACGTAGAACTCAAACAGAAAGACCGCCTCATTGCATCGAACGCATCCTTCACTGCTCTCATCCCTTTTTGGGCAATCTGGCCCTTCGAAGCGCTGGTGATCGCCCATCGCCCCGCAGGGCATCTCTCGGACCTGACGCCGGTCGAGATTTCTGACCTGGCAAGTATATATAAAAATCTCACAACGCGGTACGACAACCTGTTCGAAACATCATTCCCTTATTCGATGGGGTTTCACCAAGCCCCGTACGACGGCAAAGATCATCCAGAGTGGGGTTTGCACGCCCATTTCTACCCACCTCTTCTCCGGTCAGCCACCGTCCGGAAGTTCATGGTCGGATTTGAAATGCTGTCCATGCCGCAGAGGGACATCACCCCGGAAACCGCCGCGGAAAGAATACGGGCAACATCCGACATCCATTACAAACAAACCCGGGCCAATCAATAATATCGCTTGGGTCTTCTAGAACAAAACTGCTCGCCACATGGTCTCCCTGGGCGAGCAGTTTTGTTTGGATGATTTGTTGTTGTTACCTGCCGCCGCCGGAGATATAGCGGGTCAGCTGATCCAACATGAACTTCTGATCGGAAATGATTTCCTTGAGAACGTCCCCGCTGGAGACGATGGCCACCAACTGATCGCCATCGAAGACAGGCAGGTGGCGGACTTTTTTCTCGGTCATGATCGCCATGCAATCTTCCAGGGGCTGGGTGATATCGATGTATAAGACGTGCGAGGTCATGATTTCCTTGACCTTGACATTGCGCGAGGACTTGCCCTCGATGTCGACCTTCCGGACGCAGTCCCGTTCTGACAAGATCCCCTCGATCTTGCCCCCCTGCATGACCAAAACTGCACCAATCCGCTTCTCGGCAAGCAATTTCATTGCCTCGAACACAGTCGCATCCGGGGAAATCGACCAGATTTGCGGATTATTTTTCAAACGGACCAAATCTCTTACGGTTGGCATAAGTTGTCTCCTCTCTGGGCGAATCATTCACCCGATAATTATACATTTATAACCCTATTTATTCAAATACGAAGCGATTTGAGAAGGGATTGCCCAACACCCGGGCATCATCTCCATGACTTGTCATGTATAATAGATCGCTCTCGCGGAGAGGAGACACGTGACACTCGCAGCAATGCAGGGAATGGCCAGAAAAATCGGCGCGTACTACGACGACAGGGATTATTTCGCCCAGCTCTATCGCCTCGCCGCGCCGATCGCATTCCAGAATTTAATGATTGCATCCCTCGTCATGGTCGCCAATGTGATGGTCGGCCAGCTCGGGGATGATCCGATTGCCGCGGTCGCGCTGGCAGGACAGGTTTTCTTCCTGCTCAACCTGATCCTGTTTGGGGTCGGCAGCGGATCGGCAATGTTCACTGCCCAGCTCTGGGGAAACAAGGACATCGCCAGCCTTCGAAAAGTCCTTGGTTTGTGCCTCGCGGTCGGAGTGTTGATCGCTGGCATCTTTTTGATCCTCTCTGAGGTCATTCCGGCGCAAATCCTGGGAATCTTTACACAGGACCCCCAGGTCATCGCTCTGGGAAGCGCCTACCTGCGGGTATTTGCATGGAGCTTTTTATTCTTTTCGATTACGTCAGGGTTTGCAGCCGTCCTGCGCAGTATTGGCGAGGTAAAACTCCCCCTGATCGTTTCAGTGTCGGCGCTGGCTCTGAATGTCCTGCTGAACTATCTGCTCATCTTCGGGATGTTCGGCTTCCCCAGGCTGGGCATTCAAGGGGCGGCAATCGCTGCGGTCATCTCCCGCGCTCTCGAATGCCTGGTGCTGCTCCTCTCCAGTTACCGTCAAAAAAACCCGATCACGGCCGGCTGGGCAGAATTACTCGGCTTCGATTCGAGCTTCGTCGTCAAAATGTTCAAGCCTGTGTTGCCGGTGATCGCGAACGAGCTGCTTTGGTCCCTGGCGATCACCACGTACAGCATAGTTTACGCCCGGATCGGGACATCCTCCCTGGACGCTATGAATATCGTCGGCACCGTGGATAATATTGCCCTAGTCCCATTTCTCGGGTTATCGGGCGCCGTTGCCATCATGGTCGGGAACAAAATCGGCGCAGGGGAATATGACGCTGCCTATAAATATATCGGGCGCACGCTCTGCCTGGCCATTGTCATTGCCATCGCAGTTGGCGGAATCGTCCTGGCGGTCAGGGAACCGGTTTTGTCCCTGTACAGGGTTACGCCGGATGTGGTTTTGTACGCAAGGCAGGCTCTTCTCGTCCTCGGATTTTGGCTGACCATCCGCTCCCAAAACATGATCCTGATCATCGGGGCGTTTCGCTCCGGCGGCGACACGCGATTCTCGCTCGTCCTCGACGGCCTGATCATCTGGGTCCTTGGTGTACCGATGGCTCTCCTCGGGGCGTTCGTCCTTCGCCTTCCCGTATATTGGGTCTATTTGATGGTCATGTCAGAAGAATTGACGAAATTTCTCATCGGGCTGCGGCGATATTTTTCACGGAAGTGGATCCATGATTTGACCGGGCAGAATACGCCCGCCTGATGGCAATCTTCCCATGAGCCAGCACCAATCTTCGACAAAAAGCACGGTTTTACCTTGACAATTTTCCAACTGCAATGATAGACTGTGGATCGTTGTTAATCAAATTCTAAGAAAGGAGGCGCATTCCATGATCAAGGTCATCTTCACGCTCAAGTTCCGCACCTGCGCAGTAGCTGGTGTGGCCTTGCCTTCTCGGAGTGCGCCTGTTGACTGAAAGTAGTCGACGCAAGGTGGTTTTTATTGCCACGGTGCCTCCAGCACCGTGGCTTTTTTATCCGCGTGACAGGCTGGCTGTCGTTCTCACAGGAATTTATCATGGCAACTACATCCTTACCCACGACCTACTTCGATTTTCGAAAATCATTGAACAAAAAGAAACTGGCGGGCATGCTCCGCATGATGACCGACTACCGCCTGGCTTACCTGGCAGCCAACTTCGCCCTGGCAATTTCCGCCGTTGCGAAGACATTGACGTACCTCCTCCTGCGGAATTTTGCCGATACCGTCGTCGGGAACGACACCCCCTTCGCAGGCACACTTTCCCGGACCCTGATCCTGATCGCCCTGGGATTTGTCGGGCTGGCACTGGTAGAGGGCGGATTCGCCTATATATCCAGCCGCCTGGCATCCTATTCGGCTGAAAACATCACCCGCCGCCTGCGAAACTTCCTGTTCGACCATATCCAGCGGCTGTCGTTCGCCTACCACAGCAAAACCCCGACTGGCGACTTGATCGAACGGGTCACCTCGGACGTCGACTCGGTCCGGACGTTTTTCAACGACCAGGCCATCGGGGTGGGACGCATCGTCCTGCTCTTTATCATCAACTTCCTGGCCATTTGGTTCCTCTCCTGGAAGCTGGCGCTGGTCTCTGTAGCGGTCGTCCCGGTGATCGTAGTCGTTTCAGCCTGGTTCTTCAAGAAAGTGACCAAAGCATACGAAGCGTACCAGGAACAGGAAGCCAAGCTCTCGACCACCTTGCAGGAAAACCTGACCGGCGTCCGCGTGGTCAAGGCCTTCGCCAGGCAGCCGTACGAGATCGACAAATTCGAGAAAGACAATTGGGAGAAATTCCTGCGCGGTCAAAAGCTCCTGCGGATGCACTCGGTCTTCTGGCCACTCTCGGACCTTCTGTGCGGCTTCCAGATGCTGGCTGGGTTCATCTACGCCGGCATCCTGGCAATCCACGGTGAGATCACCATCGGGACCTACCCGGCTTATGTTGGTCTGGTGGTCTGGCTGATTTGGCCGATGCGCAACCTGGGCAGGATCATCGTCAACACATCCACCGGCCTGGTTTCTTACGACCGCCTGATGGAGATCGTCAAGCAGGAGCGCGAGCCGCTCACCGAAGGCACCATCCAACCCGAAGGCCCGGTCCGCGGTGAGGTCGAATTCGAAAAAGTCTCCTTCCAGTACAGCGATGGAAACACAGATGTGCTGAAGGATATCAGCTTTCACATCCGGCCCGGACAGTCGGTCGCCCTGCTCGGATCCACCGGCTCGGGCAAGACCACCCTGGTCAACCTTCTGCCGAGATTCCATGAGTACACCGACGGGCGCATCCTGCTCGACGGGAAGGTGCTCAAAGACTACCCACGCGAATACCTGCGCAAGCAAATCGGCATCGTGGAACAGGAACCCTTTCTATTCAGCCGCTCGATCCGCGAGAACGTCACCTATGGCGTCGGCCGCGACGTGGCGCAGGACGAGATCGAAAAGGCCGCCCGGGCTGCGGCCATCCACGATGTGATCCTGACCTTTCCGGACGGGTATAACACCCTGGTCGGTGAGAAGGGCGTGACCCTGTCGGGCGGGCAGAAGCAGCGTGTTTCAGTCGCCAGGACGTTGCTGAAAAATCCGCGCATCCTGATTCTGGACGACTCAACGTCCAGCGTCGATACCGAAACCGAAGCGGAAATTCGCGCCGCCCTGAACAGGTTGATGGAAAATCGAACCACCTTCATCATCGCCCATCGTATCCAGTCAGTCATGAACGCCGATCTAATCCTGGTGATGGATAAAGGCGGGATCGTCCAGATGGGCAAGCACAGCGAATTGGTTGCCCAAGATGGAATGTATAAAAAGATTTACGACATCCAAACTCGCATCGACGAGGAATTGGATGAAGAAATCGCCTCGGTCTGATCGTCCGGGCGGACAGCCGTCCGCCCGGATCCCCGGAGAATTATTATGTCCGACGAATTGATTGCTCTCGAAGAAGAAGAATACACAAGCCAGTTGACGTCGCCAACGCTGAAACGCATCCTTGGGTTGGTCAGGCCCCACTGGCGCTGGATGGCCGGATTCCTGGTGGCGATCGTTTTCACCGCCAGCCTGGACGCCGTTTTCACTTACATCAACAAGGATATCATCGACCTTGGCATCTCCAATCACAGCATCTCCACCCTGCTGAGATACGCATCGTACTATGGCGGGTTGCAGCTGGTCCAGGCCGTCTCGGTTTTCATTTTCATCTACCTGGTCAGCATCCTGGGAGAACGCATCCAATACGATATCCGCAAAAAGGTCTTCAACCACCTCCAGGACCTGTCCCTCTCGTATTACAGCCAAAATGCGGTCGGACGGCTGATGGCACGCGTCACATCCGACTCGGGTCGGATTTCGAGCCTGATGACGTGGGGGCTGTTGGACATCACCTGGGCCATCGTCAGCGTAATCATGTCGGTTATTTTCATGCTGACGATCAACTGGCGCTTGGCGCTGATCGTCTTCAGCGTCATCCCGATCCTGCTGGTGATCGCGATCAACTTCCGTAAAAAGATCCTGGTGGAATTCCGGAAATCCCGCCGCGCCAACTCGAAGATCACCGGTGAATACAACCAAAACATCCAGGGAGTGCGCGTCGTCAAGGCGCTTGGGCGGGAGGACGAAAATCTGCGCGAATTCTCGTTCCTGACGACCGACATGTTCCAGGCCTCCTACCGGGCTGCCTGGCTCTCGGCGCTCTTTTTGCCAACCGTCCAAATCGTCTCCGCTTTTGCGCTGGGAGCGATCGTCTGGTACGGCGGAACGATCAGCCAAAGCGCTTCATTCACAGTGGGCGATATCCATGCTTTCGTATCCTACCTGACCTTCATGATCTGGCCGGTCCAGGACATCGCCCGGGTCTATGCAGACATGCAGCACTCGATTGCCTCTGCCGAACGGATCTTCAAATTGATCGACACCGTTCCCGAAGTACAGAACCGGGCAGCCGCGTATCCCGCCAAGACCTTGCAAGGCGCGATCGAGTTCGACCACGTCAATTTCTACTACGAGGATCGGAAACCGATCCTGACGGACTTCACGTTGAAGATCAAACCTGGCGAGACGATTGCCCTAGTCGGGCCGACGGGCGGCGGAAAGACGACCATCGTCAACCTGCTCTGCCGGTTCTACGAACCAAAGGAAGGCATGATCCGCATCAACGGCAAGGATTATACCGATTACACCTTGCAGAGCATTCACAGCCGGATCGGGATCGTCCTCCAGACCCCGCACCTGTTTTCCGGTTCCATCCGGGAGAATATCCGCTACGGCCGGCTGGATTCATCGAACGAAGAAGTCGAGAATGCGGCCAGAGTTGCCGGCGCCCACGATTTCATCCTGACGTTCGAAAAGGGGTACGACCAGGAGGTCGGCGAGGGCGGGAACCTGCTCTCGGTCGGCCAGAAACAACTGATCAGCTTGGCACGCGCCGTCCTGGCCACCCCGGAGATCTTCATCATGGACGAGGCAACATCGAGCGTCGATACCCTGACAGAAGCCTTGATCCAGCGCGGCATGGAAGCTTTGATGAAAGGTCGGACATCCTTCATCATTGCACATCGTCTGAGCACCATTCGGCGGGCGGACCGCATCGTCGTCATCGAAGAAGGCCGGATTGCGGAAATGGGCACCCACGCGGAGCTTTTACGCAAGCGCGGGCATTACTACCGCCTCTACACCCAGCAATTCAAGGTCGAGAAGGAACAAGCCTACGGAGTTGCAGCGCCTGAGGTTCTCCCGGTGATCAAGTAATGCGAGATACCCGTCAGAAAAAGTCTGGCGGGTATCTTTTTTATCCATTCGGGCGCCGATAAGGTCCGCAAGATATCGATCGCATCATTCGTCGGGTCCCCCGGCCTCCAGGAATGCCCGTGGTATCTCCGGGCGAAGAGGAAAGCCGCCGGCTGACCACAGATCCCTTGCCAGGCGGCCGGGATCTAGCCGCAGCCCGGATTGAGTGAAATATTCACACAGGCGAAGTACATCCCGCTCGAAGATCGGAAATGCATTGCGGTTATGCTGCGGGGAAACGACCTGGGGGAAATCGATCAGGACTACATCCCCTTCCCAATAGAGCACATTGTACGCCGACAGGTCCCCGTGAATGACCTGATGCGCCAACATAAGCTCGATGTTCCTGACAAGCCGCTGAAATAGTGGACCGATCCTGTCCTGGGGCAACCTGACGGAATTGAGCGTTGGGGCAGCAGCCCTTTCGTCTCCCACATATGTCATCAGAATGGCGTTATTCCCCATTTCATACGGCCGCGGGACATCGACGCCGGCCTCGTGGAGGGCCTGCAATGTGTTGAATTCGTACGCGATCCAGGATTGGTGCCGGATTTGCTCCCCATAGACACTCCGCTTGTGCTGGGCTTTCAACATTCCCAAGTCGACGATGGGATTGCCGTTCTCGTCCAGGACGGGGCGTCCGAGCCGGTAAAGTTGGTCGTTCTTCAGATTGCGCAACATCCGCGGCCGATAGACTTTCGCGGCGACGAGCGGCGTATCGACCTGCTCGCCGGCCTTACAGAGGTAGACCGAGGCTTCTTTCCCGCCCTTGATCTTCCGCAGTACGTCCGATATCCAATGCTGCTCGTAAAAATATCCAAGCGAGTCAAGAAGCCAGCCCTCTTCAAAGCGGGCAGCCGTGTATGTGTAGGAGAACGTCCTGCGGCTATCATCTTGTTCCTGGATATAATCCCGGCTTGCGGCCGTAGCGCTTGCAGATTTTTTCTTGGCAGGCCGCTGGCTTGTCTTTCCCGGCCAGTCGAATCGCCCTTCATCATCCAATTCGTTGTAATATTTTATGTTTTTACTGGTATCCATAGGTGAGACTCATCGAGTTGACAGCGGAAATATCTCACCTGTGACTTTTGAAGAATCAAAAGCCGCAGGCTGCGCGCCTGCGGCAAGGATGTCGGTTGGGACCCGGTCACATGCGGTTGCAAAGCGGAGGCGCGCAGAACATGAACAGTTTGTCAACGTGGTTTTCTGACATTTTCGTGAGCCTCCTTTGCTGGAATAATTTTCCTTGCCCCGAGAGTCTATCACCTGGGCTATGATCCGTCAAGCGAGCATTCTTGGGCTTTTCATCAGTATCGAATGCCCCCCATGGACGATAGCTATTCAGATATTTTTGGTATACAATTAGCAATCTCTCGATTATTATTTGAAAGGATTCATTTATGAACGGTTCAAACGCCCTATTGAAATCCGCAGGAATTTTTCTGCTCCTGGCCATCCTCCTAACGGCCTGTTTTCCCACCGTGCCAACCCCGCGGGTGGGTGGCGTAGTTCAGGGTGTCGTTTATGCCGATACGAACGGGAACGGGGGCATCGATCCCGGGGAGGGCCCCCTGGTCGGAGTCCAGGTCACCCTGACAGGCTGCGGCACGACCCAAAATCAGGTCACGATCGCGGACGGCAAGTTCAACTTTACCAACCTCCCCGAAGGGACCTGCAACTTGTCGGTGTCGAAGGCCGGCTGGATATTTTCCGGCTCCTATCCGCATCTGACTTACCCGGTCCCGGTTGCTTCGAACCCGGACCTACCGACCGCCCTCAGCCTCTTCATGGCCCAGGTGGGCGGGCCGACCTACACCCCCACGACCACCCCTACACTCGTCTTCACTGACACGCCAACTGAAACCCTCACACTGGTCCCGAGCGATACCCCAACGCTGATGGAAATCTCGCCTACCTCAACCGATACAGCCACCCCTATCCCATCCAATGCAACGGTGACTCCCAAGTCGCAGGATGCCAACTGCCGATTCGGCCCGGGAACGTCCTTCCTATCGATCGGCGGATTGAAAGTGGGCCACACCGTTCCAATCACCGGGACGATCGAGGACCACTCCTGGTGGCAGATCGATAATCCCACCGCGCCCGGATCGCCTTGCTGGGTGGCGGCATCCGTGACAACTACCACCGGTGACATCTCGCTCGTTCCCATCCTGCCAATCCCGACGGGCCTGGTCCTCTCTGCCGTTGTGACCACCCCGGCGATCGTCCATGGGACCTGCGGCGGGCCGAATGCGACCTCTTTCCAGGTATCGATCACCACGAATGGACCGGCAACCGTCACCTGGCACCTCGAGATCTACAACGGGGACGGCTCGCTGCGCAACCAGACTTCCGACGCCACCTTGATCTTCACGAACGCGACGACCAAGACATTCGATCCGGGCGGCGCCTACAAGACCGACTGCGGTAACTTCAAGATCGACATCGTCGTCACTGCCCCCAATAACAAGACCGGCGAAGCCACCTGGTCGGTCGTTTCACCTTAACATTCCTCGCTTGAACCAAGGGACTGGATGCGGAGAAACGAATCGCATCCAGTCTTTTTATTCGCGAAGGGAATCCCGCCCTTTTGACTTGTAGCAAAACGAAAAGTGTCCTATACTTCAAAAATATTCTTCTCAACCTAGTTCGCAAAAGGACCATCGGAGTATGAAACGTTCCATTGGATTCAAGATCGCAGCAGTCATTATTCTTGGCCTGATGAGTATTTTCTGGCTGTTCATATCGATCTCGGGGATCGTACAAGGCACTTCCCGGGGTATTCTCACGCTCGTCAGCATCCTGATCAGCATTGGCCTTGCCATCCTGGCATGGAAGCGGCCGCTGCTCGGCGGCAGTCTCCTGTCGGCGTTCGGGATCGTTCTGGCCATTTATTTCTTCATGGCCATGGCCGACCTGCAAAGCGCCACGCCGCCCCTGCTGTTCATGTGTGCGCCCATCGCGATCGCCGGGCTCATCTTCATTGAAGCCGCCTGGTCCCTAAAGAAAAGTTAGTCGGAAGAAATTCATCTCGGAAGGTTTCCCGGCTTGTTTCAAAGCCGGATTTGACCTATACTATAGCAATCAATTTTGCATCCCCAAAGGAGGAAGAAATGCCAGAACCACAAGCACCACCCCGCAAGAAAATCACCCTGCCCTACCTGTTCAAGAAAGTCGCCGATGGGACGCCGATCACCTGGCTGACTTGTTACGATTATCCCACTGCCTACCTACAGGAGCAGGCCGGCATTGAGATGATCCTGGTTGGAGACAGCCTTGGCATGACCATGCTCGGGTACGACTCCACCTTGCCCGTCACGATGGACGACATGATCCGGCACGCCCAGGCTGTCCGCCGCGGCGCGCCGACAGCCTTCGTGGTCGGCGACATGCCGTACATGACTTACCAGCCTTCGGTCGAAACCGCCATCCGCAACGCCGGGCGGTTCATGTCCGAAGCCGGATGCGACGCCATCAAGCTGGAAGGCGGTGCGGCCATGGCGGACCGCATCAAGGGCATCGTCGATTCGGGGATTCCGGCCATCGGGCACCTCGGACTCACGCCGCAGTCTGTCTCCGCCTTGGGAGGCTTCCGGGTCCAGGGCAAGAACGCCGCCCTGGCAAAGAAGATCGTGGACGATGCCAAAGCTCTCGAGAAGGCCGGCGCCTTTGCCATCCTCCTCGAGATGGTCCCGGACCGGTTGTGCAAGATCATCACGGAACGCGCCGAGGGATGCATCATCATGAGCCTTGGCTCAGGCCCGGATGCTCACGGCCAGTTGCTCATCTACCATGATATGTTTGGCCTTTACCCGAAGTTCAAACCCAAGATGGCCAAAGTCTACGGGAACGCCGGCGAGGTCATCCTGAATGGCCTGAAGGCTTACCACGACGAGGTCATCGAAAAGAAGTTTCCTCAGGAAGAGAATTGGTTCGGGATGCCGGACGAAGAGTTCGACGACCTGAAAAAAATGCTGAAATGATCCAGATAGGGACACAACCAAATGTGTCCCTATACTTTTTCCACAAGGAGACGGAATGGACGAAAAAAACCGCCAGTTGCTCAAAATCCCCACCGAACGGCTCGACGCAATCAATGCCGTCCTGCTCGACCCCAATTCCCAGGTAATGAACAACTTCCTGGCCGTGGTCAGCAAGTACGGGTCGCCAGACGAGATCAACCGCAAACACCGTGCCTCCCGCAAGCTGGAAACCCTGCTGGAAAAGGTCACTGCAAAGAACCCGGACTACGTCAAGGATTTGAAGTGGCTGATGGAGCAGCGCGACAAAGGCGCATTCGTCCCGACGGCAGAGTATCGACGCGCCGTCCTCGGGGCCAAGGCCAGCGGGATTAGCTTCAAGGACGATTCCGCCGTAACGCTGGAAGTATCCGCTCTCCAATATTTCCCCTGGATCCGCCCGATGTGCGAACGCGCCATCAAAGACCGGAGCCTCGTCCCCGGGAGATTCATCGCCGTCCGTAAAATGAAAGAATCCGAGGCCGACGGTGATCTACCGGCCATCGTCGCGGCTTTGGACATCATGGGCTCTTCGTTCGTCGAGACCCTCGATACGAAAGGCACCGACGGTTCCAATCCACACCTGGGCGGTCCCGCGACGATCACCGGCTATTTCGGCGGCATTGGCCAGCCCAACGACCACGCCCTGATGTGGCTGGATGAATTCCTTTATTACTACACCAATTTCGGCGTCCAGCACGTGCTCAATTTCAACGCCGGGACGATCCTGCTTGGCTTCCTGCTCTACCGCTTGGGCGTGGACATCCAGTTCAAGATCTCCGTCTTTTTCGGATCAGACAACCCTTACCACGCCCTGTGGATCATGGCTATGGCCAAGCTGCTCAGCCGGGACGACGGCACTACCCCCTTGATCGGATTCAACTGGGCGAACTCGATCAACAACCAGACCATGGAATTGACCGCCCAGTTCCGCAAGGAACTGGGCTTCGAAGAAGTCGTCCGCTTCGAACACCACATCACCGAGACCTGGAAGAGCATCGTCATCCAACCCTACGACCGCCGGTCCGAACTGATCGAAATCGCCAATCACGTGGCCAATATCTCGGCCAAGCACGAAGGCGGTGACCCGGAGATCGAACAAAAACGGACCCACCAGTCGGACATCCTCGACTACTTCCGCGATAAGAAGGAAGTGATCGACTCCGGCGATTGGGAGAATATGCAACTGAATTTCATGGACAAGGTGGATGCCTGCAACCACTCTGCCAGGGCACTGACGGAAAAGGGGCTCTCGTTCGTCGCCGCCCAGAATTTGCATAACTAAATCGAGGCAATCCATGTATATCGTTCACGTCCACATCCACGTCAAAGCGGAGATGGTCGAAGCTTTCAAGGCAGCCTCCCTCGAGAACGCCAGGAACAGCGTCGAGGAACCGGGCATCGCCCGCTTCGACGTGATCCAGCAGGCTGACGATCCGACCCGCTTCGAACTGATCGAAGTCTATCGTACGCCCGAGGACCCGGCAAGGCATAAGGAAACGGCTCACTACAACAAATGGCGGGAGATTGCCGAGCCGATGCTTGCCGAACCGCGCACCCGGACGATCTACTCCAACCTCTTCCCCGCCGACAAGGACTGGTAACGTGCGATTCGAATTTGCCACAGCCAACCGGATCATTTTTGGACCGGGCAGCAGCGCGGGCGTCCCGGAGCTGGCCGTTCCCTTGGGGAAACGTCCTCTCGTCGTTGCCGGTTCGACTGAGCGGGCTGCGACCCTGATCGCCGGGCTGGAGGAGAAAAATCTCGCTCCCGTTCTATTCCTTATCGATCATGAGCCAGATTTAGCTGGGATTGAATTGGCTACGCGCAGTGCACGAGAATCCGGCTGCGACTTCGTCATCGGGATTGGCGGAGGCGCGGCTCTCGATACCGGCAAGACCGTTGCGGCCCTGTTGACCAACCCGGGTGACCTTCTCGACTACCTCGAAGTGGTCGGAGCCGGACGGGCGCTGGAAAACCCTTCTTTACCTTACATCGCCATTCCCACCACCGCCGGCACCGGGTCCGAGGTGACCCGCAACGCCGTCGTGACCGTCCCGGAAAAACGGGTAAAGGTCAGCCTGCGCAGCCCATTCCTCCTGCCGCGCCTCGCTGTCGTCAATCCAGAGCTGACCTACAGCCTTCCGCCCACGGTCACCGCCAGCACCGGCATGGACGCCCTGACCCAGCTGATAGAACCATTCACGTCGAACGCGGCCAACCCGCTGTCGGATGCCATCTGCCGGGAGGGGATTCCGCGGGCTGCCCGGTCGTTGCAAAAGGCCTGCGAAGACGGGAAGGATGTCTCGGCCCGGGAGGACATGTCCCTGGCCAGTTTGTATGGGGGACTGGCCCTGACGAACGCCAAGCTCGGCGCCGTCCACGGACTCGCCGGCCCGATCGGCGGCCTGACATCCGCACCGCACGGGGCGCTCTGCGCCCGGCTGCTGCCCCTGGTCGTTGAAGCCAACCTCCGGGCCATCCGGTCCCGCCAGCCCGACTCCCCCGCCCTGGCCAGGTACACCGAAGTCGCCGTGCTCCTGACCGGCAGACCCCGCGCAAAAGCAGAGGAAACCGTGGTGTGGCTGAAAGAACTCTGCGCGAGGCTCGGCATCCAACCATTGTCGGCCTTCGGCTTGAATGCCGGGGACTATCCCGCCCTCGTGGATCAATCCCAAAACGCCAGCAGCATGAGGGGGAATTCCATCAGGCTGACCGACGAGGAAATCCTCGGAATCCTCGAAAACGCCAACTAATCAAGAGCCCGGCCTTCTCTGGCCGGGCTCTGTAGTTCATAGACCCTGGTATTTCGAATTGTCCAAATCTTTCTTCAACTGCTCTTCGTCGGATGTGGTGGAAGGGGTTCCCGGCTGAGCCCAACCGAGTTCGGCTTTCTCCGCCTTCCGCAAGTTTTCGAGCGATTCCGGCTTGACCGTGCCCAGCTTCCCGCAGTATGGACAGACCGCGATCTTGGAAAATCCAACGTGCGCCGTGATCAGTGGAAGGGCGAACGGGCGATGGCAATTGGGGCAAATCGCGCCGCCGCTGATTCCATATTTCCGCTCGGAGCCAAGAGGCAACTGGACTTTTCTACGACTGGCCAGGAATGGAATCGTCGCCGAGATCAGAACAGCGAGCAAGACGACGCCCAGGATGACAAAAACTGTCTTCGAGCCCTGCGTGGCCGGGACGAAATTCGCCCTGGCGACGTTCGAACGATATTCCTGTCCGCCTGTCGATGTCCCGACGGCGGAGATGGCGTGTTCCCCCAGGGGGTAATTGTCGGTATTGAATTGAAGATTGAATGGCGCCTTGTCCACTTCCCCGATGGTGGAGCCATCGATATAAAATACCACCTTGGAGAGATCGGACGGACCGGTGACATGGATTGTGAACAGGCCCTGGATGTCACCATTGAAACCACCATACCCCCAATCCCGCGACAAGCTCAAGGCCAACTGCCCGGTCTGGGCGACAGCAAAGACGATCGTCAGCAGGCTTGCAACCACGGACAGGAGGATCGCATATTTAATCTTTTTCATCTTCTCACTTCCATCGGGTAAGGATTTGCTCACGATTGAAAATACGGGTCGCCAGATAGACCATCAGGACATCCAGCAGGAGCATGACAACCGCAACGATCGCGATGATCTGACGGTCCAGGACGAACACCCCGGCAACCTGCCCAAAAAAACCAGCCAGGACGGGTACAATGATCACCATCGAAATCTGCTCGGCGACGCGTGGGTCATTGACCCGGGAAGAGACCATCAGGGCGAAGCTGACAGCCATCAGGGCCAGCAAAGGCCCAACGATGAAGATGGCAATCAACCAGCGGGCGTCGAGCAAGGCGGAGATCAACAGCCTGTTGTGTACGATCATCGCCGCTCCGCCAGCAAAGATCGCGAATCCGGCATAGGTCGCCAGGGCGGCTGGGATGACGGCAGCAAGGCACTTTCCAGCCAACAATTCGAAGGTCGTTATCGGCGTCGCCAGGAGCGGCTCCAGACTGCGGGTGGTCTTCTCCCCGACGATCGAGTAGGCCGCGATGGTCACGGGAATGGCGACCGGGATCAGCATGAAGAGCATCATGAACTCGCTGACCATGAATACCTGAAAGCAATCCGAGCCGGTCAATCCACCCGGGCACATCGACTTGGTCATCTCCGCCGGCAGTTGGGTATTCAGGCCGCTCGCCGAGGCCGTTCCCCGGGTGCTGTAAAGGATCCCCAGCGGGATGGCTGTCATCAGGAGAGGCAGGAAGGCCACCGTAAAAATCACCATCCGGTTGCGGAATACTTCCGCCCACTCCTTGCGAATGATCGTTTTTATCTTATTCATGCCGGCCTCAGTTGTTCTTCACCAATTGCAGATAGACTTCTTCCAGTGAGTGACGCAGCTCGCCGACGAACTGGATGTCCGCCCCGGCCCCGACCAACGCCCGAACCACGTCGGGGTTGCGGGTTTCCGGGTCATCCAGGTTGATGAGCAGCTTGTTCTCCACCGCCTTGACCTCGCTCACGAATGGCAGCTTTTGGACTACTTTCACCAGTCCGGCGCTGGCTTCGCGCAGGTGAAAAACCACCTTCCGCCCGAAGACCGATGTCCGCAGCCTGGCAGGCGTGTCCACCACCAGCAAGCGGGTTTTGAAGACACCGACGCGGTCGCAAAGGCGATCCGCCTCGTCCAGGTTATGGGTGCACAGGAAGATCGTCCTGCCTTCTTTTTTCAAGTCGGCAATGAACTCACGCACCAGATGAGAGGCTTCCGGATCGAGGCCGGCAGTCGGCTCATCCAGGAACAGGATGCGCGGCTCGTGAAGCAAAGCCCGGGCGATGGCCAGCTTCTGTTTCATCCCCTTGGAGAACGTGCCGGCGGGGTCCATCCGCCGGTCATACAGACCCAGCAGCTTGAGGTACTTATCCACCTGCCCGGCGGCATCCCTGACTTCGTACAGTTCCGCAAAAATCCGCAGGTTGTACTCCGCTGACAGATTGTCGTACATCCCGGGTGTTTCGGTCAATACACCCACAGTCTTGCGGATTTCCTTATCCTGATTGCCGAGGACGAAGCCTGCCACGCTGGCTGTGCCGGAACTGGGGCCGATGAGGCTGGTCAGCATGCGAACCGTGGTCGTCTTGCCAGCGCCATTTGGTCCGAGAAACCCAAAAACTTCCCCTTCCTTCACATCCAGGCTAAGCTGGTCGACGGCCAGAACGCCGTCAAAATTTTTGGTCAACTCTTCGGTATGGATCATGGTCACCTAGCTAAATCGGGTATTGTCCAGGTTTTCCCGGGTCTCTTCAACGGGTTTCAGTGGCATGACTGAAACTGGATCTGACACCGGCAGGGCAGCTTCCGGAGGCTCGGGCTGTCGAAGTGTGAAGATCAGAACGACCGACACCAGTGCATAAAACGCGACAAAAGCCTCCACCCATGCCCCAGGAATATACGCAGGGACGATCACTGCGGTTGCATCGATCAAGGCGTGATAAAGAACCGCCAGCCAGACCCAGTACCATTGTTTCCGGGTGAACGTCTGCAGCACCAGGACGGCAAACGACACCTGGATCGGGATGGTAAAAAACCGCTCCAGGGCGCCAAGCAGGGACGCCGCCCAGGGCATGGTCCAGTAGCTGTGAACCTGCTGCTGCGCCGCCGCCAGCTGGCTGGCCGGCACCAAGTGTGACAGGTCGGCATTTCGCAGGGTGGCCAACTGGATAAACGCATAAAGGGTAATCCCGCCAAGGATGATCGCCTCGGCCCCGCCGTGCCCGGCGCCCGCCAGCAACCCCTTACGCCACGATCGGGCATCCTTCGCCCACCAACGATACATCCCGTAGCGGAAGAACTCCTCAAAGAATCCGGCGCTCAAACCGAGGAAAACGGCGTTGATCACTCTCTGCCAGACCACCGGAAGGGCGATGAAGAAGTACTGGTTGAACAACGGGGAAACCAGTAAATTGAATGGAATATGCCCCAGTTGCGACAGGACGAAGGTCGCCGCTCCAATCCACCACAACCGCCAATCCAGGTGGAACTTGCGGGTCAGAAAAATCCCCAATCCGATCGGCATGCCGACCATCAAGAGGCCGTTCAGCAAGTGGGTCCAAAATAGAATATCCATCGACGTCAGCATTCTCCTATTCTGCTTTCATTGAGCCGGCGCTCAATTATCCTTGTCTTTTTTCACTGCCGCAATCATCTCTTCCACGGATTTGGGCTCGGATGCCATCCGGTAGGAGCCATAAGCCAAGCCTTTTGGTTCACCCGGCATGCCATTGTTCGGCTGGGTTTTCCGGACCGCAAATATGATCGCCACGGCGGCAACCGCGAAGACTCCATAGATCGCGTTCATAACATACTCGCTGGAAAGGTTCCTCGCCACGATACCAGATGCCTCAACCAGCATATGGAACCCAATCGCGGCCGCGACCCAATACCACTTTTTGGTCAGGAAGGTTTGCAAAACAAGCACAGCACAACAGATCTGGACCGGGATCAGGAACAACTGCTCGACGGCTTCCCAGAGGGCGTGATACCAGGGGACAGACCAGAATGCGGCGATCTGCGCCTGGAGGGCCGGGACCTGATCTGGCGTAACTACAGTAGAAAGGTCGAGGTTGCGGACCATTACCATATTGGCGAAGTTATACAACACCAGGATGCCCAGGATGATTGCAGCAGCGCCTCCATGACCTGCACCCAGGAGGATTCCTTCCATCCAAGTGCGAGCTTGCTTTGCCCAGAACCGGAACATCCCATAACGGAACAATTCCTCCCAAAGCGCAGCGCTCAATCCGAGGACCAACGCGCCAATGATCAGCACCGTCAATGACGGCAGGCTGCCGGAAAAGGTCAACCGGTTCAAAAATGGATTGATCAAATAATTATCGAAAGGCAGGTGCCCGATCTGTGAAAGCACGAAGAAAATGGCGCCGGTCCACCAAAGCCGGCCTTCCAATACAAACTTGCGCACCAAGACGACCCCCAAGACGATCGGCATGGCAAATAACAAAACAATATCAAGCAGATAAGCCCAAAAGAGTATGTTCATCTTAGCCCGCGGCCGAAGCCTTCTCCTTTATCAGATTGGCATCCTTGACGATGCGCGGTACGATCTCTTCCCATCCAACAGCCATGATGTGAATGCCATGGACACCCGTCTTGCCCTTGATCTTCTCGATCAATTCCAGGGCAATCTGGACTCCTTCCTCCTGCGCATTCCCGGCAGCCTCCGCCTTTTCCATCCTCCGGATCACCGTTTCCGGGACGAACACTCCCGGCACCTCGGCATTCATGTATCTTGCCATTTTGAGCGTTTTCAGAGGAGTGATCCCCGCGAGGATATAGACTTTTTCCAGGATATCGCGTTTTGCCAGTTCGTTCAGCCAGGTCTCCAGCCGGTCGGCATCGTAGACCAGGTTGGTCTGGAAGAACTGCGCCCCCGCGTTCACTTTCTTGTGTTCACGGATAGCCTGGAATTTCGGCTCCGAGGCAAACGGGGATGCCGCCGCTCCCAGAAAATACTTGGGCGGGAATTTCATCTCGCGACCATCCAGGTATTTTCCTTCGTCCCGCATTCGGCGAAGGATCCACAGCATCTGGATCGAATCCAGGTCGACGATATCCATGCGGCCGCGCGGGCCCGGAGCTAGTTTCATGCTGTCGCCGGAAAGGCAAAGGATATTCCGAACGCCCAAAGCGCTGGCGCCTACGACTTCCGCCTGCAAGCCGATGCGCGTCCGGTCACGGGCGGCGATCTGCATCACCGGTTCGGCGCCATTCTGGATCGCCATGCTCGAACAGGCCAGCGAGGACATTCGCGGGGTCGCGGATGGACAATCGGTAAAATTGATCGCAGTGACGAAAGGCCTGACGAGTTCGACATTCGTACATAGCTTATTCGTTGAAACGGTCAAGGGAGGTTGGACCTCCGCAGTGACGACAAATTCCCCGGCTTTTAGGCGCCGCTCGAGTTCTGAGAGCGGTTCCGCATATGCGGGAGCGTGATAGACGGCGTCCCCCTGCCACCAATCCGGCTGACGGACCGGGCGGAAGATAGCCTCCCAAGTCCTGGAGCGTTCCGCCTGGTCCCGCGAGAGCAGGCCCCCGGCCGTCTTCCCCACTCCGACTTTTTTCACCTGCGCGACCACATCCCCCCAAGTCTCCGTGCCGACCTTATCCCAATCCAACGGCGGCAGGACTTCCAACAATTTCTCCTGGCGTCCCATTTTATACGCCCGGTCGTAGATTGCATACCACATGCACGGACGGGTCTCGTCGACATAGCAATGTTCGGGCGTCGACCCGCCGCACGGCCCATTGCGCACTCCTTTGGGACATTCCATTGGGCAAATGAACGCGGTCTCCTGTAACAAACAGTTTCCGCACATCCTGCATCCCCACAGCGGTCCCTTGACGCCTTTTTCGATGGAAGCGAGCAGTCTGAAACCAAACGGTTCCCGCTTGAAGGCCATAAACGGAGGCTGCCAGCGACGACTAGGTGTGAAGATGGGCATAGAGACTCCTCGACGGCTATTCTATATCGGTTCGACCAGTTCGGACTGTGTATACCATCGTCCAATGTTGGGATAAACTTCCCATTCAGCGAGTTTGCCGCGCAAGTATGCAGCCATTATAATAGCAACATGCGCAAACTCACCCGGTTAATTATCGGAATAATCCTAGCAATCAGCTCCCTGGCTCTTTCGAGGCCAATCCTGGCAAGTACGAACATGCCTGCTCCCGACAGGTCGATCGCGTCCGACGTCATCGACGCGGTGAACGCGATCCGGTCTGCCCAAGGCCTGGCGCCATTCCAACCGAACGACATCCTGATGTCTGTCGCCCAGGCCCAGGCGGAATACATGGCCGCGATCAGCAGCTCAGTCGCCGAAACGGACGCCCAGGGCCGGAGAGGCTATCAGCGCGCCATCGCAGCCGGTTACCAGGTCGCTGGCCTTGTGAGCAACACCAGCCCGGGCTGGTTCTCTGAGCTGCACGACGGAGGCGGCGGCTGGACCGCCAAGGACGCAGTCGACTGGTGGTACAACGAGACCGTCTCCCATCGCCCCACCTTGCTTAGCTCGGAACTGGTCGATGTGGGTGTAGGGGTCGCCAACGTAGGCAATACCTACTACTTCTGCCTGGATGCCGGGCGCTCGACCGGGGGGACGCCTGTCGCGTATACCTTGCCTGCGCCTCTCCATCCGGATACGCCAACGTTCATCCCGAATACACCCAACGCAGATGGCTCGATCACTTATATCGTCCAGCCAGGCGATACCGCCCTGGGGATCGCCATCGCCTACGGTGTATCCTATCAGGACTTTCTCGCCTTGAACGGCCTGACCGACCAATCGATCATCTACGCCGGCAAGGCTCTGACGATCCGGGCCGCCTACACAGCCACACCGACCGAACCCACTGCCACCAATACGACCCTGCCGACCATCACCCCCTGGCCGACCGCCTCGCTGACATCCACCGGCACGGTCGCTCCACCCCCCCCCCCCCCCACCCCCGGCGT